>JBFLZV010000055.1:0-12262 GCA_040756035.1 Pseudomonadota bacterium
CAACCATTGGTAGAAGCCGCTACGCGACACACAAAGCACCCGGCACATCGTCGCGATACCGAATTCGTCTCTATGCTCGTTGATGAACACGTACTTTACCCGGGCTCCCTGGCAAAGTACGCGGCGGCCTTTTTTAGGATGTCACGCTCCTCTTCCGTGCGTCGAAGCTGAGCTCGAAGTCGAAGCACCTCGCTCTTGGTCTCGACCAGTTCGGCCGCGTGCTGCTCTGTCTTGTCCGGTTTTACCGCCTTGACCCATTTGTACAGGCTGTGACTGGAGACTCCCAGACGTTGCGATACTTCAGCTACTGAATAGCCACGTTCGACGATCTGACGAACTGCTTCGTCTTTAAATTCCGGTGAATAGCGTTGACTGCTCATGGATCTTCCTCCTATGCTCGAATTATAAGCTGGAGGTGTCCACTAGACCGGGGGAAGTCCAAATTATAAGCTGGAGGTGTCCACTAGACCGGGGGAAGTCCATATAGAAAGATTAAGCGTCAAGTAATTATGAGCACTCACTCGGAGGGGATGCTGTTGGACCCGGGAATCAATGGAAAAGAAGTGCTAAGATTGGAGCCAAGCCCTGATGGCACGCTGTTCAGATCCCCCTTGGACTCGCCAGAAGAATTAGTGCAGTTGGAAAGCGGACTTACAGTTGCAGATGTTATCTTGCCAAAATCAGCCCCATCTAATATTAATCAACTCGATCTTGTTTTTGACTAATGGCGGTAATTAATACGCTGGTCGAAGGTTTGTTGGATGCGGCTATCGCTGCACGCCTTATTGGCGTTGCGGGGCATGATTGTGGAACATCCTATGGGAAAAAAGGTTCTGGCTATATTAAAAATAAGATCAGGTCTTTTAATTCATCAGCGCAAGCAGGCTACTATTTAGCATTGGTTGATTTTATGGATACCCATGAAAATTGTCCAGCAAACGTAGTTTCAAAATGGCTTCCAAATAAACATCCAAAAATGTTATTCCGAGTCGTGGTGCGAGAGATAGAAAGCTGGCTGTTGGCGGACAGAAATGGACTGGCTAGTTATCTAGGAATAAATGCCAAAAATATACCTGGCAATCCAGAGAGAATCTTGGATCCCAAAATTATGATAGTTAACTTGGCGAGAAATTCAAGAAATAGATTTGTCCGTACTAATCTTGTGCCTAATGAAGGGTCTACGGCTCAAGTTGGAAAATTATATCTATCAGAAATGCAAAGATTTGTTAATGACAAATGGGACATTAGCGCTGCCAGAAACAATGCGCGAAGCCTGGATAAATGCCTAAAGGTTTTAGAAGAAGTGGTTTAGCTAGCTGCATTCCTACGTTAAGCTAAATTTAAAATCAGCTTAGTGAGTATCGATTTTATCTACCTCGCCTCGTCCTCGCCGCGCCGCCGCGAATTGTTGGCGCAGATCGGCGTGCGTTACGAGGTGGTGGAAATCGAGGTGGACGAGCGCTGGGATAGCGGCGAGGCGCCTGCGGCGCACGTGCAGCGCCTGGCGCTGGAGAAGGCGCGGGCCGGCTGGGCGCGCGTGGCCGCGCCGCACGCGCCGCCGGTGCTGGGGGCCGACACGGTGGTGGTGCTGGATGGGCGCGTGCTGGGCAAGCCCATGGATCGCGCGCACGGCCTGGACATGCTCGCGCAACTCTCCGGGCGCACGCACGAAGTGCTCACCGCCGTGGCGCTGGTGCGGGACGAGCGGCGGGCGCTGCGGCTTAGCCGCAGCCGCGTGACCTTCGCCGCGCTCACGCCCGCGCAGCGTGCCGCCTACTGGGACAGCGGCGAGCCGCAAGACAAGGCTGGGGCCTACGCCATCCAGGGCCGTGCCGCGGCGTTCATCACCCGCCTGGAGGGCAGTTATTCGGGCGTGATGGGGCTGCCGTTGTTCGAGACCGCGGAATTGCTGCGTGAATTCGGCATGGACATTTTTAATTCGGGGGCCGATTCCAGTATAGTGGAGTAAAAACAACACTGGTAAGCTCCGGGCATGAGCAACGAAATCCTCATCAACGTCACTCCGCACGAGACGCGCGTCGCCGTGGTGGAAAACGGCGTTCTGCAAGACATCTCCATCGAGCGCACCCGCAAGCGCGGGCTGGTCGGCAATATTTACAAGGGCCGCGTGGCGCGCATTCTGCCGGGGATGCAGGCGGCGTTCGTGGAGATCGGCCTGGAGCGCGCAGCGTTTTTGCACGCCTCGGACGTGTGGCCGGAAGGCGAAGGCAACGACGCTAAGAATAAAAAACCGCCCGACATCGGCACGCTGCTGCACGAGGGCCAGGAGGTGCTGGTGCAAGTGGTCAAGGACCCGATCGGCGCCAAGGGCGCGCGCTTGACCATGCAGATGACCATCCCGTCGCGCTATCTGGTGTTTTTGCCGGGCGCCGCGCGGCACGTCGGCATCTCGCAAAGAATCGAGGACGAAGCGGAGCGCCAGCGCCTCAAGGATATCATGAGCGCGCTGGTCGACGAGACCGACGACGGCGGGTGCATCATCCGCACCGCGGCGGAGGGCGCGAGCGCCGAGGAGTTGCGTGCCGACATGGAGTTTTTGCGCAAGCTGTGGGCGTCGATAGAAGTGCGCGCGCGCGGTGAACCGGCGGAAACCATCATTCACGAAGACCTGCCGCTGGTGATGCGCACCATGCGCGATCTGGTGCGCGCAGAAGTGGAGAAGCTGCGCATCGATTCGCGCGAGACGTATCAGCGCGTGCTCAGGTTCGCCGAGCAATTCATGGCGGAACTCGCGCCGCGCATCGAGCATTATCCTGGTGAGCGCCCGATCTTCGATCTGTACGGCGTCGAGGATGAAATTCAAAAGGCCCTGGAGCGCAAGGTGCAGCTCAAATCCGGCGGCTATTTGATCATCGACCAGACCGAGGCGCTCTCCACTATCGACGTCAACACCGGCGCGTTCGTCGGTCATCGCAATCTGGAAGAAACCATTTTCACCACCAACTTGGAGGCGGCGCAGGCGATTGCGCGGCAACTGCGCCTGCGCAATCTGGGCGGCATCATCATCATCGATTTCATCGACATGCAGGACCCCAATCATCGACGCCAAGTGCTGCGCGCCCTGGAGAAAAGTTTGGAGCGCGATCACACCAAGACGCACATCAGCGGCGTGTCGGCGCTGGGGCTGGTGGAGATGACGCGCAAGCGCACGCGCGAGAGCCTGCAAAACGTGTTGTGCGAGCCGTGCCCGGCGTGCAAGGGGCGCGGCACGCTGAAGACCGCGGAGACCGTATGCTACGAAATCTTCCGCGAAATCCTGCGCGCGGCGCGCCAATTCGACGCGCAAAAATATCTGGTGTTGGCCGCCCAGGAAGTCGTGGATTTACTGCTCGACGAGGAGTCCACCAGCGTCGCGGAGCTGGAGGAATTTATCGGCAAGCCTATCAAGTTTCAGGTGGAATCCTTGTACACGCAAGAGCAGTTTGATGTCGTGTTAACATAAACAACCAAAGTCAAAATCCACAGTCCAATTGACGGCCGCGCATGAGGCCGTGATTTATCGGTTAATGCACTATGGAAAGCCGCCGCCTGATACAGAGAACTTGGCGTTACCTGCGCGCGACGCTGCTGTACGCGCTGGTGGCGTTGGTGATCCTGGCCGGCGTGCTGCTAGGTGTGTCGCGACTGCTGACACCCATGGTGAACGAGCACCGCGCGGAGATCGAGCAGCGCCTGAGCACGGCGCTGGAGCGCCCGCTCAAGCTCGGCGCCATCGAGATGCATTGGCGCGGGCTGAGTCCGGTGCTGTTGATCAAGGACGTAACGGTGTTGGACAAGCACACCTCACAGCCGCTGCTGCGCATCGACGCCGCGCGCGTCGCCGTCAACATCCCCCGCTATCTGCGCACCGGACGCCTGGAGCGCGGCCGCCTGGAAGTTTCCGGCACGACGCTCACCTTGGTGCGTCACAGCGACGGCACGATTACGGTCGAGGGTTTTCCGGAAGCCAATGGGGTATTTTTGGACTGGCTGCTGGCGCAGAAGGAACTGGCTTTGCAGGACAGCGTCGTGGCGTGGCGCGACGAGCAGCAGCGAACGCCGGCGCTGCGCTTTTCCGACGTCGACGCGCGCTTGAAAACCCGCGGCCAGCGCCATCAAGTGGATCTGGCGCTCAGTCCGCCCGGCGCCGCCGGCCAACGCCTGAGCGCGGCGCTGGACTTCACCGGCGCGCTCACCGAGCCGAGCGCCTGGCGCGGAGAATTTTACGCGCGCGGCGCCGGCGTGCAGCCCACGCAGTGGTGGCCGCCGCCCGCTTTTCTGGACATAAGCGTGCTGACCGGCGTGGGCGATTTTCAATTGTGGGGCGCGTGGCAGGGCGGTGCGCTGCAAAGCTTGGAAGGCGACGTGACGACGCGCGCGCTGGCCCTGCGCGCCGCGCACGAAAGCGCCGCGCCAGTGCAGACGTTCAACCACGTCAACGGACAACTTTTTTGGCAACGCGCGGCGCAAGGCTGGACGCTCGACGTCACGCGCCTGATCGTAAAGCGCGACGACACGCCGTCGCCGCCCATGACGATGAAAATCACCGCCGCGGACGCGGCGCGCGTGGAGGCGCGCATCGACACGGCGCGCCTGGAAGACGTCAACGGCGTGCTGCTGGCCAGCGGCGCCCTGGGCGCCGCCGCGCGCGACGCGCTACACGCCGCGCGTCCGCGCGGCGCGCTGCGTGACGTGTACGTGCGCGTGCAGGACGCGGCGCCTGGACAGGAAGGAGGCGCCGGAAGATTTTATGTGCAAACGCGGCTGGCCGATCTCGACACGCGATCCTGGAAAGCCTGGCCGGCGCTGACCGGTATGGGTGGTTTGCTGCGCGCCGATGAGCGCGGCGGCACGTTTGATCTCGACGCGCGCCTGGTCAAACTGGACTTCGGCAGCGTCTTCCGCGCGCCGCTCGGCATCGACACCGTTGTGGGCCGCGTGAGTTGGCAACAGGCCGGTAGCGGCTGGCGCGTTTTCACCAAGGATTTGCTGCTCAGAAACGCCGACCTCAACGCCAAACTCAGCGGCGCCGCCGAATGGAGTGCGGGTGAAAACGCCGCGCCGCTGCTGGACGTTACGGTGAATTTCGACAACGGCAACGTCGCCAACACCTCGCGTTATTTACCGGTCGGCGTGATGGCGCCCGACGTCGCGCGCTGGCTGGAGCGCGCGCTGGTCAGCGGGCGCGTCACCTCCGGCGCGGCGCTGCTGCGCGGGCGGTTGAGCGACTTTCCGTTCAGCGACGGCCAAGGCGAGTTCGAAGTGCGTTTCAACGTCGCCGATCTGTTGCTGGACTACGAGCCGGGCTGGCCGTGGATCGGCGAGATGGAGGCCGGCGTGCTGTTCCGCGGACGCGCGCTGGAAATCGAAGTGGCCGCGGGTAAAATATTCGACGCGCAAATTCAGCAGGCGCACGCCGCGATTGCCGACTTGACGGTGGATGAACCGCATTTGCAAGTGGTCGGGCAGGTGCGCGGCGCAAGCGGCGACGCGCTGCGCTTCGTGAAGGAGAGTCCACTCAAGGAAAGATTCGGCGCATTCATCGATCGTGTAAGCGCGGAAGGGCGCAGTGTGCTGGATATCAATCTGCTTGTGCCGCTGTCGCCGACGCCCAACCGCGTGCAGGGCAAGCTCGCGCTCGTCGATACCACGCTACGCTATGCCGGCGAGCAAAAAAATCAGAACATCGTGCTCACCAACGTCAATGGCGCGCTGCAATTCACGGAAAATAGTTTTTCCGGCAAGGACATCGCGGCCACCCTGTGGGAACAAAAGCTGCGCATGGCGGTGGCCACGCAGAGCGATGCGGCGGGCAGGGTGGTGTCGATCGATGCGCGCGCCAAGATGACTCCGCAGCAGGTGTTCGAGCACGTGCAAAGAGTCGCGCCCGATTTCAAGGTTGCCTTGGCCGACCGGTTCAAGGGCGCGAGCGAATGGTTGGCCGCGCTGCGCCTGCGCGAAGACGCCGCGCACGTCGTCAGCGGCGAACTCAACGTGACGTCGGATTTGCAGGGCACCGGGGTGGATTTGCCGGAGCCGCTCGGCAAGCCCGCCGAGCAGGCGCTGCTGTTCAGCGTCAAGACCGACTGGACAGACGCGCCGCAGAAAAACGTGAGCATACATTACGGCGACCGGCTGAGCGGCGCATTCGAAGCCGCGCAAGTCAAGAACGCCGCGCCGGGCGGCGCCTGGGAGCTGCGGCGCGGCGCATTGCATCTCGGCGGCGGCGCGGCGACGCTGCCCGCGCAAGGTCTGCGCGTCAGCGGCAGCCTGCCGCGCTTTTCCTGGAGCGAGTGGAATAACGTACTGCCCGCGTCAGGCAAGAGCGGCAACGGCGGCTTTCAGCAACGCCTCGACGCCGTCGACGTGCGCATCGGCGCGCTGGAGGCGTTCAATCAGCAACTGACCGACGCGCAAATCAAGGCTGCCAAGACCGCGCAAGAGTGGACGGTGCAGCTGAGCAGCGCGCAAGTGGCGGGTGTCATGCATCTGCCGCACGCCGACAACGCCGTGTGGGTTATGGATTTCGAGCGTCTGCACCTCGCCAAAGCGCCCGACCAGGAGCGCGCGGCGCAGAGCACCGATCCGCGCCGCGCGCCGCCGCTTGCCGTCAGCAGCAACAGTTTCAAATACGGTGACTTCGACCTGGGCGCGCTGAATCTAAAGGCCGGCAAGCGTCCGGCGGGCCTGCACTTCGACAAGCTCACGCTCGCGTCGCCGACGCTCAATATCGACGGCCAAGGCGAGTGGCTGGTGGTGGAGAAAGACCGGCAAATTTCCAGCTTCTCGCTGGTCATCAACAGCGCACAGGCGGGCAAGGCGCTCAGCGCGCTGGGCTACAGCTCCGTCATCGAAGGCGGCGAGGCGCATCTCACCCTCACCGCTTCCTGGCCCGGCGCGCCCATGGATTTCGCCGCGAAAAACCTCAACGGTGCGCTGGTCATGAACATCGAAAAAGGCCGTTTGCTGGACGTGGAGCCGGGCGCGGGGCGCGTGTTCGGCCTGCTCAGCTTGCAGGCCCTGCCGCGGCGCTTGACGCTGGATTTCAGTGACTTGTTCGCCAAGGGTTTCGCCTTCGATCACATCACCGGAAGGTTCAATCTGGAAAACGGCAATGCCTACACCAACGATCTGGTCATGGAAGGCCCATCGGCCATCATCAACATCGCCGGACGCACCGGCCTGGCCGCCAAGGATTACGACCAGCTCGTCACCGTCAAACCCCAGATCGGCGCCAGTTTGCCGCTGCTGGGGGGGCTGGCCGGCGGACCGGCCGGACTCGCCGCGGTGTTCATCGCCAAGGAACTGTTCAAGCCACAGATCGAGCAGATCGCCGGTTATCAGTACACTATCAAAGGCTCCTGGCAAGACCCGCAGATCGAACGGGTCACCCAGGCGAGCGTCAATGGCGGAGATAGTTCAAAAGAAACAAATAATTAGAAATATCCGGCATCCGGTGTGCGGCACGAACCGCGTCGGGGCGGCAGGCGGGGATACTCCAAAACACCTCTCTTGGCGCGATAAAACTTGTGTTTGCCTTTCCGCGGCCCGCCGGCTACGGGCGCGTATCTTCGATTTTTGTGAAGATTTTTACGAAGATATGTAACTTTTTAAAAATCTGCTAGACTTTACACACGGTCTAATTTCACGCATCGGGCCGGCAACGCATAAGTTACTAACCGAGGAATATTAAAAATGAAACAAGCCATCTTAGTTGCATCGTTACTGGTAATCGCCTTGACCGCTTGCGGTAAGCAAGAAGACGCCGCCGAGGCGCCTGCCCCGGCAGCGCCGGAAGCCGCCGCGCCTGCACCGGAAGCCGCTCCGGCGCCTGAAGCCGCTGCTCCTGCGCCGGAAGCCGCCGCGCCTGCACCGGAAGCCGCTCCGGCGCCTGAAGCGCCTGCCCCGGAAGCCCCGGCGGGAGGGGAAGCTGCTCCGGCCGAATAGGCTTTTAAATTCTAACTTTGGAGTAAATCATGGAAGATGCCCGAGGTAGAAAAAATTTTGTAGTAATCGGAATCATCGTAGTGCTATTCATGATAGTCATTGCGGTGATTCTGGGGTTGTCCGTATGGGAAACGGAATCGGAAAGGATCGAGGCCGGACCGCCGCCGGGGGCGGCGGTTCCGGAACAACCTCAACCCGGCCCCGTTTCTCCCGATCCGCAAGCCCCCTCTTCGCCCGCAAGACCGGGCGGCGATTCTCCCGCGCCCGCCACGCCTTGAAGCGTAGCGCGGGCAGGGGATTTGTCTGGAGGATCACTTATCATCTAAAGGGATTTTTTGAGAAGCGTTAATTCGAGGGATATGAAATGAAAAATTCTGTTTTGATCATTACGCTAACCGCTGCCGTATTGCTAACCGCTTGCGGCAAAGATGAAGAAACCGCTGTTACGCCTGCTCCCGCTCCGGCGTCGGAGCAACCTGCACCGCCAAGCCCGCCGCCTGCGCCCGCACCCGCGCCTGAAGCGGCTGCTCCTGCCCCCCAGGCGCCCGCTGCCACGCCTTCGGCGCAACCGCCCGCCGAGCCGCAAAGCGCCGCGCCGCCAAGCGAACAGCCGGCGGCGCAAGCCGGCGCGGCATTGAGCTTAGAGGAAGGTCGGGCGCTGGCGCAAACCAGCGGCTGTTTCGCTTGCCACGACAAAAAATTCGAGCGCCAGATCATCGGACCGAATTGGCGCGACGTCAGCAAAAAATACAAAGATAATCCCGACGCCCACAATATCTTAGTCAAGTGGATACACACCGGCGGCACCGGCCGCTGGGGCGCGGCGGTCATGCCGCCCTATTCGCCGCGCGTGCCGGACGAAGATATCGAGAAACTGGCGACGTTCATACTCTCGTTGGAACCGTCGCCTTAGACCGCTCCGCCCCGCAAAAGCCAGCCACAAGGCTGGCTTTTGCCTTATAGATTCCGGCAATTTCGGATAGCGCATCGAGTTCCATTCTGCGCCGTTCGCCGCCCAGCCGGTCTAGTCATGCTGTACACGCCACGGCTGCGCTGCACCGCCTAGTTCGGGTATAATAATTAAAGTAACCAAGTGAAGGCATCGTGACCAACCTCGGGCATATTCGCAATTTCTCCATCATCGCCCACATCGACCACGGCAAATCCACCCTGGCGGACCGCTTCATCCAATTGTGCGGCGGTTTGAGCGCGCGCGAGATGTCCGAGCAAGTGCTGGACTCCATGGACTTGGAGCGCGAGCGCGGCATCACCATCAAGGCGCAGAGTGTGTCGCTCAATTACCGGGCGCATGACGGCAGCGATTATCTACTGAACTTCATCGACACGCCCGGCCACGTGGATTTTTCCTACGAGGTATCGCGCTCGCTGGCGGCCTGCGAAGGCGCGTTGCTGGTGGTGGACGCGGCGCAGGGCGTCGAGGCGCAGAGCGTGGCTAATTGCTACACCGCCATCGAGCAGGGCCTGGAAGTCGTGCCGGTGCTGAACAAGATCGACTTGCCCGCCGCCGAGCCGGAGCGCGTCATCAAGGAGATCGAGGAAATCATCGGCATTGAGGCGCACGACGCGCTGCGCGTGAGCGCCAAGACCGGCCTCGGCGTGCCAGATTTGCTGGAAGCGATCATCGCGCGCATCCCGCCGCCGCAGGGCGACGTGAACGCGCCATTGCAAGCGCTGATCATCGACTCCTGGTTCGATAATTTTCTAGGCGTGATTTCGCTGGTGCGCGTCATGCAGGGCAGCGTCGCGCCGAAAAATAAAATTAAGGTGATGTCCACCGGCCGCACCTATCAAGTGGAAAAGGTCGGCATCTTCACGCCCAAACGCCACGAACAGGGCGTCCTCAAGGCCGGCGAGGTGGGCTACATCATCGCCGGCATCAAGGAAATCGACGGCGCGCCGGTGGGCGACACGCTGACGCTCGTGGAGCGTCCCGCCCTCGCACCGTTGGCCGGTTTCAAGCCCATGCAGCCGCGCGTGTTCGCCGGACTGTTTCCCATCGACGGCGAGGATTACGAAGCGTTCCGCGAGGCGCTGGCCAAGCTGCGCTTGAACGACGCCGCGCTGTTTTATGAGCCGGAGACCTCGCAGGCGCTGGGCTTCGGTTTCCGCTGCGGTTTCCTTGGCATGCTGCACATGGAGATCGTGCAGGAGCGTCTGGAGCGCGAATATAATCTGCGTCTCATCAGCACTGCGCCAACTGTGGTGTACGAGGTGCTCACCACCAAGGGCGAGGTGTTGCACATCGACAACCCTGCCAAGCTGCCGGAACCGAACTACATCGCCGAGATGCGCGAGCCGATCATCGAGGCGCATATTCTGGTTCCGCAGCAATATCTGGGCAACGTCATCAGCCTGTGCATCGAGAAGCGCGGAGTGCAAAAAAATCTGCAATATTTGGGCAACCAAGTGGCGTTGAGCTATGAGCTGCCCATGAATGAAATGGTGATGGATTTCTTCGACCGCCTGAAATCGGTGAGCCGCGGCTATGCCTCGCTGGATTACAAGTTCGTGCGCTTCCAGGCCTCCAGCCTGGTCAAGCTCGACATTCTCATCAACGGCGAGCGCGTCGATGCCCTGTCGCTGATCGTGCACCGCGACCAGAGCTACGCGCGCGGCAAGGAACTCACGGAAAAAATGAAGGACATCATTCCGCGCCAGATGTTCGAGGTGGCCATTCAGGCGGCCATCGGCGCGCACATCATCGCGCGTCAGACCGTGAAGGCGCTGCGCAAGAACGTGACGGCGAAATGTTACGGCGGCGACATCACGCGCAAGCGCAAGCTGCTGGAAAAACAGAAGGCGGGCAAGAAGCGTATGAAGCAAGTGGGCACGGTGGAAATTCCACAAGAGGCGTTTTTGGCGGTGTTGCACGTAGGAAAGAACAAATGAATCTGGATTTTGCCACGATAATGGTGCTGGCCACACTGGTGACCGGCGTGATCTGGCTGGCGGACGCGCTGTTCTATGCGCCGCGCCGCCGCGCGCGCGCGCGGCTGCTGCAAAGCGGAGGGGCGGACGCGGAAAAAATCGCACAGGCCGTCAAGGAGCCGCTGATCGTCGAGTACGCACGCTCGTTTTTCCCGGTGATCCTGGCGGTGCTGGTGCTGCGCTCGTTCATCTTCGAGCCTTTCCGCATTCCGTCGAACTCGATGATGCCGACGCTGCTGACCGGCGATTTTATCCTGGTCAACAAGTACACCTATGGCCTGCGCTTGCCGGTCATCAATAAAAAAATCGTCGAGATGAATAGTCCGCAACGCGGCGACGTCATCGTGTTTCGCTATCCCAACGACCCGTCCGTCGACTACATCAAGCGTGTGGTGGGCGTGCCGGGCGATCACATCACATATTATCAAAAAAAGCTACGTATCAACGGCCAGGAAGTAGAGCAGCGGCCGCTCGGCGTTTATACCGGTGTGGGCGCGGGCGCGGGCATGACCGGCGCGCAATTGCTCATGGAGCGGCTCAATACGGTGGAGCACGCCATTTTACTGCGCAGCGGGCAGCCGTCCCTAGAGCTTGAGTTTACCGTGCCGGCGGGGCAATATTTTGTCATGGGCGATAACCGCGACAACAGCAACGACAGCCGCTACTGGGGCACGGTGCCTGAGCAAAATTTAGTAGGCAAGGCGTTTTTAATCTGGATGAATTGGGACAGTTCCAACGGCGGTATCTCATGGAGGCGTATCGGTTCACGAATTAAATAAAGGAAATTGAGGGGGGTAAATACTATGCAGACCGTAAATAAACAGCAGGGCATGAGCGCCATCGGCGCGGCGTTGTTATTGGTGCTGATCGGTTTTCTGACGCTGCTGGTGCTTAAGATCGCGCCGATTTACATCGAAGGCTTCAAGGTCGAGTCCTCGCTGGAATCGCTGAAGAACCAGCCGGAAGTGGCCGCCAAGACCGGTCCTGAGATCGAACAACTCTTGTTGAACCGCCTGGACATCAATGACGTGGACAGCGTAGGTCCCCAACACATCGAAATCAAACGCCTTGACCGCGGCGTGACGGTGAGCGTCAAATATGAAGTCAGGAGAGAAATGTTCGGCAACGTCGACGTGGTGGTCAAATTCGACCGCAGTGTTACGGTGTTGGCGCGTTGACATTCCCCGCGATAAGGCCACGGGGAATTTCCATGTTCGATTTCGCTGTGCGCGGAGTAAATCCGCGCTTGCGACCAAAAGGGGTGAGCGGCGAAGAGCCGCGAACACCAGGGCAGGAGCCCTGGCTGGGGCGCTTACATGGCGCAGAACAGCATCATGTAAGCGCTGGGCGGCGACAAGCTGTGCAT
>JBFLZV010000056.1:0-11298 GCA_040756035.1 Pseudomonadota bacterium
TAGAAGAGGGCAGGACGCGGCGGAAAGTGTGGAATTACTAATAAACTCATGAGTACTCGTCATTGGCAACCTCGCGCATAAACGATGCTGACAACGCCGTCTTGCACGGCGTGCTGCTGGAGATCGCCGGCGCCGGCGTATTGCTCAGCGGCGCCAGCGGAATCGGCAAAAGCGAGACCGCGCTGGAACTCATCAGCCGCGGCCATCGCCTGGTCGCCGACGACGCGCCGCGCTTTGCGCTGAACACTCGGGGCCGGCTCATCGGACGCTGTCCGGGCGTGCTGCGCAATGTTCTGGCGGTGCGCGCGCTGGGGGTGCTGGACATCGCGGCGCTGTTCGGCGCTCGCGCAGTGGCCGCAGAAGTTAGTCTCGATTTGATCGTGCGCCTGGAACGCGGCGCCGCCGATGACGCGCAGGCGTTGCACAGCCCCGCGCCCCGCCCGTGCAGCGTGCTGGGCGTGGAAATTCCCGAACTGACGCTGCACCTCGCGCCGGGACGCAACACGGCGCTATTGGTGGAGTGCTTGGTGCGCAATTATCTTCTGCAGCAAAGCGGTTATGACGGCGCGCGCGCTTTCGTGGAACGCCAGCGGCGCGCGCTGGGCGCACTCTGACATGCGCCTCATCGTCATCAGCGGTCTGTCCGGCTCCGGCAAGAGCACCGCGCTGCAAGCCTTGGAAGATTTGGATTTTTATTGCATCGATAATTTGCCGGCGGGTCTGCTGCCCGCCTTCGTCACGCAAATGATCAACGCCCCGCAACATGCGCACCAGAACGCCGCAGTGTGCATCGACGCGCGCAACCTCACCGCCGATTTGCAGCGTTTTCCGGAAGTGCTCGACGAATTGCGCGGTTCCGGCCTGGCCTGCGAAATATTTTTCCTGGAGGCGGATGATCAAACGCTGTTGCAGCGCTTCAGCGAAACGCGCCGTAAACACCCGCTCACGCGCATGGGCGTGCCGCTCGCCGAGGCCATCGCGCACGAGCGCAAACTGCTGGAGCCGATCTCGGCGCGCGCCGGCTTGCGCATCGATACCAGCCGCATGAACGTGCATCAGTTGCGCGAAACGGTGCGCAAGCACGCACAGGCCAACACCGCGCACAGCATGGCAGTGCTGTTTCAATCATTCGGTTATAAAAACGGTGTGCCGACCGACGCCGATTTCGTGTTCGACGTGCGCTGCCTGCCCAATCCGCACTGGGAACCGCGTTTGCGCCCGCTCACCGGCCACGATGCCGAAGTAACGGAATTTCTTTCCGCGCAACCCGCGGTGCGGCGCATGTTCGACGAGATCAAGGCGTTTTTGGAAGCGTGGATTCCGCAGTTTGAAGCCGACAACCGAAGCTACATGACCGTGGCGCTGGGCTGCACCGGCGGACAGCACCGCTCGGTATATCTGGCTAAACTGCTCGCCGAGCATTTCCGTCAAACACGCGCCAACGTCTTGGTGCGCCATCGAGAACTGCCATGACCATCGGTTTACTTATCGTCACGCATAACAACATCGGCGCCGATCTGGTGGATACCGCCACCGCCATGCTCGGCGTGTGTCCGCTGGCGACCGAAGTGCTGCCGGTTTCGCAAAAATCCGACCCTGAAGTGGTGTTGCACAAGGCCCGGCAGATGGTGAAAGAGTTGGATCAGGGCCACGGCGTGCTGGTGCTCACCGACATCTACGGCTCCACACCCAGCAACATCGCGCGCAGTTTGATCGACGGCGAGCGCATCAAGGTCATCGCCGGCGTTAATCTACCCATGCTGATCCGCGTGCTGAACTATCCGCGTCTGAGTCTGCGTGAATTGGCGGACAAAGCGGTGAGCGGGGGCAAGGACGGCATCTTATGCGTCACCCCACGCTCTGGAACCTGACCATGGTGCGCCGCCAAGTCATCGTTTGCAACAAGCTGGGGCTACATGCGCGCGCTGCGGCGAAATTCGTCACCCTGGCCGCGCAGTTCGACGCCGACGTGCAACTGGCGCGCGGCGCGCAGCAGGTGAACGGCAAGAGCATCATGGGCGTGATGATGCTAGCCGCCGGACCAGGCACCTGCCTGGAAATCATCGTCAATGGACGTGACGAGCAACAGGCCGGGGCCAGCCTAGCGGAATTGGTCGCGCAGCGTTTCGGCGAAGCAGAATAACCTCTCTCACCGTCGTTCGCCGCCTTCGGCGGCCTTTCAGACGATACCTCCCTGCATCGTCTGAAAGCCCAGCCTCGCCATCCATGGCGAGTCGTTCGCCGCCTTCGGCGGCTCACCCCTTGTCAGCCATGTGGTATATCTTGTAACGTGCCGCTGTTATTCTATTTCTCAAACAGTGGCTGGAGGCTGCCTCCGATGAGCGTTGCGCTAGAGCAAGAAAAAAATCCGGAACGGCTCCAAGCGCTGAGTGCCGCGCTGCACAGCGGCAAGTTGTTGCCGTTGCGCAAAATGCTCAACGGGCTGCACCCCGCCGAGATTGCCAATCTCCTCGAATCCCTGCCGCTGGAGCAGCGCAAACTAGTCTGGGAGTTGATTGACCCGGAACACGAAGGCGACGTGCTGCTGCACGTGAACGACGCGGTGCGCGCCACGCTGATCCGCGAGATGGACGCTCACGAACTGGTGGCCGCCACCGAGGGCCTGGACACCGACGATCTGGCCGATATTCTGCACGATCTGCCGGAGACCGTGACCCGCCAGGTGCTCCAGTCCATGGACGCGCAAGATCGCGCGCGTCTCGAATCGGTGCTGTCCTACCCGGAAAACACTGCCGGCGGGCTCATGAACACCGACACCGTCACGGTGCGCGCCGACGTCACCGTGGACGTGGTGCTGCGTTATCTGCGCCTGCGCGGCGAACTCCCGGAAATGACCGACAGCCTGTTCGTGGTGAGCCGCGACAATAAATATCAAGGCATGGTGCGCCTCACCGCCCTGCTCACCCACGATCCCGCCATGACCATCGGCGAGATCATGGTCAGCGACGAGGAGGCGATCCTGGCGCTGCTGCCGGCAAAGGACGTGGCGAACCTGTTCGAAGTGCGCAATCTGGTGTCCGCCCCGGTGGTGGACGACGCCGGACATCTGCTGGGACGCATCACCATCGATGACGTGGTCGATGTGATCCGCGACGAGGCCGAACATTCACTGATGAGCATGGCCGGCCTCAAGGAAGAGGAGGACATGTTCGCGCCGGTGGTCGCCAGCACGCGGCGCCGCGCGCTGTGGCTGGGCGTCAACCTGCTCACCGCGTTCTTCGCCTCCTGGGTGATCGGACTGTTCGACGCCACCATCGAAAAACTGGTGGCGCTGGCGGTGCTCATGCCCATCGTCGCCAGCATGGGCGGCATCGCCGGCACGCAAACCCAGACCCTGGTAATCCGCGGCATGGCGCTGGGGCAAGTGGGCAGCGCCAACGCACGCCAATTACTGCTCAAGGAACTGGCGGTGGGCTGGCTCAACGGCCTGATCTGGGCGGTGGTGGTCGCCACCGTGGCCAGCGCCTGGTTCGATAATTATCAACTGGGGCTGGTTATCGGCGCGGCCATTATCATCAATCTGCTGTGCGCGGCGCTGGTAGGCGTCACCCTGCCGCTGGCGCTGCGCAGGCTCGGCGTGGACCCGGCGCTGGCCGGCGGCGTAATTCTAACCACCTTCACCGACTCCGTGGGCTTTGCGGCATTTCTGGGCTTGGCGGCGTTGTTTCTGGTCTAACGTAAAACCATGACCGCGCCGGTTACACCGAGACTCACCGTCGACATCATCATCGAACTGCTGGACCGACCCGACCGCCCCATCGTGCTCATCGAACGCCGTTACCCGCCGTTCGGCTGGGCGCTGCCGGGTGGCTTCGTCGACGTCGGCGAGCGTCTGGAAGACGCGGCGCGGCGCGAGGCGCGCGAAGAAACCGGCCTGGATGTGACCCTCAGCGCGCTGCTCGGCTGCTATTCCGACCCCGCGCGCGACCCGCGCGGCCACACCGTCAGCGCCGTCTACATCGCCACCGCGCACGGCATCCCGCGCGCCCAGGACGACGCCAAGGCGGTGTGCGTGGCCGACCCCGCCACACCGCCATCTCCGTTGGCCTTTGACCACGCGCGCATTTTGGCCGATTATGTGCACTACCGCCGCACCGGAACACCGGCGCCGCTGAGAGCCACGTAAGGAAAAACGACTGGCAACCCGCCATGCCCGACTATATCCCCAATGTATTTGTAGGCCGGCAGCCGATTTACGACCGCGCGCTCAACGTGTACGCCTACGAGTTGTTGTTCCGCGCCGGCGGAGGCAACCGCGCGGTATTCCAAGACGCCGACCAAGCCACTTCGCAGGTAATCCTCAACACCTTCATGGAAATCGGCCTGGACAACATCGTCGGCGAAAAAATGGCGTTCATCAATCTCACGCGCGGCTTCGTGCTGGGCAACTATTTTCTGCCGCTGCCGCAGGGACGCATCGGCCTGGAGATACTCGAGGACATCGATGTGGACGCCGACGTCGTGGCGGCGGTGCGCGCGCTGTCCGAACAAGGCTATCTCATCGCCCTGGATGATTTCGTCTACCACGAAAAACTGCGCCCGTTGGTCGACCTCGCCGACATCGTGAAAATCGACGTGCTGGCGCTGGGCCGCGACGCCCTACGCGCGCACATGGACATCCTACGTAAGCACCCGGTGCGCATACTCGCGGAAAAAGTCGAGACGCAGGAAGACTTCGAATTCTGCAAGGAACTCGGCTGCGATTATTTCCAAGGTTATTTCTTCTGCCAGCCCAAGGTGTTCAAGGGGCAACGCATTCCCACCAACCGTTTGGCGACCTTGCGGCTGTTGTCCAAGCTGCAAGACCCCGACACCGATTTACAGGAATTGGAAACGCTGATCAGCCAAGACGTTTCCATGACCTATAAACTGCTACGCTGCATCAACTCCGCGTTCTATAGTTTGCCGCGCAAAATCGAATCGCTGCGTCAGGCGCTGGTGATCCTCGGCAACGAATGGCTCAAGACCTGGGCGAGCCTGATTTTGCTGTCCAGCATCGACGACAAACCGCACGAGTTATTGCAAACCGCCCTGGTGCGCGCCAAAATGTGCGAACTGCTCGGCGCCGCGCTGAGCCGCGAAAACAAGGAAAGTTTTTTCACCGTAGGACTGTTCTCGGTGCTCGACGCGCTCATGGATCAGCCCATGCAGAACGTGCTGCAGTCGCTACCCCTGTCGGAAGACATCAGCCAGGCGCTGTTGCACTACCACGGCGCGCTGGGTGAGGTGCTGCGCTGCGTGCTGATGTACGAGCGCGGCGACTGGGACGAATTGGATTGTCCCGGACTGCAACGTGAAAAAATCGCGCAGGCCTACCTCGACGCCTTGGCTTGGTCCACGCGCACCGATAAAGAATTGCGCACCAACGTTGCGCATTAAGTAGGCGTAGAGTGGGCTGAGCCGCGAAGCGGCGAAGGGCACGCCAGGATGGCGTGGCTGGGGTCGATTAAGAAAACCGACGTCTCGCCAAGGATGGCAACTGCGCAATGTCATGAACCACGTCGCGCCAAAGACGTGGTTGGGGTTGATTAATCAAATTGAAGTCGCGCCATGGCTGGCATCGCAAATAAGGTGGGCACAAACAACGTGCCCACCCTACTTTACGGTTAATGAACATGAATAACGAAGCACTGATCCGCGTGGAACACGTGTGGCGCCATTACGGCCCATTGTGCGCCGTGCGCGATGTCAGCTTCGAGGTGCGGCGCGGCGAAGTGCTGGGGTTCCTCGGCCCGAACGGCGCGGGCAAATCCACCATCATGCAAATCATCAGCGGCAACCTGGCGGCAAGCAGAGGACGCGTGTGGATCAACGGCGTGGATATTTTGGATCAGCCCAAACAGGCCAAATCCGCGCTCGGTTTCCTGCCCGAACAACCACCGCTGTACCGCGAACTCACCGTGGATGAATACCTGCGCTACTGCGCGCGCCTGCACCGCATCCCGCGCGATCAACAACGCGCCGCGCTGAACACCGCCAAACAGCGCTGCGGTCTCGGTCAAGTGGGGCAACGCCTGATCGGCAATCTATCCAAGGGCTATCAACAGCGTGTCGGCATCGCGCAGGCCATCATCCACGCGCCCGCCGTGGTGATCCTCGATGAACCGACCGTGGGTCTCGATCCCATTCAAATCCGCGAAATCCGCGCCTTGATCAGCGAGCTGCGCGATGCGCACAGCGTGATCTTGTCCACGCACATCCTGCCCGAGGTGCAAGCCATTTGCGATCACGTGCAAATCATCCATCAGGGTCAACTGGTGTTGCGTGACACCATCGAGGGGCTGCTGCGCCGTATGCAGACTTCCAGCCTGGTGCTCGGCCTGCGCCGTCCGCCGCCGCCGGAGGCGCTGCGCGCGCTAGACGGCGTGGAGACCGTCGAGACGCTGGGCGACGGCCAACTGCGCGTGCGCTATGACGCGCAGCGCAATCCCGCGGAGACCCTCGCCAAGTTGGCGGTGGAACAGGATTGGGGGCTATACGAACTCAGCCCGGAGCGCCTGTCGCTGGAACAAATCTTCGTGGCCATCACGCAGCGTGACGCGGCGTAAAACCAGCTACAAGGTACGAGTTGCAAGTTACAAGAAAACGCATAAAATCGGTTTTCTCTTGTCACTTGATACTTGTAACTTGTCACTTTTCTCAAGAGCCTTGACGGTAAATTGTTGCAGAGCACTATGCTAATTTTTAGCATCGCCGCGCGCGAACTGCGCAGCCTGTTTCTGTCGCCGCTGGCGTGGTCCATGCTGGCCGTGGTGCAACTCATCATTGGTTATATGTTCCTGATCAACGTCGATGCGTTCATGCAAGTGCAGCCGCGCCTGGTCGGATTGGAAGGCGCGCCGGGGCTTACCGACATCGTCATCGCGCCGCTGCTGGGCAGCGCCGCCATCGTTATGCTGCTGGTGGTGCCCATGCTCACCATGCGCCTGGTGGCCGAAGAGCGCCGCGGCCAGACGCTCAGCCTGTTGTTCAGCGCCCCGTTGTCCATGACGCAAATCATCCTCGGAAAATATCTCGGCGTGGTGGGTTTTCTATTCATCATGCTGGCCATGATCGCGCTTATGCCGCTCAGCCTGCTGGCCGGCGGCAGCATCGATGCGGGTCAATTCGGCGCCGGCCTGCTGGGCCTTGCCCTGTTGCTGGCGAGCTTCGCCGCCGCGGGTTTGTTCCTATCCACGCTCACCGCGCAACCGGCGGTCGCGGCGATCGGCAGCTTCGGTCTGCTCCTGCTGTTGTGGATCATCGACTGGGCGGGCGGCACGCAACAAGCCGATAAGGCCAGCGACCTGTTCGCGTATCTTTCGCTGGTGCGCCACTACGAACCGTTTTTGAAAGGCGTCTTCAACACCAGCGACGTGATCTATTACCTGTTGTTTATTTTCACCTTCCTGGTGTTGTCCATCCGCCGCCTTGACGCCGACCGGCTGCAACATTAATTCGCAACGCTCATGGAAGTCACCCCCAAATCCCGCCTGCACGTCCGCCTACAGAATATTCTGTTCGTGGTGCTGTTCCTCGCCGTCATAGGCATGGCGGCGTGGCTGAGCACGCGCTACAACTATCAGGCCGATTGGAGCGCCGGCGCGCGCAATACCTTATCCGCGGCGAGCCAGGAATTGCTGAAAAAACTCAGCGGCCCGGTGATGGTGACCGCCTACGCGCGCGAGAACGAACAGCTGCGTCGTCCGATCAGCGATTTGCTGAGCCGCTACCGGCGTTATAAGTCCGACATTCATCTCAGCTTCGTCAATCCCGACAGCGAACCGCAGCGCGTGCGCGAACTCGGCATCACGGTGGATGGCGAACTGGTCATCCAATACGCCGGGCGCACGGAAAAATTGCAAGAGCTGAACGAGCAGGGCCTCACCAATGCCTTGCAGCGCGTGGCGCGCACCGAAAAGCGCGTGCTGGCGTTCATCACCGGTCACGGCGAGCGTGATCCGCACGGTGCGGCCAACCACGATTTGGGCAATTGGGTGCGGCAATTGGAAAACAAAGGGCTGAGCGCGCAAACCGTGAACCTGGTCAGCGAACCGCGCATCCCTCAAGACACGACGGCGCTGGTCATTGCCGGACCACAGACCGATCTGCTGCCCGGCGAGGTCAAACTCATCGAGGATTATGTCGCGCAAGGCGGAAATTTATTATGGCTGCACGATCCCGGCGCGCCGCGCGGACTCGCGCCGCTCGCCGAACGCCTGGGCGTCGAATTTCAACCCGGCGTGATCGTCGATCCCACCACGCAATTGCTCGGCATCGAGCGCCCGGATTTTGCGCTGGTCGGCGATTATCCACCGCATTCCATCACACGCAACTTCAATACGCTGACGCTATTCCCGACCGCCGCCGCCATCGACTTGCAGACGCCCGAAGGCTGGGAAGGCGAGGCGTTCCTGGTCACCCAGCAGCGCAGTTGGTCGGAGAGCGGCGCGCTGCAAGGCGAAATTACTTTGGATCAGGGCAAGGACATTGCCGGGCCGTTGAACATTGCCGTCGCTCTGACGCGCGCAACACCCGACGCCACGCAAGTCTCCACCCAAAAATCCGCTACCGAACAGCGCATTGTGGTAACGGGCGACGGTGACTTTTTATCCAATACGTATCTCGGCAACGGCGGCAATTTGGAATTGGGACTCAACATCGTCAACTGGCTCAGCCACGACGACGCATTGATCGCCATCAGCGCGCGCACCGCGCCGGACACGCGCCTTACTCTATCCGATACCGCTTCGCTGTTTATCGGCTTCGGATTCTTGTTCGTGCTGCCGCTTGCTTTGGTCGGCGCGGGTTTAACCATTTGGCTCAAACGCCGCAAGCGTTAGCGCATGATAAATTCACGCACCTGGCTGAACATCGCACTGCTTATACTGGTCGCCGCCGCGGCGCTGGTGATGGTGTATCTGCCCGGCCTGCAAAAACCCGCGCCGCCGGTAACGCTCAGCACGCTCCAGCCGGAGCAGATCACGCGCATTCACATTCAACGCGACGGCCAACAGGATATTACTCTTGTCAAAACACAACAGGGCTGGCGCATGACGGCGCCGTACACGCTGCCGGCCAGCGAATTCCACGTGCAGGCGCTGCTGCATTTCCCGCAGGCCGCGAGCCACAGCCGCATCGCCGCGCAGGGTCAGGACTTGAGCAAATTCAATCTCGCCACGCCGCGCGTACGGTTGCGCCTGAACGACACGGACTTCACATTCGGCGATAACGAACCCTTATCGCAGCGGCGCTACGTGTTGCTCGGCCAAACCATTCATCTGATCGATGACAACGACTATTACCGGCTCATCGCCGAACCAGCCTCTTGGGTGAGCGCGGCGCCGTTGCCGGACGACGCGCAGATCGAGGAACTAAGTCTGCCTGCTATCAGGCTCACGCGCCGGAGCGACGGACGCTGGTCGCTCACACCCTCCTCCGACGTCTCGGCGGATGCCATCAATACTTTGCTGGACGAATGGCGCAACGCCCAAGCCTTGCAAGTGCGGGCCTATACTAAGGACGCCGCGCAAGGCGCGCACGAAACGGTACAGGTGCGCCTGCAAAATGAAACCCTGCAATTCGCTATCACGGCGCGCACCCCGGAACTCATCCTGGCGCGCCCCGACGCGGGCGTGCAATATCATTTCCCCGAGGAACTTGCCGGGCGATTGTTGGAAGTACAGAGAAAAGAGGCAAGAGAAAAGAGCAAAGAATAAACACATCAAAGATAACTGCACAGCTTAATTGGAAATTCCTTTTCTCTTTTCCCTTGCCTCTTTTCTCTGAACCTCTATGCCCGAACTTCCCGAAGTCGAAACCACGCGGCGCGGCATCGCGCCGCACGTCCTGCATAAGAAAGTGATTGAAGTCAGAGTGCGCGAGGCGCGCCTACGCTGGCCGGTGCCGGATGAATTGCCGCGGCGATTGCCTGGGCAGATTATCGAAGGCGTCGAGCGCCGCGGCAAATATCTGCTGCTGCGCACGCGCGCGGGCTGCGCGATACTGCACCTCGGCATGTCCGGCAGCGTGCGCATCCTGCCCGCGCACAGCGCGCCGCGCAAACATGACCACGTGGACATCGTGTTCGACGACCGCACCTGTTTGCGTTTGCACGACCCGCGCCGCTTCGGCGCGCTGCTGTGGACACACACCGATCCGCTGCATCACCCGTTGCTTCGGCAACTCGGCCCGGAACCATTGGGACGCGCATTAACCGGCGCGCACCTGCACCGCGCCGCGCGCGGGCGCACGCTCGCGGTGAAAAATTTCATCATGGATAGCCGCGTGGTGGCCGGTGTGGGCAATATCTACGCCAACGAGGCGTTATTCCTGGCCGGCATTCACCCGGCGCGCGCAGCCGGACGTATTACCGAAGCGCGCTATGCCCTGCTGGCCGCCGCCGTCAAGCGCGTGCTGCGCGCGGCGCTGAAACAAGGCGGCACCACGCTGCGCGATTACTACGCGAGCGACGGCAGCACGGGATATTTTCAGCAATGCTTGAAGGTGTACGGACGCGCGGGACAGCCCTGCACGGCGTGCAAGCGTCCACTGAAATTGCTCAGACATGGCCAGAGATCGAGCTTTTATTGCTCGCACTGCCAGCGCTAGGGAATTACAGAAAAAACAACGGAGCGCAGCGGCAACGCTGCGAAAAGAGATGACATGATACTAACCCCGGCCGTTTTGGCCGGGAACAACTCCCGCCAAACGGCGGGAGTTATCGGAAACTAAAAGCTTAGCCCTTGGCAGGAATTACTTTCGTCGCCTGCATACCCTTCGGTCCGCGGGTGGCTTCATATTCCACCTGCTGGCCTTCGGCTAATGACTTGAAACCCTCGCCCTGCACGGTGGAGAAGTGCACGAACACGTCGTCACTGCCGTCGGCGGGGGAAATGAAGCCAAAACCTTTGGCATCGTTGAACCACTTTACAGTACCTTTTTGCATAATAAACCCTTCATCTCGCAACGCGCCGCAAGGCGACGCTGCATATACTCAAAAATTGCTGAAGAAACACGATCGGAGGGAGGTACAGCCTGACTTACAGGGTACGACCGGATGTGGCGACTTCAAGCACCTCACGTCTTATTTAGCTAAGCGTGTTATTACTAATACTATAGAAGTTCTTTTCACAATACAAGCAATTATTAATCTGACGGGATTTATTGCCGGGTTGAGCAAGGCACGGATGCCTTGCCGCGGCCCTAAGCCGCGCGAGACCAGGTGAGCGACGCGGCGGCGCAGGATAGCGCCGCAAGGTGAGCGGCGAAGCCGCGAACGCCATGCCAGGGATGGCA
>JBFLZV010000057.1:0-10655 GCA_040756035.1 Pseudomonadota bacterium
AGCATGAACGCGCGCGCGCCGTACGACGTCGATCATCGCCTGGCGCTTGCCGCGCTGGCGCTGCTCGGCCTGGGGCTGGTGATGGTCAGTTCGGCGTCCATCACCATCGCCGACCGCGCGCTGCATCAACCTTTTTATTACGGCTTGCGCCAGGCGGCGTACATCGGCGTGGGTCTGCTGCTCGGCCTCGCGGTGCTGCGCACGCGCCTGATGTATTGGGAAAAGGCCGGACCGCTGTTGCTGGTGTTTGGTTTACTGCTACTGGCCCTGGTACTGATACCGGGGGTGGGACGTCAGGTAAACGGTAGTACGCGTTGGCTGGCCCTGGGACCGTTCAATTTTCAGCCCTCGGAAATGGTCAAGCTCTTCGTGGTCGTATACTTGGCGGGCTACTTAGTGCGTCGGGGCGCCATGGTCGGCGCCTCGGCGCGCGCCTTTTTGCAGCCCATGATGTTAGCGGGCCTGATCGCGGCGTTGCTGCTCATGGAGCCGGATTTCGGCGCCGCCGTGGTGGTGCTCGCCACCGCGCTGGGAATGCTGTTCCTCGGCGGGGTGCGCTTATGGCAGTTCGGCATGTTGATGGTGCTGGTGGGGGCGGCGTTCGCGGCGCTGGCGTTCTCCTCTCCGTATCGTTTGCAGCGCCTCACCGCGTTTCTGAATCCGTGGGCCGATCCATTCAACAGCGGCTTTCAGTTGACGCAGGCGCTGATCGCCTTCGGGCGCGGCGAGTGGCTGGGCGTGGGACTGGGCGGCGGCATTCAAAAATTGTTTTATCTGCCCGAGGCGCACACCGATTTTCTGTTCGCGGTGCTCGCCGAGGAACTCGGCTTGCTCGGCGCGTTCGCGGTGATCGCGCTGTTCAGCTTGCTGGTATGGCGCGCCTTCGCTCTGGGCCGGCGTGCCGAATTGGCCGGTAACCGCTTCGCCGCTTTTCTTGCCTACGGCGTCGCGCTGTGGCTGGCGCTGCAAACGCTCATCAATCTGGGCGTGAACATGGGCGTGCTGCCGACCAAGGGCCTGACGCTGCCGCTGATGAGTTACGGCGGCAGCAGCATCGTGATGAGCTGCGTGGCCGTGGCGCTGCTGCTGCGCGTCGATTACGAAGTGCCCTCGAAACAAAACACGCGCAGTCGCGTAACGCAAAACCAGGCTAGACCCTCTTTACTGCGGAGGGCCGCTTAGTGATGAAGATACTCATTATGGCGGGAGGCACCGGCGGCCACGTCTTCCCCGCGTTAGCCGTGGCGCATGAATTACGCTCGCAGGGACACGAAGTGCTGTGGCTCGGCACGCGCAAAGGCTTGGAGGCCGAGGCCGTGCCGCGCGCCGGCATCAACATTTCGTTCGTCGCCGTCAGCGGTCTACGCGGCAAGCATTGGCTGACTTGGGTGTTCGCGCCGTACAAATTAGGTATTGCGTTTTTGCAGTCGCTGTCGCTGTTGTGGCGCTTGCGCCCCAACGTGGTGCTGGGCATGGGCGGCTTCGTCACCGGACCGGCCGGTTTCGGCGCGTGGCTGCTCGACCTGCCGCTGGTCATCCACGAACAAAACGCCGTCGCCGGGGCCACCAACCGTCTGCTCGCGCCGCTCGCCGATCGTGTGCTGGAGGCGTTCCCCGGCAGCCTGCCGGCCAAGTACAAACCCGTGCATACGGGCAATCCGGTGCGCGCCGAGATCGCGCGCCTGCCCGCGCCGGAGGAACGTCTGCGCGAGCGCGACGGCGCGTTGCGTCTGCTGGTGCTGGGCGGCAGCCTGGGCGCGCAGGCGCTGAACGAAACCGTGCCCAAGTGCATACGGCTTTTAACGCAGCAGCAGCGCCCGGAAATCTGGCATCAAACCGGCGCACGCCACATCGAGGCGGTGCAACGCATTTATCAAAACGCGCAAGTAGCGGCGCGTATCGTGCCGTTCATCGACGACATGGCCGCGGCCTACGCCTGGGCGGACGTGGTGCTATGTCGCGCCGGCGCGCTCACCATCGCCGAACTCGCCGCAGCCGGCGTGGCCGCATTGCTGGTGCCGTACCCGCACGCCGTGGACGATCATCAAACGCACAACGCGCGCTATCTGGCGGACGCGGGCGCGGCGGTGCTGATCCCGCAGGATAAATTGACGCCCGCCGCGCTGTGCGAATTACTCAAGGAATTCACGCGCGTGCGCACGCGCTTGCTGAGCATGGCGCAAGCCGCGCGCGCGCGCGCGCTGCCCGACGCCACGGCGCAGGTCGCCAGGGCGTGCCTGGAGGTGGCGCGTGGTTAAGAAAACCGTGAAGGGTGAGGAGTTAGGCGTGAGGAGTAACACCTCACTCCTCACGCCTCACGCCTCACTAGCCAAAGGCGCTTCACTCCTCACCCCTCACCCCTCACTGGCCGGAGGCTTCTCACCGGCCGAAGGCCGCATCCACTTCGTCGGCGTCGGCGGCGCGGGCATGGGCGGCATCGCCGAGGTGCTGCTCAATCTGGGCTACCGAGTGAGCGGCTCCGATTTGCACGAGAACAGCGTGACGCGCCGCTTGCATGAACTGGGCGCAGAGATTTTCATCGGCCACGACACCGCGCACGTCGCGCATGCCGACGTGGTGGTGGTATCCACCGCCATCGGCGCCGACAACCCGGAGGTCGCCGCGGCGCGCGCGCAGCGCATACCGGTGGTGCCGCGCGCCGAAATGCTCGCCGAACTCATGCGCTTCCGCTACGGCATCGCGGTGGCCGGCACGCACGGCAAGACCACCACCACCAGCCTCACCGCCAGTCTGCTCGCCGAGGGCGGGCTGGACCCCACCTTTGTCATCGGCGGACGCCTGAACAGCGCGGGTGCGCACGCGCGCCTCGGCGCAGGGCAATACTTAGTCGCCGAGGCGGACGAAAGCGACGCCTCGTTCTTATATTTGCAACCGATGATTGCCGTGGTCACCAACATCGACGCCGATCACATGGATACCTACGGCGGCGACTTCAATAAACTGCGTCAGACCTTCGTGGAATTTTTGCATCACTTGCCGTTTTATGGACTCGCGGTGCTATGCCTGGACGATCCGGTGGTGCGCGAAATTCTGCCGCAAGTCACGCGCCCGGTGCTAACCTACGGCCTGAGCGCAGACGCCGATCTGCGCGCCACGCGCATTCGCCAGGAAAAGGCCTGCACGCACTTCACTATCGCGCGGCCCGGCGCGCCGGACTGGCTGCACGTCACGCTCAACCTGCCCGGCCAGCACAACGTGCTGAACGCGCTCGCCGCCTGCGCGGTGGCGCACCAAGCCGGCGTCGCCGACGACGCCATCCAGCGCGGCCTGGCGAGCTTCCTGGGCATCGCGCGCCGCTTCCAGATGTACGGCGAGATCGCCACGTCCGCCGGCCCGGTGCTGCTGATCGACGACTACGGTCATCACCCGCGCGAGATCGCCGCCACCTTCCAGGCCATCCGCGCCGGTTGGCCGCAACGCCGCTTGGTGGTCGCCTTCCAGCCGCACCGCTACACGCGCACGCGCGACCTGTTCGAAGACTTCGCCGGCATCCTGACCAACGCCGACGTGCTGCTGCTGCTCGACGTGTACGCGGCGGGCGAAGCGCCCATCGCCAGCGCCGACGGGCGCACACTGTGCCGCGCCATCCGCGCGCGCGGCAAGCTCGATCCGGTGTTCGTGGCCGGCGCCGCCGATCTGCCCGCCACGCTGCCGGATATTTTGCAGGCGGGCGACATTCTGCTCACACTCGGCGCGGGCGACATCGGCGCGGTGGCCGCTACGCTGCCGCAGCGCCTGCGCCCAGCCGGCGCGGCGCAGAAAAAATTCGGGAGGCCGCAAGCATGAACGCGCTGCCCAAACATCCCGCGCTCACCGCCGCGCTGCGCGGCACGCTGCGCCACAATGAACCGCTGGCGCGCCACACCAGTTGGCGCGTGGGCGGCCCCGCCGAGCATTTTTACCAACCCGCCGACGCCGACGACCTGGCGTTGTTCCTGCGCACGCTCCCGGAACACGAGCCGTTGTTATGGCTGGGACTGGGCAGCAACATACTGGTGCGCGACGGCGGCGTGCGCGGCACGGTCATCGCCTTGAGCGGCGCGTTGAAGGAATTAAGCCTGATCGACCCGCACACCGTGCGCGCCGAGGCGGGCGTGGCGTGCGCCAAGGTGGCGCGCTTCGCCGCGCAGGCCGGCTTGCAAGGCGCGGAATTTCTCGCCGGCATTCCCGGCACCGTGGGCGGCGCGCTGGCCATGAACGCCGGCGCGTTCGGCGGCGAGACCTGGGGGCGCGTCGAGGCCGTGGAAGTCATCAATCGCCAAGGCGAACGGCGCGTGCGCACGCCGCTGGACTACGACATCGGTTACCGGCATGTCGCCTTGAAGGTGAGGGGTGAAGAGTTAGGAGTGAGGAGTAAAACCAAGGATTTTGCCCCTCACTCCTCACGCCTCACCCCTCACTCAGAGGAATGGTTCCTGGCGGCGCGCCTGCGCTTCGCGGGCGGCGACGCCAAGCAAGCCAAGGCGCGCATCAAGGAATTATTGGAAAAACGCAACCAGACGCAACCGACGCAACTCGCCAACGCCGGCTCGGTGTTCCGCAATCCGCCCGGCGACCACGCCGCGCGCCTCATCGAAACGGCGGGCTTGAAGGGCCACTGCATCGGGCGCGCCTGCGTGTCCGACAAGCACGCCAATTTCATCATCAACAGCGGGCGCGCGCGCGCCGCGGACATCGAGGCGCTGATCGAACACGTCGCGCGCATCGTGCGCGAAAAGCACGGCGTGCAACTGGAAACCGAAGTGCGCATCGTGGGAGAACCCGCATGATCCGCGCTCAGGATTTCGGCAAGGTCGCGGTGCTCTATGGCGGCGCCTCCGCCGAGCGCGACGTCTCGCTCAAGAGCGGCAAGGCGGTGTTCGACGCGCTCAAACGCAAAGGCGTGGATGCGCACGCGCTGGACGTCGGCAAGGATATTCTACAAACACTGGAGGCCGGACGTTACGACCGCGTGTTCATCGTCCTGCACGGGCGCGGCGGCGAAGACGGCGTGCTGCAAGGCGCGCTGGAACTGCTCGGCCTGCCCTACACCGGCAGCGGCGTGCTCGGCTCGGCGCTGGCCATGGACAAGGCACGCGCCAAGCAACTGTGGCAAGGCGTAGGGCTGCCCACGCCCGACTTCGCGCTGCTCGATCAGCACACCGATTTGCAAGCGGTGATCCGCAAATTGGGGCTGCCGCTCATCGTCAAGCCCGCGCACGAAGGCTCCACCATCGGCATCACTAAAGTCACCGCGCCGGAAAATATCAAGGCCGCGTTCGACGCCGCGCGCGCCTACGACGACAGTGTGGTCGCCGAGCGTTTCATCAACGGCCCCGAATACACCGCCTCGATCCTCGACGACGCGGCGCTGCCGCTGATCCGCGTCGAAGCGGCGCACGGTTTTTACGATTATCAGGCCAAATATATTTCCAACGACACGCGCTACCACTGCCCGTGCGGCTTGAGCGCCGAGCAGGAAGGCACGTTTCAAAAACTCGCGCTCAACGCGTTCCGCGCGCTGGGGTGCAGCGGCTGGGGACGCATCGACTTCATGTGCGACGCGCACGGCCGCCCCTGGCTCATCGAGGCCAACACCGTGCCGGGTATGACCGACCATAGTTTGGTACCGATGGCGGCGCGCGCCGCGGGCATCGCGTTCGACGATCTAGTGTGGCGCATCCTAGAGAGCAGCCTGAAGACGCGCACGGCGCACAAGGAGGCGGCGCATGGCTAGCATCGCACGCCGGGATGTCATGGAACACGCCCCCATTGATATAGAAGCAGTGAGCAGTGCGGCTGCGTCGGTGAGGGGTGAGGAGAGAGGAGTGAGGAGTAAAAAACAGGTATCCGAGCAGAGGTTTTCCTCCTCACTCCCCACCCCTCACTCTTCACCGGCTAAAAATCGCGCCGCACTGTTCGTGCTAGCCCTGACGCTCGCCATCCTAGCTGCGTGGGGCATCGCCGTACTGCGCGATCCCAACACCCTGCCGCTCAAGACGGTCCGCATCGAAGGCGCGTTCACGCACGTCAGCCAACAAGAACTGCAACAAGCCGTCACCGGCGCGGTGAATGGAGGATTTTTAACGGTGAACGTGGCGGCCATCCGCGCGGCGGCCGAGCGCCTGCCCTGGGTGCGCGACGCCACCGTGCGCCGCGTATGGCCCGACACCTTGCGCGTGAACGTCGTCGAACAAGCGCCGGTGGCGAACTGGGGCGAACAGGGCTTGGTCAACGCCGACGGCGAAATTTTCACGCCGCCCGCCGCGAGCTTCCCGCCTAATCTGCCGGAACTACGCGGGCCGCAAGAGACCGCGCCCGCCGTGCTCGCGCAATACCGCGCCATGTCCAAAACGCTGGCGCCGCTCGGCCTGCGCATCGCGCGCCTGGAATTGGACGAACGCCGCGCCTGGCGCGCCACGCTCGACAACGGCATGGAACTCATGCTGGGCCGCGCGGACGCCTACGCGCGCCTGCTGCGCTTCGCGCAGGTGTACCACGGCCTGCTCGCCGCGCAAGCGCCGCGCGTCGCGCGCGTGGATTTGCGCTATAGCAACGGCTTGGCGGTACGATTCAAACCAGCAGTGGCTAACTAGAGCCAGTTAAAACCGTGCTCACGCAAAGACGCAAAGAACGCAAATGATGCTTAAAGGCTTTGACATGGTAACACCTTGGCGTCTTTGCGCCTTTGCGTGCTGCCTTTTTAGGAAAGTACAGAATGTCTAAAAAACCAGAAAAAGACCTGATCGTCGGACTCGACATCGGCACCTCCAAGGTGGTCGCCATCGTCGGCGAGATCGTGCCCGACGGCAACGTCGAGATCATCGGCATCGGTTCGCATCCGTCGCGCGGCCTCAAGAAAGGCGTGGTGGTCAACATCGAATCCACCGTGCAGTCCATTCAACGCGCCGTGGAAGAAGCCGAACTCATGGCCGGCTGCCAGATTCATTCCGTATACGCCGGCATCGCCGGCTCGCATATCCGCAGCCTCAATTCGCACGGCATCGTGGCGATCTCGGAGAAGGAGGTCAGCTCCAGCGACGTGGAGCGCGTGATCGACGCGGCGCGCGCGGTGGCGATTCCCGCCGACCAGAAAATCCTGCACATCCTGCCGCAGGAATTCATCATCGATAACCAGGAAGGCATCCGCGAGCCGGTCGGCATGTCCGGCGTGCGCCTGGAGGCCAAGGTGCACATGGTCACCGGCGCGGTGAGCGCCGCGCAGAACATCGTCAAGTGCGTGCGCCGCTGCGGACTGGAAGTGGACGACATCATCCTCGAGCAACTCGCGTCGAGCTACGCGGTGCTCACCGACGATGAAAAGGAACTCGGCGTGTGCCTGGTGGACATCGGCGGCGGCACCACCGACATCGCGGTGTTCACCGACGGCGCGATCCGCCACACCGCGGTCATCCCCATCGCCGGCGATCAAGTCACCAACGACATCGCCGTGGCGCTGCGCACGCCCACGCAGTTCGCCGAGGAAATCAAAATCAAATACGCCTGCGCGCTCACGCAACTGGCGCTCGCCGACGAGAGCATCGAAGTGCCGAGCGTGGGCGACCGCCCGGCGCGGCGCTTGGCGCGTCAGACGCTCGCGGAAGTGGTCGAGCCGCGTCTGGAGGAACTGCTCACGCTCATACAAGCGGAACTGCGGCGCAGCGGTTTCGAGGACTTGATCGCCGCCGGCGTGGTGCTCACCGGCGGCAGTTCCAAGATGGAAGGCATGGTGGAACTGGCCGAGGAAATCTTCCACATGCCGGTGCGCCTGGGCATGCCGCAGCAACACGTGGCCGGTCTGGTGGACGTGGTGCGCAACCCGATCTACGCGACCGGTGTCGGGCTGTTGCTGTTCGGCCACCAGCACCGCCACACGCGCCGCCTGGCCGGCAAGATGGGCGGCGGCATGAAAGGTATCTGGGAACGCATGAAGAGTTGGTTTCAAGGGAATTTTTAAGAAACGGTAATGAGTAATGAGTGAACGGTGATGAGTAACCAGTAAACCCCATCACCCATTACTCATCACTGTTTACCAGGAACAAATTATTTAACGATTCACACAGGAGAAGACACATGTTTGAACTAGTCGACACATACACCCCCAACGCGGTGATCAAAGTCATAGGCGTGGGGGGCGGGGGTGGCAACGCCGTGGAACACATGGTGGCGGCCAACATCGAAGGCGTGGATTTCATCTGCGCCAACACCGACGCCCAGGCGCTGCGCAAGACCTCGGCGCGCACCACCTTGCAATTGGGCAACACCATCACCAAGGGACTGGGCGCGGGCGCAAATCCGGACGTCGGCCGGCAAGCCGCCATGGAAGACCGCGAGCGCATCACCGAAGTCATCCAAGGCGCGGACATGGTGTTCATCACCGCCGGCATGGGCGGCGGCACCGGCACCGGCGCGGCGCCGGTGGTAGCGCAAGTGGCACGCGAACTCGGCATCTTGGCGGTGGCCGTGGTCACCAAGCCATTCCCCTTCGAAGGCGCCAAACGCCTGCAAGTCGCCGAACAAGGCATTAAAGAATTGACGCAATATGTCGATTCATTAATCACTATACCGAACGAGAAACTGCTCTCGGTGCTGGGCAAGAACGTCAGCCTGCTGGAAGCGTTCAAGGCCGCCAACAACGTGCTGCTCGGCGCGGTGCAGGGCATCGCGGAACTCATCACGCGCCCCGGCCTGATCAACGTCGACTTCGCCGACGTGCGCACGGTGATGTCGGAGATGGGCATGGCCATGATGGGTTCGGGCGTGGCGTGCGGCGAAAGCCGGGCGCGCAAGGCCGCGGAAATGGCCATCGCCAGCCCGCTGCTGGAAAACATCAGCCTGGCCGGCGCGCGCGGCATCTTGGTGAACATCACCGCCGGCATGGATATGTCCATCGGCGAATTCGAAGAGGTCGGCAACACCGTGAAGGACTTGGCGTCGGACAACGCCACGGTGGTAGTCGGCACGGTGCTCGATCCGGACATGCGCGACGAATTGCGCGTCACCGTGGTCGCCACCGGCCTGGGCGCGCCCTACCAGGCGGAGGAACGCCCGGTCAAGCTGGTGCAGCGCAACAACAGCGGCATGGTCGATTACGGCCAGCTCGACCGTCCCACCGTCATCCGCCAAGCGGCGGGCGGCGAGCGGCACGCCCCCGCGCAGGACGCCAGCCTGGACTACCTGGATATCCCGGCGTTCTTGCGCCGCCAGGCGGACTGAAGAAGCGGGGCGAGCTGGCATAACATTGAATTATAACCGGATCAGCCACTTGCACTAGGCGCGAGTGGGCCGGTTGTGCTACCATGGCGAGACGACTGGCCGAACCGTCAACGCAGTCGAGGAAAAAATGATAAAACAACGCACACTGAAAAACGTCATCCGCGCCGCGGGCGTCGGCCTGCATACGGGGGAAAAGGTCTATCTCACCTTACGCCCGGCGGCGGTGAATACCGGCATCGTGTTCCGCCGCGTCGATCTGCCCACCCCGGTGGAAATCCCGGCGCGTCCCGAAAACGTCGGCGACACCCGGCTGTCCACCACGCTGGTGCAGGGCCAGGCGCGCGTCTCCACTGTCGAGCATTTACTATCCGCGCTGGCGGGCCTCGGCATCGACAACGCCTACATCGATCTCAGCGCCGCGGAAGTGCCGATCATGGACGGCAGCGCCGGACCGTTCGTGTTCCTCATCCAATCCGCCGGCATCGAAGACCAAAACGCCCCCAAGCGCTTCATCCGCATCAAGCGCAGCATCACCGTGGAAGAAGACGACAAATGGGCGCGCTTCGATCCCTTCGAAGGCTTCAAGGTCTCGTTCGGCATTGATTTCGACCACCCCGTGTTCCGCGCACGCCGCCGGGACGCCAGCATGGATTTTTCCACCACCTCGTTCGTTAAGGAAGTCAGCCGCGCCCGCACCTTCGGCTTCATGCGCGACCTGGAATTGCTGCGCAACCGCGGCCTCGCCCTCGGCGGCAGCCTCGACAACGCCATCGTCATGGACGACTACCGCATCCTCAACGAAGACGGCCTGCGCTACGAAGACGAATTCGTCAAACACAAAGTGCTGGACGCCATCGGCGACCTTTATTTACTCGGCCACAGCCTGATCGGCGCCTTCAGCGGCTACAAATCCGGCCACGCCCTCAACAACCGCCTGCTGCGCGCGCTCACCGCCGACGAAAACGCCTGGGAACTCATCACCTTCGACGACGCCCGCCACGCCCCCGCCTCCTACCGCCAACAGCCGGCGTGGACGTCTTAGGCGCTTAAAAACGCCGCGTTTAAGTTACAAGGTGGGCAAACGGTTTTTGTTTGCCCACGCGATGCAATCCCAATTTAAGCCGGTCGACACGTGGGCACAAACGGCGTGCCCACCCTACCCGGCTTCACGCGCACCGCGCGCAGCACGTAGGTTGGGATGAGCAACACGAATCCCAACATTATTTGCCCCCAAGCACCAAAAGGGTCAAGAGCATCAAGAGGGGTCACAGTAGGCTTACCCTGATTTAACGGACACTCGGAACACATCAAGTGGACTTCCCCCGGTCTAGTGGACACCTCCAGCTTATAATTCGAGCATAGGAGGAAGATCCATGAGCAGTCAACGCTATTCACCGGAATTTAAAGACGAAGCAGTTCGTCAGATCGTCGAACGTGGC
>JBFLZV010000058.1:0-10480 GCA_040756035.1 Pseudomonadota bacterium
GTTATGCCAGCCGCCGCCGCAAGGCGGCGGCCTGGAATAGCTCAAAAAAATTTAGCTGTTTGATTTTAGGAGAACAACAATGAACAAAATTCAACAAGGTTTCACCCTTATTGAATTGATGATCGTGGTCGCCATTATCGGCATTCTGGCGGCGATTGCGATACCGGCGTATCAAGACTATACGGTGCGCGCGAAAGTATCTGAATTAATTAATGCTGCTAATCCGGCAAAGACGGCTATTAGTGAATTTGCACTCACTAAGAATACTCTGACAGGTTCCGGCACTGGAGTAACTGCACCTGCGGTCGCAGGTTATGTAACGTCATCGTCCATTTCGGCTGATGGAACAATTACAGTAAATGGCACCGCTGCTGCACTAGGCGCTGCAGAAGATGTAGCTATCACGCTAGTTCCAACGCTCTCGGGTGGTGTTGTTACCTGGGATTGTGATGGTGCCCCCCGTAGGTATGTGCCTGGCTCCTGTGTTACCGAATAGTCAAGCGTAGGGCGGAGGGAGCGAAGCGTCTTCTAATCACAATTCTAACACCGTCCATAGTCCGTAGGTTGGGTGAATGAAATGAACCCCCAACGATGCATGGCAACTAACGTTGGGGTTCGCGATGATCACCCTAACCCGCCACAACAAAGCCCCTCTCCGGAGGGGCTTTTTTATTTCCCCAAAGCACCCCGGTAAAATTAGACGTTTTACGCCGCGCGAAAAACACGTATGATTCGGCTTACGAATCATGAAAGTCCATTTCGCCCTATGTGCGCTCGGCAAGGACCGGCCCGGCATCCTCAGTGACTTGTCCAAGGTCATCCTGGACAGCGGCGGCGTCGTACTCGACAGCCGCATGACTGTGCTGGGTGGCGAATTTTCCGCCATCCTGATGATTTCCGGCAACTGGAGCGCCATCGCCAAACTGGAAGACGCGCTGCCCGACCTACAGGCCAAGCTCGGCTTGGCGATCATCGCCAAGCGCACCGAGCCGCGCGCGGCGTTGACGGATTTGTTGCCTTACGTGGCCGAGATTGCGACCGTCGAGCAGCCGGGGATTGTGTACCGGGTGGCGGAGTTTTTTTCGAGCCGGAACATTCCCGTCGCCGATCTCTACACCAGTTGTTACACCATGCCGTATTCCAGCACGCCGCTGTTCTCGCTGAGCTTGACGGTGAATATCCCCACCGCTATTCATATTTCCAGCCTGCGCGAGCAGTTCATGGATTTTTGTGATGAGTTGAATTTGGATGGGGTATTGGAGCCGTTGAAGCGCTAGCAGCCGAGGTATAGTGATGAGCAAGATTAGTGTCGGCAAACCGGTGCCGGATTTTTCGTTGCCCGCCACGGGCGGGAAAACCGTTAAGCTTTCCGATCTGCGCGGCAAGAACGTGGTGTTGTATTTTTACCCCAAGGACAATACGCCCGGCTGCACATTGGAAGGGCGGGACTTCAGCGCGCAACAAAGCAAATTCGCGGCGCTCAACACGGTGGTGCTCGGCGTGTCGCGCGACAGCATGGCGTCGCATGAATCGTTCAAGGAAAAGCAGGGTTATAAGATCGACCTGCTGTCCGACGCGGATGAAAAGGTGTGCAAACTATTCGACGTAATCAAGCTCAAAAACATGTACGGCAAGGAAGTGCTGGGCGTGGAGCGCAGCACGTTTTTGATCGACACGCACGGCGTGCTGCGCGCGGAATGGCGCAAGGTGAAGGTGGATGGGCACGTGAACGAGGTGTTGAAGGCGGTAAAAGCCTTATAGAATCATGGCCAGAAAGGAAATCACCGGCAAGCGTCTGTTCGTGCTCGACACTAACGTGTTGATGCACGACCCGAGCGCGATTTTCCGCTTTCACGAGCACGACGTGTATCTGCCCATGGTGGTGCTGGAGGAGTTGGACAACAGCAAGAAGGGCATGACCGAGGTGGCGCGCAACGTGCGCCAGGCGAGCCGCTTCCTCGACGAGCTGATGTGCAACGCCAGCAAGGAGGAGATCGACCGGGGGCTCACGCTGCCCGCTCCGAATAATCCCTCCGGCGCCGATGTCAGTCACGGGCGCTTGTTTTTCCAGACGCGCACGCTGCCCACGGTGCTGTACGACGCGCTGCCCGGCAATAAGCCGGATAATAATATTCTCGGCACGGCGCTGGCGCTGCAAAAGGAGCACGCCGACACCACGGTGATCCTGGTTTCCAAGGACATCAACCTGCGCATCAAGGCGGCGGTGCTGGGCATACACGCCGAGGACTATTACAACGACCAAGTCCTCGATGACGTCAACCTGCTGTACCGCGGCTATAACGAATTGCCCGCGGATTTTTGGAACACGCACAGCAAGAACATGGAATCGTGGCAAGAATCGGGACGCACTTTCTATAAAATTTCCGGGCCGGACGTGCAAAACTGGTACGTCAATCAATTTTTATTCAGCGCCGGCCAGGATCAATTCGAGACCACGGTGCGCGACATCGGGGACGACGGCGCCACCATTGAATTGATCACCGATTACCGCACGCCGCGCCATACGGTGTGGGGCATCAATGCGCTGAACCGCGAGCAGAATTTCGCGCTCAATCTGCTCATGGACCCGGACATCGACTTCGTCACGCTGCTGGGCATCGCCGGCACCGGCAAGACCCTGCTCACGCTGGCGGCGGCACTGGTGCTGACCTTGGAGGAGCGGCGCTACAGCGAAATCATCATGACGCGCGTGACCGTGCCGGTAGGCGAGGACATCGGATTTTTGCCGGGCACCGAAGAGGAAAAAATGACGCCGTGGATGGGCGCGCTCATGGACAACCTGGAGGTGCTCACCAAATCCAACGTCGGCGGCGACTGGGCGCGCGCCGCCACCAACGATTTGCTGCGCAACCGTATTAAAATCCGTTCCTTGAATTTCATGCGCGGGCGCACGTTTCTCAACAAATTCGTGATCATCGACGAGGCGCAAAATCTCACCTCCAAGCAGATGAAGACGCTCATCACCCGTGCCGGGCCGGGCACCAAGCTGGTGTGCCTGGGCAACGTGGCGCAGATCGACACCCCCTACCTCACCGAGACCACCTCCGGCCTGACCTACGTCGTGGACCGCTTCAAGGGCTGGGCGCACAGCGGCCACGTCACGCTGCTGCGCGGCGAGCGCTCGCGTTTGGCGGATTTCGCATCCGAGGCGCTGTAACCTCAGCCTGTTTGCAATCTTTTGGCTCTAAAAAGGCCAAAATTGTTGCTAATTTACGCAAATTCCTTTATACAGCGTGAACTTGCCCGCTAACGCTGGAGAAGGGTCCTATGTCGCCTACAACAATGATTGGACTAGCCCTGCTGATTCTTGGTATCGCCCTCGCTTATCTGGGGCTGCATCTCTCTGATTCGTTCTTCCTGCTACAGTCGTCGATCCTGCATTTTTTCGAGCACATGCAAATGCTGTGGGGCGACATGGCGCGGATGCCGCGCGTGTATCTGGCGGGGGGCGCGGCGCTCATCATCATCGGCCTGCTGCTGATGTTGATACCGAAACGCAGGAACCATCGCCGCGGCGAATTTTTTTAAGGAAGCTCTGAATAATTCCATCCAGGAATTATCAGAGACGGCCGCTCCTGCGCATCCCTGCGCCCGCGGCATTAGGGCTTCCTGCCCGGCAAAAAGCAAAAATGCGATTTTTGCTTTTCTTCATTTTTCAAGCACTTACGTATTTGAAAAATGGCGCTACATCCCTGTAGAGCAGGGATCTCTGAATAAATCAGAGATTCCTTAACGGCTATTCCAGGGCGAGGATGTAGCGCCACTCATCGGGCGTCACCGGCATGATGGAGAGACGGTTGCCGCGCCGCAGCAGCGGCATGTTGCGCAGCGCCTTGTGTTGCTTGAGTTCGGCGAGCGTGATGACGCGCTTCAATGAGCGCAGGTAGCGTACGTCGACCATGTACCAGGCGGGACGCTGTGGGTCGCTTTTCGGATCGTAATGCGGACTGCGAGGGTCGAAGGCGGTGTGATCGGGATAGCCCTTGCTCACGATCTCGATAATGCCGACGATACCCGGCGTCGCGCAATTGGAATGGTAGAAAAACGCCTGGTCACCGGGCTGCATGGCGTCGCGCAGCATGTTACGCGCTTGGTAGTTGCGCACCCCGTCCCAGTGCTCGGTGCGCCGCGGCCTTTGTTTCAGATGCTCGATGCCGAACACGTCGGGCTCGGATTTCATTAGCCAATGGTTCATGGAAAGGCAGTTACAAGTGACAAGAATATCTATATTTTTGTCCGCCGCCCGGACGACGAGCTATTCTACTCTACGCTGCGAATTTTGTTGATCCAGCGCGTTTTCCGTTACACTATGCGCCCATGAGCCAAGCACAGAAATCACAGCTAAAAACCATTAAGCGCGCCGCACTGTCCGACGCCGCCTTGCAAAAGCTCGCGCAACGCGTCCTGACCACCGAGGCGCGGGCGGTCGCGGCGCTGGCGGAGCGCATCGGCGCGGAGTTTATGCGCGCCTGCAAGATTCTATTGGATTGCGCGGGCCGCATCGTGGTACTGGGCATGGGCAAGTCCGGACACATCGGCGGCAAGATCGCCGCCACACTGGCCAGCACCGGCAGCCCGGCGTTTTTCGTGCACCCCGGCGAGGCCAGCCACGGCGATCTGGGCATGATTACCGGTCAGGACGTGGTGATCGCGCTGTCCAACTCCGGCGAGACCGAGGAACTCCTCACGCTGCTGCCGCTCATCAAGCGCCTCGGCGTGCCGCTCATCGCGCTCACCGGCAATCCGCAGTCCACATTGGCGCGGTTCGCCAGTGTCAGCATCGACGTGAGCGTAGCCGAAGAGGCGTGTCCGCTCGGCCTCGCGCCCACCTCCAGCACCACCGCCACGCTGGCCATGGGCGATGCGCTGGCCATCGCGCTATTGGAAGCACGCGGCTTCACCGCCGAAGATTTCGCGCGCGCCCATCCCGGCGGCCGCCTGGGCCGGCGCTTGCTGTTGATCGGCGACATCATGCACACCGGCGCGGAGATTCCGCGGGTAGGTGAAAGCGCGCTGCTCAGCGAGGCGCTGGTGGAGATGACCAAGAAGGGCCTGGGCATGACCACCATCGTCGACACCGAACAGCGCGTGCTCGGCATTTTCACCGACGGCGACCTGCGCCGCACGCTGGACGGCGCCATCGACGTGCACACCACGCCCATCGCCGACATCATGACACGCCGCTGCAAAACCACCAGCCCGGATACACTCGCCGCCGAGGCGCTCGCGCTGATGCAAAAACACAAGATCAACGCGCTGCCGGTGGTCGATGAAGGTGGCACATTGGTCGGTGCGCTCAACATGCACGATCTGCTGCGGGCGGGCGTCGTATGATTTATCGAGAGAGAAAAGATACAAGAGAAAAGAGAAAAGACTCTACCTTCTTCACCCCCTTTTCTCTTGTATCTTTTCTCTGAGCCTTTATGCAGGACATCCTCGACAAAGCCGCGCACATTAAGCTGGTCGTGTTCGACGTGGACGGCGTGCTGACCGACGGCAGTCTATTCTTCGGCGACGACGGCGAGGAATACAAGGCGTTCAACTCGCGCGACGGCCACGGCATGAAAATGCTCATGCAGCACGGCAAGGTCACCATAGCGGTGATCACCGGCCGCACCTCCGGCGTGGTGCGGCATCGCATGGCGAACCTGGGCATCGAACACGTTTTTCAAGGCCAACTGGAAAAGCTGCCCGCCTTCGAGGCGCTGCTCGCCAAACTCGGCCTGCCGCCCGATCAAGTGGCCTACGTCGGCGACGACGTGGTGGACTTGCCGATCATGCGCCGCGTGGGATTGGCCATCGCCGTGCAGGACGCGCACCCGCTGGTGCGTCAGCACGCCCATTGGCAAACGCCTAATCCGGGCGGGCGCGGCGCGGCGCGCGACGTGTGCGAGCTGATCATGGAGGCGCAGGGGGTGTTGGAGGCGCAGTTGCAGCATTATCTTTCCTAGATTGGGATGCGCGCGGGCGGCGCGGCATGGAACTTAAAGGCGATTTTTTTAGGAACTCGCGGAAATTATTCGACAGGCGTACGCTGGCGATTTTGTCCGTGCTGCTGGCGCTTGCGGCACTGAGCCAATGGCTGCGCACGCTCGACGATTTCGCGCCGCCCGCTGTGCGCATCAGCCATGATCCCGATTATACGATGGAGGATTTCACGGTCACCGCGATGGGCGTGACCGGCAAGCCCGAGCACCGCTTGCAGGCCGCTTACATGGCGCATTATCCTGACGACATGACCACCGAGTTCACCCAGCCGCACATTACCGTGTATCGCAGCGACGGCAGCGCGCCGTGGCACATCCATGCCGAGCGCGGCTGGATGGCGGCGGATCATAAGTTTATTCTGCTGCGCGGCGACGTGCTCATCGAAAATCCCGACGCGCCGCCGCTGCGCGTGGTGCGCCTCACCACGCGCGAGCTGCGCGTGCTGGCCGACGAGGAATACGCGGAGACCGATCAGCCGGTGACCATACGCAGCAAAACCGGCGTCACCAAGGGCGTCGGCATGAAGGCTTATCTGAAAGACGGTCGGTTGCAATTACTCTCGCAAGTACGAGGAAGCTATGCCCCTAGAGCCAAGCCTAATAAAAAACGCTAAGCCGCTGTTGCTGGTTTTGTGCCTGCTGCACCCGCTGCCGGGCGCGGCGTTGTCCACCGACAAGGATCAGCCCATCAACATCGAGGCGGACAGCGTCGATATCGACGACAGGCAAGGGATAAGTATTTACAAGGGCAACGTCATCATGACCCAGGGCAGCATGCGCCTGGACGCCGACGTGGTCACCGTCTACAGCCCCGATCGCGTGGTGCAAAAGGCCGTGGCGGAAGGCAACCCGGCGCGCTACAAGCAACGCCCCGATAACAAGGACGATGACATCCGCGCCAAGTCGCAGCGCATGGAATACTACGCCGACACCGAAAAATTGATTCTGCTGGAAGGCGCGCACTTATGGCAGGAAAAAAACGAATTCAGCGGCAACCGCATCGACTACGATATTAAACGCGACGTGGTGAACGCGCGCAAGGCGCCCTCCGGCAAGGAGCGCGTGCAGGTCATCATCCCGCCCAAACCGAAAAACACCCCCGCCAAGCCGTAAAATTCAGCTTTGTAACTACGCTCATGAGCCGGTTAGCCGCAACCCATCTCGCCAAGAGCTACCGTACGCGCACGGTGGTCAAGGACGTTTCCCTGCACCTGCACAGCGGCGAAGTGGTCGGACTGCTGGGCCCCAACGGCGCGGGCAAGACCACCTGTTTTTACATGATCGTCGGCCTGGTCGCCGGCGCCCAGGGCGCCATCACGCTCGACGAGCACGATATCACCCACTATCCCATGCACGCGCGCGCGCGCCTGGGGATAGGCTACCTGCCGCAGGAGCCGTCGGTGTTCCGCAAGCTGTCGGTGGCCGATAACATCCTCGCCATTTTACAAACCCGCCCGCAGCTCAGCCCCGCGCGGCAACGTAAAATATTGGACGATTTATTGTACGAATTTCACATCGGCCATCTGCGCAATAGTTTAGGCATCAGCCTGTCGGGCGGTGAGCGGCGGCGCGTGGAAATCGCGCGCGCGCTGGCCGCCGAGCCGCGCTTTATCCTGCTCGACGAGCCGTTCGCCGGCGTGGACCCGATCTCGGTGCTGGATATTCAAGCCATCATCAACCACTTGCGCGAGCGCGGCATCGGCGTGCTGATCACCGATCATAAAGTACGCGAGACGCTGGGCATTTGTTCGCGCGCCTACATCATGAACGAAGGCTCGGTGATCGCCGAGGGCGCGCCCGAGGAAATCCTGCGAGATCAACAGGTGAAGGAAGTATATCTGGGCGAGCATTTCCAGCTTTAAAAAATTGACAGAGCTTGAACGCAGTTGTCAAGCGGCTTGCAAAAATTGGCAATCGCCGCGCCAACTCCCTGCCTTAGCGGCTCGAATTGCGTTAAAATACACAAGCCGCGGTTTTCGACCCCTCGCCCACCCAAGGCGGGCGCCTTGTAAGCCATCACCCAAAAGCCGCGGCATTGGATTACCTTTAGATGCACGGTAACATATGAAACAGTCGATTCAACTTCGGCTCGGCCAGCATTTAACGATGACGCCGCAATTGCAGCAGGCAATACGCCTCTTGCAATTGTCCGCCACCGAGTTGCAGTTGGAGGTGCAGCAGGCGCTGGAATCCAACCTGATGCTGGAACTGGCGGACGAGGATGGCGCGCAAGCCAACGCCGGCATCGGCGAACTGAGCGCGCCGAACTATGAAAGCGCCCCGGCCACCGAGACGGAGAGTGCTTCCGGCGCCGATCTCGACGGCGCCACCGCCACCCTGGAAGCGCCCGAAGATTTCTCCTCGGACGGCATGTGGGAAGACCCCTACGACGCCCCCTCCGCCGCTCCGCAGTCCGATTCCTCCACGCACGAATACGAAGTTCAAAACAGCGCCGGCGAGAGCTTGCGCGAACACTTGCTGTGGCAGATGCGCCTTACGCCGTTCAGCGACACCGACCGCGTGGTCGCCATGGCGATCATCGACGCGATCCACGACGACGGCTATCTCAGCGAATCTCTGGAAGACATTCTGGCAAGCCTGCGCACGGAAGACGGCTACGACCTCAAGCTCGACGAGGTCGAAGCCGTGCTGCACCGCATCCAGCATTTCGATCCGGTGGGCGTGGCGGCGCGCGATCTACGCGAATGCCTGCTGATCCAACTGCAACAGTACGCCGCCGACACGCCGTGGCTGGCGGAGGCCAAGCGCCTGGTCGGCGAGTACTTGGATATGCTCGGGAGCCGTGATTATGCGCAGCTGATGCGCCACATGAAGCTGTCCGAAGACGATCTGCGCAGCGTGGTGAGCTTGATTCAAACGCTGAACCCGCGTCCCGGCGGGCAAATCACCGACTCGCGCCCGCAGTACATCATTCCCGACGTGTACGTGCGCAAGTCGCGCGGCAAGTGGCTGGTGGAACTCAATCCGGAAGCCGCGCCGCGCGTGCGCATCAATGCGCACTATGCCAGCCTGATCCGGCGCGCCGACAACAGCACCGACAACAGTTATCTGAAAAACCATCTGCAAGAGGCGCGCTGGTTCATCAAAAGCCTGAAAAGCCGCAACGACACCCTGCTGAAAGTGGCCAAGTGCATCGTCGAACGGCAATGTGACTTCCTCGAACAGGGCGAGGAGGCCATGAAGGCCATGGTGCTGCACGACGTGGCGGAAGCCGTCGGCATGCACGAATCCACCATCTCGCGCGTCACCACGCAAAAGTACATGCACACCCCGCGCGGCATTTTCGAATTGAAATATTTCTTCTCCAGCCATGTCAACACCACCGTCGGCGGAGAATGCTCGGCCACCGCGATCCGCGCGCTGATCAAGAAGCTGGTATCCGGCGAAGAGCCGGTAAAGCCGTTGAGTGACAGCAAGATCGCCAGCATATTATTAAAGCAAGGCATCAACGTCGCGCGCCGCACCGTCGCCAAATACCGCGAATCCATGGCCATCCCCCCTTCCAACGAACGTAAACGACTTGTCTAAAGCCCTAAGGAGAGCTGTATGCAAATCAATGTCAGCGGTCATCACGTCGATATCACACCCGCGCTGCGCGCTTACGTAGTAAGCAAGATCGACCGCTTGGAGCGCCACTTCGACCAAGTCACCGACGTACGCGTGACGCTGAGCGTGGAGAAGCTGCGCCAAAAGGCCGAGGCCACCATTCATATCAACGGTGCGACGCTGTTCGCCGACGCCGAGGACACGGACCTGTACGCCGCCATCGACGCCCTCAGCGATAAACTGGACCGGCAAATCACCAGGCACAAAGAAAAGCTCACCGATCACCACCGCGCCAACGGTGCGTTGAAAACTCAAAAACACGATTAACGCCGTGCCTGCCATACTTCAACCCAGCATTGGATGCTTTTTCAACCCCTGCATGAACATCGCCGATTTGATTAGCCCGCAGCGCGTCGCGCACGGCGTGCGGCTCAACAGCCGTAAGCGCGTGCTCGAACTGCTCAGCAAAATGCTCGTCGCCGACCAGCCGCAACTTTCCGAAAAGGATGTATTCGAAAGCCTGATCGCGCGCGAAAAACTGGGCGGCACAGGTCTCGGGCGCGGCGTGGCGCTGCCGCATGGCAGGCTGAAAAACAGCACGCGCCCGCTCGGCGCCTTTGTCCACTTGCAAACCGGCATCGATTACGATGCAGGCGACAAGCAGCCGGTCGATCTGGTGTTCGCGCTGATCGTGCCGGAAAAATCCACTGATGAGCATCTGGAGATACTGGCCACGCTGGCGCGCATGTTCAGCGACAAACAACTGCGCGAGCAACTGCGCATGGCCGACTCCGACGCCGCCTTGTACGACTTGCTCAGGGGTCATTTAACACAACCCAACTTGCATGACCCCTGAGCAAACAGTCTGTTTACTCTACCCCGCCGCGTCCTGCCCCCTTAGAAGA
>JBFLZV010000059.1:0-10477 GCA_040756035.1 Pseudomonadota bacterium
TCGTGCCCACGCGAATGGTGGGCACGAAAACCGTGCCCACCCTACAATTATGATTATGCCCCCCGCCGTCAGCATCGAACACGTTCATAAGCACTACGGCGCCGTGCAGGCCCTGCGCGACGTGGACTTTTGCATCGCGCGCGGCGAGTTCTTCGGACTGCTCGGTCCCAACGGCGCCGGCAAGTCCACGTTGATCAACATCATGGCGGGACTGGTGCGTGCCGCGCAAGGCCGCGTGTGCATTCTCGGCCACGACGTGGTGCGCGGTTACCGTCAAGCGCGCAGCTTGCTCGGCGTGGTGCCGCAGGAACTGGTGTACGACGGCTTTTTCACGGTGCGCGAAATGCTGCGCCTGCAATCCGGCTATTTCGGCATGACGCGCAATGACGCGTGGATCGACGAGCTGATCGACACGCTCGGCCTGTCCGCGCAGACGCACACCAACATGCAGAAACTCTCCGGCGGCATGAAGCGCCGCGTGCTCATCGCCCAGGCGCTGGTGCACAAACCGCAGGTGGTGGTGCTGGATGAGCCCAGCGCCGGCGTGGACACCGAACTGCGCCAGTCGCTGTGGGAATTCACGCGCCGCCTGCACCACGAGGGCCATACCATCGTGCTCACCACGCATTATCTGGAAGAGGCCGAAGCGCTATGCGACCGCATCGCCATCCTCGACCGCGGCAAGCTCGCGGCGCTGGACAGCAAGGCGGCGCTGCTGGCGCGCCATCCTTACCGGCTGTTTTTATTGCGGCTGGCCGGCGGTGACGCACCGCTGCCGCCGGCAGTGGAGCGACTGGTCAGCGCGCGCAATGGTGATCAAATCACGCTGCGCCTGCACCGCTTGGACGATCAGATCGGCGGCGTGCTCGACGCGCTGCGCGCGGCGGGCTATACGCTGCTCGACTTACACAGCTTCGAACCGAGACTGGAGGACGTGTTCCTGGAACTCACCTCGTCGCGCCCGCCCGTGGAACAGCATCCGTGTTGAGCAACTGGCGCGGCATGGTGGTATTATTCGCCAAGGAAACGTGGCGCTTTCTGCGCGTGACCGTGCAGACTTTATTCACGCCCATCGTCACGGCGCTGCTGTATCTGCTGGTGTTCAAGCACGTCCTGGAAGAACATGTGCAAGTTTTTCCGGGTGTTTCCTACATGGCATTTCTGATCCCCGGCCTGATCATGATGAGCGTTATCCAAAACGCCTTCGCCAACAGCTCGTCGAGCCTGATCCAGTCCAAGGTCAACGGCAGCTTAGTGTTCGTGCTGCTCGCACCGTTGTCCAGCCTGGAAATTTATCTGGCGTTCGTAGGCGCCGCCGTCATGCGCGGGACATTGGTGGGCCTGGGCATTTACGCGGCGGTGTACGGATTCGCCGACCTGCCGCTGTCTAATTTCGCCGTCATCGCGCTGTTCACCCTGCTGGCCAGCGCCGCGCTGGGCAGCATGGGCCTGATTGCGGCGCTGTGGGCGGACCACTTCGAGCAGCTCGCCGCGTTCCAAAATTTCGTGATCCTGCCCCTGTCGTTCCTGTCCGGGGTGTTCTACTCCATCCACTCGCTGCCCGGAATATGGCAGGAAATTTCGCGCTTTAACCCGTTTTTTTATATGATAGACGGTTTCCGCTACGGCTTTTTCGGCGTTTCCGACGTATCGCCCTGGCTGAGCGTGGCCGTGGCGGCGGGATTTTTGCTGTGCATCGCCGCGCTGTGCCTGGCGTTGCTGAGTAGAGGTTATAAGATTCGCCGTTAGTATCGAGGGACTGTTATGGACGCTGCAACCATTAAACGCATGATCGAATCCGGCCTGCCGGCCAGCCAAGCGCGGGTGACGGGCGAGGACGGCAGCCATTTCGAGGCTACAGTGGTAAGCGACGCCTTCGAAGGCAAAACCATGGTGGCGCGGCACCGCATGGTCTATGCAACGCTGGGCGACAGCATGCAATCCGCCATCCACGCGCTGTCGCTGCGCACCCTGACCAACGCGGAATGGCTGACGGCGCAACAAACTTAATCAGAGAAAAGGGGCTTAAAAATGTGCTTACTTTTCTCTTGTCTCTTTTCTCTTGTATCTGCATTTGAATGGACAAATTAATCATAAACGGCGGCGTGCCGCTGCACGGCGAGATACGCATCTCCGGCGCAAAAAACGCGGCGCTGCCGATCTTGGCCGCGACGCTGCTGGCCGATGAGCCAGTGACGGTGTGCAATGTGCCGCATCTGCACGACATCACCACCACCATGGAGCTGCTGGGACGCATGGGCGTGCACCTGATGGTGGACGAGCGCCTCAACATCGAGGTGGATGCCAGCACCATCCGCGAACTCTACGCGCCCTACGAGCTGGTCAAGACCATGCGCGCATCGATCCTGGTGCTGGGCCCGTTGCTGGCCCGCCACGGCAAGGCCGACGTCTCGCTGCCGGGCGGTTGCGCCATCGGCTCACGCCCGGTGAATCTGCACATCAACGGCCTGCGCGCCATGGGCGCCGACATCCGCGTGGAGGGTGGATATATCCGCGCCACCGCCAAGCGCTTGAAGGGCGTGCACCTGGTCATGGACTTGGTCACCGTCACCGGCACGGAAAACTTGATGATGGCCGCCACGCTCGCGGAGGGCACGACCGTCATCGAAAACGCCGCGCGCGAGCCGGAGGTGGTCGATCTCGCCAACTGCCTGATCAGCATGGGCGCCAAGATCAGCGGCGCGGGCACCGACGTCATCACCATCGAAGGCGTGGAGCGCCTGCACGGCACACGCTACAGCGTGCTGCCGGATCGCATCGAGACCGGCACCTATCTGGTGGGCGCGGCCATCACCGGCGGGCGCGTGAAACTCAAGGACACGCGCCCGCAATTGCTCGAGGCGGTGCTGGTGAAATTGCGCGAAGCCGGCGCGGAAATCGACACCGGTGACGACTGGATCATGCTCGACATGGAAGGACGGCGACCCAGCGCGGTGAACGTGCTGACCGCGCCCTATCCCGCTTTCCCCACCGACATGCAGGCGCAGTTCACCGCGCTCAACATCATCGGCGCGGGCGTCGGCACCATTTCCGAAACGGTGTTCGAGAACCGCTTCATGCACGTGCACGAACTGCGGCGCATGGGCGCGGACGTCACTCTGCAAGGCAACACCGCGATCAGCAACGGCGTGGAAAAACTCACCGGCGCGCCGGTGATGGCCACCGACCTGCGCGCCTCGGCGAGCCTGGTGCTGGCTGGTTTAGTGGCCGAAGGCAACACCGTGGTCGACCGCATTTATCACATCGACCGCGGCTACGAATGTATCGAGGAAAAACTGGCGCAACTCGGCGCACGCATCCAGCGGGTGCCTTAAAACAGGGACAAGGGCAAAGGGAAAAGGGCAAAGAATCTACACCTGTCTTTCTCTTTGCCCTTGTATCTTTGCCCTTTTCCCTTTATTAAATAGAACTGTAATGGCAAACGATTCATTAACGATCGCCTTATCCAAAGGCCGCATCTTCGACGAGGCGCTGCCGTTGCTCGCGCACGCCGGCATCACGCCTAAGGATGACCCGCAGCGCAGCCGCAAGCTCATCCTCGACACCAACCACGACGATATCAAACTGGTCATCATCCGCGCCGCCGACGTGCCGACCTACGTGGAATACGGCGCCGCCGACATCGGCGTGGCGGGCAAGGACGTGTTGCTCGAATACGACAGCGACGGCCTGTACGAGCCGCTCGACCTCGGCATCGCGCGCTGCCGGCTGATGGTCGCCGGACGGCGCGGCGCCGGCTCCGCCGGCACGCGCCTGCGCGTCGCTACCAAATACGTCGCCACCACGCGCCGCTACTTCGCCGCGCAAGGCGTGCAAGTGGAAGTCATCAAACTGTACGGCTCCATGGAACTCGCGCCGCTGGTGGGCCTCGCCGACCGCATCGTGGATTTGGTGGACACCGGCAAAACCCTGAAAGCCAACGGCCTGGAGCCTTTGGAACACATCGCCGACGTCAGCTCGCGCTTGATTATCAACAAGGCGGCGATGAAAATGAAGCATCAAAAAGTCAAGTCGTTTATCGAGTTGATGGAGAAAGCGATAAAGCGGTAATGATAAAACGGTAATGGGTAAACAGTGATGGGTGATGAGCAAAACCCATCACTGTTTACCCATTACCCATCACCCATTACCCTACCATGCAACGCTTAACCACTACCGCCAAAGACTTCCAGCCGCAACTGGAAAAATTGCTGGCCTTCGAGGAAGTCGCCGACGAGGCCGTCACGCGCGCCGTGTGCGACATTCTGCGCGAGGTGCGCGCGCGCGGCGACGCCGCGCTGATCGACTACAGTAACCGCTTCGACCGCTTGCGCGTCGCGTCGATGGCCGACCTGGAAATCCCCGCCGCGCGTTTGCAAACTGCTTTGCGGAATCTTCCCTCCGCGCAGCGCGCAGCGCTGGAAAACGCCGCCGCGCGCATCCGCGATTATCACGCGCACCAGAAGGCCGCGTCGTGGTCGTACACCGACGCCGATGGCACGCTGCTCGGCCAGCAAGTCACCGCGCTGGATCGCGTCGGCCTGTACGTGCCGGGCGGCAAGGCCGCCTACCCGTCCTCGGTGCTGATGAACACCATCCCCGCCAAGGTCGCGGGCGTGCCCGAACTCATCATGACCGTGCCCACGCCCGACGGTGTGCTCAACGAACTGGTGCTGGCCGCGGCAAACATCTCTGGCGTGGACCGCGTGTTCACCGTAGGCGGCGCGCAGGCCATCGCGGCGCTCGCCTACGGCACCGAGACTATTCCACGCGTGGATAAAATCGTCGGCCCCGGCAATGTCTACGTGGCACAGGCCAAGCGTATGGTGTTCGGCACGGTGGGCATCGACATGATCGCCGGACCCTCCGAAATACTGGTGCTGTGCGACGGCAAAACCGATGCGGACTGGATCGCCATGGACTTATTCTCGCAGGCCGAGCACGACGAGCAGGCCCAGGCGATCTTGGTCAGCCCCGACGGCGCGTTTCTCGATGCCGTGGCCGCCAGCATCACCCGCCTGCTGCCCGGCATGGAGCGCGCGCACATTATCAAAGCCTCGCTAGCCGCGCGCGCCGCGCTTATCCAGGTGCGCAACCTCGATGAAGCCGTCGAGATCGCGAATTTTATCGCCCCGGAGCACTTGGAATTGTCGGTGGAAAATCCGCAGGAATTGGCCGCGCGTATCCGCCACGCCGGCGCCATCTTTTTGGGGCGCTACACGCCGGAGGCCATCGGCGATTATTGCGCCGGCCCCAACCACGTGCTGCCGACCTCGCGCACCGCGCGTTTCAGTTCGCCGCTGGGCGTGTACGACTTCCAAAAGCGCAGCAGCCTTATTATGTGCTCTGCGCACAGCGCCGCGCGCCTCGCCGACACCGCCGCGACACTGGCGCGCGGTGAAGGCTTGACCGCGCACGCGCGTTCGGCGGAATTCAGAATAAAGGCAGAGAAAGGAGAAAAGAGAAAAGAGAGGAGAGGAGAAGCCTAAATTGGTTTCATCACTTTTCTCTTTTCACTTGTATCTTTTCTCTTCGTTATGAAAACCACTATCGACGACTTGGTTGCTCGGCTCATCCGTCACGAGGTGCGCGCATTGTCCGCCTACCACGTGCCGGACGCGGCCGGGCTGGTCAAGCTCGACGCCATGGAGAATCCCTACGGCTGGCCGCCGGCGCTGGTCGATGCGTGGCTGGCGCGCTTGCGCGCGGCGCGACTGAACCGCTACCCCGACCCCGCCGCGCCCGCGCTCAAGGAGCGCCTGCGCACGAGCATGAATATCCCTGCCGACTGCGCCGTGCTGCTTGGCAATGGTTCAGATGAACTCATTCAGATGCTGATGCTTGCGGTGACGGCGCCGGGCCGCGTGGTGCTGAGTCCGGAACCGAGCTTCGCCATGTACCGCCTCACCGCCATCGTCACCGGCATGGCCTACGCGGGCGTGCCGCTGACCACCGATTTCAACCTGGACACGTCCGCCATGCTCGCGGCCATCACCCGGCACCAGCCGGCGCTGACGTTTATTTCCTATCCGAATAATCCCACCGGCAATCTGTTCGACGCCGAAGCCGTGCGCGCCGTGATCGAGGCGAGCCCCGGCTTGGTGGTCCTCGACGAGGCGTATCATGTGTTCGCAGGGCGCAGTTTCCTGAATGAACTGGCGCGTTATCCGAACGTGCTCATCCTGCGCACGCTCTCGAAAATGGGCCTGGCCGGACTGCGGCTGGGCCTGTTGATCGGCGCTCCGGCGTGGCTGACCGAGATCGACAAGACCCGTTTGCCTTATAATGTCAACGTGCTCACGCAACTCAGCGCGGACTTCGCGCTCACCCACCAAGACGTACTCGACGCCCAGGCGCAGGACATCCGCCGCGAGCGCGAACGCCTGACGGCGGCGCTGCGCGGCTATGCGGCGCTCACGGTCTATCCCAGTTGCGCCAACTTTATCCTGTTCCGCGTCCCGCGCGGGCGGGCGGACGAAATCTTCGCGGCGCTGAAGGCGCGCGGCGTGCTTATTAAAAACCTGCACGGCGCCAACGCCGCGCTGCACGATTGCCTACGCGTGACCGTGGGGACACCCGAGGAAAATCGCGCCTTTCTGGACGCGCTGGCGCAGGCCGTGTAGGCTATATATATGTGTAGGCTATATATATAACCATGACTAAGTCTTCCATACCCCGGCGCACAGCCACCGTCAAGCGTGACACGCTCGAAACCCGCATCGAGGTCAGCATCAATCTCGACGGCAGCGGCCACTCGCACTTTCAAACCGGCATTCCGTTCCTCGAACACATGCTCGACCAGGTCGCGCGCCACGGTCTCATCGACCTCGACGTGCGGGCCGACGGCGACTTGCACATCGACGCCCATCACACCGTGGAAGACATCGGCATCACCCTCGGCCAGGCGCTGGCGCAGGCCGTGGGCGACAAGAAAAGCATCCGCCGCTACGGTCACGCCTACGTGCCGCTCGACGAGGCGTTGTCGCGCGTGGTAATCGATTTTTCCGGCCGCCCCGGTTTGGATTATAATATCGCCTTTACGCGCGCGCGCATCGGTGAATTCGACGTCGATCTCATGCACGAATTTTTCCAGGGCTTGGTCAACCACGCCATGGTGACCCTGCACATCGATAATTTGCGCGGCAAAAACGCCCATCATATCGCCGAGACCGTGTTCAAGGCCTTCGGACGCGCCCTGCGCATGGCCGTGGAAATCGACCCGCGCATGGCCGGGCAAATGCCCTCCACCAAGGGGAGTTTGTAGGCCACGCTTGCAACCGCCCGTCGCTGTATGCCGACTTTGACATGACTTCCAGCGTTGCGGTCATAGACTATGGAATGGGCAATTTGCGTTCCGTGTGCAAGGCGCTGGAGCGCGTGGCGATTGGTGCGCGCGTCACGCTCAGCAGTGACGCGGCATCCATTTTGCAAGCTGATCGCGTGGTATTTCCCGGTCAAGGCGCAATGCGCGACTGCATGGCGGAACTCAAACAACGCAACTTGGAAACCGTCGTGCGCGAGTGCGTGCGCGCCAAGCCCTTTTTAGGCATCTGCATGGGCCTGCAAGTGTTGATGGATTTCAGCGAGGAAAACGACGGACGCGCCGGACTCGGCATTGTGCCGGGACAAGTGCGGCGCTTCAGTGACGGCTTGGCCGATCCGGTCAGCGGCGCGCGGCTCAAGATTCCGCACATGGGCTGGAACCAGGTGCGCCAAACGCGGCCGCATCCTTTATGGCGCGGCATTCCTCAGGATAGCCGTTTTTATTTCGTGCACAGTTATTATGTCGCGCCGGATGACGCGGACCTGACCGTGGGCGCCACCGATTACCCCAACACCTTCACCTCGGCCATCGCGCGCGATAATGTCTTCGCCGTGCAATTTCACCCTGAAAAAAGCCAGCGTGCCGGGCTTGCGCTGCTGGCGAATTTTTTACAATGGAATGGTACTGCTTAATATAAAGAGGATATTTGCATGTTGCTAATCCCCGCCATCGACCTCAAGGACGGCAAGTGCGTGCGCTTGCGTCAAGGACGCATGGACGACGACACCGTGTTCTCTGGAGACCCGCTGGCCGTGGCCGCGCGCTGGGTGGAGCAGGGCGCGCGCCGCCTGCACATCGTCGACCTGAACGGCGCGCTCGCCGGCAAGCCGGTCAATCACGACGTCATCCGTCGCATCGCGGAAACGTATCCGGAAATACCGATTCAAGTGGGCGGCGGCATACGCGACGAAGACACCATTCAATCCTATCTCGACGCCGGCGTGCGCTACGTGATCATCGGCACCAAGGCGGTCAATGCTCCGCATTTCGTATCCGACGTATGCCTGGAATTTCCCAGCCACATCATCGTCGGCCTGGACGCCAAAAACGGCAAGGTCGCCATCGACGGCTGGTCCAAACTTTCCAATCACGACGTCATCGACTTGGCGCGGCGCTTCGAGAAAGACGGCGTCGAGGCCATCATCTTCACCGACATCAACCGCGACGGCATGATGAACGGCGTCAACGTCGAGGCCAGCGTGCAACTGGCGCGCGCCATCACCATCCCGGTAATCGCCTCCGGCGGCATCACCAACCTCGACGACGTGCGCGCGCTGTGCAAAGTGTGCGACGAAGGCATCATGGGCGCCGTGGTAGGACGCGCGATTTATGAAGGTACATTGGACTTCGCACAAGCCCAAAAATTGGCGGATAAACTGAACGGATAATGTCATGATGCGGAGAGGAAAGAGAAAAGAGAAAAGAGAAAAGAGAAATTGCCTTACTTTTCTCTTCTCTCTTGCCTCTTTTCTCCGTATTTAAATGGGCCTAGCCAAACGCATCATTCCCTGTCTCGACGTCGATCAAGGCCGCGTGGTCAAGGGCGTTAAGTTCGTCGACATCCGCGACGCCGGCGATCCGGTGGAGATCGCGCGGCGCTACGACGAGCAAGGCGCGGACGAGATCACCTTTCTCGACATCACCGCCTCATCCTCCGAGCGCGCCACCATGGTGCACGTCGTCGAGCAAGTCGCGAGCCAGGTATTCATACCGCTCACCGTGGGCGGCGGTATCCGCAGCGTCGACGACATCCGGCGTATGCTCAACGCCGGGGCCGACAAGGTCGCCATCAACACCGCCGCGGTGGCGCGTCCGGAGTTCGTGCGCGAAGCCGCCGAGCGTTTCGGCTCGCAGTGCATCGTGGTGGCGATAGACGCTAAGGAAGTGAGAAGCGCGGCTACGCCAGTGAGGAGTGAGGCGTTAGGTGTGAGGGATGAAAAATCCGTGCACCTTGAGCAGAGGTTTTCCTCCTCACTCCTCACTCCTCACTCCTCACCGGCCGCGGATTCGCCTCACTGGCAAGTCTTCACGCACGGCGGACGCAAGGCCACCGGGCTGGATGCGGTAGAATGGGCGCGGCGCATGGCCGAGTACGGCGCGGGCGAAATCCTGCTCACCAGCATGGACCGCGACGGCACGCGCGACGGTTTCGATCTCGCGCTCACGCGCGCGGTCAGCGACGCGGTGAGCGTGCCGGTGATCGCTTCCGGCGGCGTGGGCAATCTCGAACACTTGGCGCAGGGCATCCTCGAGGGCCGCGCCGACGCGGTGCTCGCCGCGAGCATTTTCCACTTCGGCGAATACACCATCGGCGCCGCCAAGCGCTGCCTGGCGAGCCACGGCATTGAGATCAGGGAGTGCGATGACCACTGACGAAAAATGGCTGGATCACATCCGCTGGGACGAGCACGGGCTCGTCCCAGCCATCGTGCAAGACGCCGGCAGCGGGCGCGTGCTGATGTTCGCGTGGATGAATCGCGCGGCGCTGCGCCAAACCGTGCAGGAAGGACGCGCGGTCTATTGGTCACGCTCGCGCCAGGCGCTGTGGCCCAAAGGCGAGGAGTCCGGCCACGTGCAAATCGTCAAGGACATCCGTCTGGACTGCGACCATGACGCCATCCTCTTGCAAGTCGAGCAAACCGGCGGCATCGCCTGCCACACCGGGCGCGCGAGCTGCTTTTTCGAGCAATTGCACAATGCGCAATGGATAACCGCCGAGCCGGTGCTCAAAGATCCAAGCCTAATCTACAAGAAATAAGGTATAATCTTGCGTTAGTTTGGGCTGCGCAGCATTGCATTTAGCGGGTGGTTCATGAACGACATCCTGGCGGACTTGGCGCGCGTGCTGGAAGAAAGAAAGGGTGCGCCCGCGGCGAGTTCCTACGTAGCCGGCCTGTATGCCAAGGGGCCGGACGCCGTGCTCAAAAAGATCGGTGAAGAAGCCACCGAGCTGGTGATCGCCGCCAAGGGCCGGGACGCCGGACAAATCGTGCATGAAACCGCGGATTTGTGGTTCCATACGCTGGTGCTGCTCGCCGCCAAGGATTTGGGCCCGGACGCGGTACTACAGGAATTACAGCGCCGCTTCGGACGCTCCGGACTGGAGGAAAAAGCCGCTAGGAATCTCTGATTAATCAGAGATTCCTGCGATAT
>JBFLZV010000060.1:0-10393 GCA_040756035.1 Pseudomonadota bacterium
GGTGCGGGTTTCGCGGCAGGTTCAGCCTGGGCAGACGCAGCTTTGACTGCGGCGGAAGCTTTCTCGGCGGCGGGCGCCGCTTTACTCGCCTCGCCCTGCGCGACTTGTTCCGGTGTTTCGACGAGATAGGCGATCGGCGCGCCCACCGGCACCACGCTGTCCAGCGCCGCGCGCGGGCCGGAGAGATAGCCGTCGCGGAACACTTCCACGTCCATGATGGCCTTGTCGGTTTCCACCGTGGCCACGATATCGCCGCGGCTGATTTTATCGCCGATATTTTTTTCCCAACTCACCACCACACCCTCCGTCATGGTGTCGGAGAGTTGCGGCATTTTAATTGCGTAGGGTTCAGCCATTCAGATTACCCACATTATTCCGGCTATTTACCCAACAGTTTCAACACCGCACCCACCACACGCTTGGCGTCGGGAATCGCGGCCTTTTCTAAACCATGGTTGTAGGGAATCGGCACGTTGGCGGCGGACACGCGCACCGGCGCGGCATCCAATTCAAAGAAACATTCCTCGTTGATGATCGCCATCACCTCCGCGCCCACGCCTACCGGCGCCTCGGCCTCTTCCACGATCACGGCCTTGTGCGTCTTGCTCACCGACGCCTTGATCCCCGCACGATCCAGCGGACTCAGCGCGTAGAGATCCACCACCTCGGCCTCGATGCCGTGCTCTTTGGAAAGAACATCCGCCGCCTGCAAGCACCAGTGCACGGAGATGTTATAACCGAACAGACTCACGTCACGCCCCGCGCGCGCGATTTCCGAACCTTCCAACGGATGAAAATATTCCTGATCCGGCACCTCGCCCTTCATGTTGTACATGAGTTCGTGTTCGTTGATGAACACCGGGTCATTGCAGCGCACCGCGGATTTGAGCAGGCCGTACGCCTGACGCGGATTGGACGGCGTGACCACGCGCAGGCCGGCGATGCCCATGAACACCTTTTCCATGCGTCCCGAATGTTGCGCGCCGAGTTGATGCGCCGTGCCGCCGGGCGAGCGGATCACCACCGGCGCGGCCAACTGCCCGCCGGACATGTAACGCACCTTGGCGGCTGAATTGGCAATTTGATCCAAGGCCAGCCAGGCGAAATTCACCGACATGATCTCGATGATCGGGCGCACGCCCAGAAACGACGCGCCGATGCCGACGCCGGTGTAGCCGTTTTCCGAAATCGGCGTGTCGATCACGCGCTCCGGACCGTACTTATCATAGAGACCCTGCGTGGCCTTGTAGGTGCCGCCCACCACGCCGATGTCCTCGCCCATGGCGATCACCATCGGGTCGCGCGCCATCTCCTCGTCGTGCGCGCGCAAGATGGCTTCCCAATACATCATGTTCGCCATTAGCGCGCCCCTCCCGCTTTCACGCCCCGCACATACGGATCATTTTCCGCGAGCACGTATTTTTCCAGCATATCCAGGCTCGGCTCCGGCGATTCCTCGGCGAATTTAATGACCTCATCTTCGATCTGCTTGATGATCTCGGCGTCCAATTTTTTATAATCCTGCTCGGTGATTTCCTTGGCTGCGATCAAACGGTCGCGCAAAATAATAATCGGGTCGCGCTTGCCCCACTCGCGCTCTTCTTCTTTCACCCGATAGGCGTTGGAGTCGGACATGGAATGGCCGCGATAACGGTAGGTGAGCAACTCCAGGAAATACGGCCCCTTGCCGCCGCGCACATGGGCGATCGCCTCTTGCGCGGCTTTGTAAACGATTTCGATGTCTTGGCCATCGACCTGTTTTGACGGGATGTTATAGGCGCTCACGCGCTTGTACTGCTCGACCACGGCGGTCGAGCGGTCGATGCGCGTGCCGATGCCGTAAAGATTATTTTCGCACACGAACAATACCGGCAACTCCCACAGCTTCGCCATATTCAGCGATTCGTGGAACGTACCCTGATTGTTGGCGGCGTCGCCGAGAAAACAAATCGAGATGGCGTCGCTGCCCTGCATCTTGAGCGCCTTGGCCATGCCGGTGGCGAGCGGGAACGGCCCGCCCACCAGCGCGTAGCCGCCCATGAAGTGGTGCGCAACGTCGAAGATGTGCATGGAGCCGCCCAGACCCTTGCACGTGCCGGTGACCTTGCCGTACAGCTCGGCCATCAGCGCTTTAGGATCCGTGCCGCATTTCAGCGCGTGCACGTGGTCGCGGTAGCCGGTAATCACGTAGTCATGGCCGGGGCGCGCGGCCTCCAGCACGCCGTGCGCGCAGGCTTCCTGGCCCGGATACAGATGCAGAAATCCCCCGATCTTGCGTTCCACGTAAGCTTCGTAACAACGCTCCTCGAAGCGGCGCGCAAACAACATCTCACGCAACAGCCGTTTTTTGTCAGCGGCGTTCATGCGACTCCCTTGTAATCTGGTAGTAACTGCGCCCGGAGCACCGTATAGCCGTGGTGCGGGCAAACGCGATATGATCGGGGTTTTATAAAGATAGGTCAAGGTATTGACAATGCAGACCAATTCGACTCCTCGACTCACCCTCCACGCCGCGCCGCTCAGCCAGGCGCAGGCGGACAAAATCAGCCACCTCATCATCGCCCTGCCCAAGCTCAAGGAAAAGCAGGCGTGGCCCGACTTCCCCTACGCCGACGTGCTCAAGCGCCGCCTCGACGCCGCGCGGGCGCACGATGAAGCGCTCACGCAATTCAACACCGACCTGCCCAACGCACTGGGCACTCACGTTACCCTGGGTTTGATTGACGCCGACATCAGCGCCTTTGAGCTGTTGACGCTCGCGCGCAAGCTCACCGCCGCGCAGCGCGAACAACACGCCGCGCGCAGCGCCGTGTACCTGCCGGGCATGGAACCGGCGCTCGCCGCACGCGTGGCCGAAGCGCTGCTCGCCGCGCTGCTGGCCGGCGCGTACAAACTGCCGCAGTTCAAGAGCAAGCCGGACGAATCCCCCACGCTCACACATATCGACATCTATGGACTCAAGAGCGCGGATTTCCGCCGTACCTATGCCGAAGCGGCGGGCAACAACCTTGCGCGCCACCTCACTACGCTGCCGCCCAATGAACTTACACCGGCTCTGTACCGCAAACGCATCGCCGCGCTCGCCAAACAACACGGCTGGCGCATGGAGTTTTTGGATATTAAAAAATTAAAGCAGAAAAAGGCCGGCGCATTCCTGGCCGTCGCACAGGGCAGCCCCGTGCCCGATGCCGGTATCGTCCATCTACATTATCAACCCGCAAAGGCCACCAAAAAACCGGCGCTTGCCCTGGTCGGCAAAGGCATCTGCTTCGACACCGGCGGCACCAACCTCAAACAAGCCAAACACATGTACGGCATGCACGAAGACATGGAAGGCAGCGCCGTGGCGCTCGGCACCCTGCTCGCCCTCACTGAACTAAAAGTCGATTTCCCCATCGACTGCTGGCTGGCGCTCGCGCAAAACCACATCGGCCCCAATGCCTACAAACAAAACGACGTCGTCACCGCCTGCAACGGCATCACCATCGAAGTCGTGCACACAGACGCCGAAGGCCGCATGGTGCTGGCCGACACCCTGGCCCTCGCCAGCCGCGAAAAACCCCAGCTAATCATCGACTACGCCACCCTCACCGGCACCTGCGTCTACGCCCTCGGCACCATCTACAGCGGCGCCTTCACCAACCGCGCCGACCTCATGCCCACCATCATCAAAACCGGATGCGCCAGCGGCGAGCGCGTGTGGCCCTTCCCCAACGACAGCGACTACGACACCGAACTCGACAGCCAAATCGCCGACATCAAACAATGCAAAATGGAAGGCGAAGCCGACCATATTCTCGCAAGCCGCTTTTTGAACCGCTTCGTGGACAAAACCATCCCCTGGATCCACATCGACCTCTCCGCCGGCAACCACAAAGGCGGCCTCGCGCATATCCCCACCGATATCACGGGATTTGGGGTGCGGTATACGCTGAATTTATTACTCGAACAAAAGGTGTTGGATTATGATAAGGTTTAACGATTATTCGTATGACTATGCCTAAGTCTAACAATGAAAGACGAAATTGTAGAGCAGGTAAGAAAGGTTCGAGAGGAGCATGCGGCCAAATTTAATTATGATTTAGCCACTATCTTCGATGATCTGAAGCAACAAGAAGGTCGAGATGGACGTAAAACAATCCCCCCCAAGAAACCAACACCATTATCTAAAAAAGCGGGATAACCTATAGACCCTATCTCATAACTCCCTCAAAGGGAGGATTAGGGTAAGGAACGTGAAATTTATAGATCACGGCCCTACTCTCCCCGCAAGGGGGTATGAGGATTGTATAATTTATTCGCTGCGCGAGGTAATCAGTCATGTCAAAGAAGAATGAACTTAAAACCGTTGAGTTTTCCCGAAAAGTGCGGGACAAGCAAGCATCCGAATTGGCGAATAAAAACCACAAAGAAATACTTGATTATTTTTCAGCCTTTCGTAAGTTTGCGCTACGCCCCAACACGGCGCCTAAACCGGCGATCTTCTTAGGCGGCTTAAACTCGCACAGGTAGGCTGAACATCGTGGATCTCGTAGGTTAGAGTGAGCAGCGCGAACCCCAACCTTATCTGCTTTAATTGTTGGGGTTCATTTCATTCACCCCAACCTACTATACTGTGCTGTTACATGCTATACATGGTAAGAATAATCATGAGCGAAATCGTCGAAAATAAGAAAACAACAATTCGAGAAGCTGGGAAAAACGAGCTTTGGCTTCAAGACTGGATATCTGAAAAACCTGAACGCCTTGGAATCGGGCCGTTCGATATTGTAGCGCAAGAAATGAGCCACCTGAAATCTGGTGGTGGCCGTCTTGATATTCTTGGCTTTTCCAAGCAAATAAATACTTTTTATGAAATTGAGGTTATGCTTGGCGAATGTGATGCGGACCACGGTTTCCGCTGCTTAGACTACTGGGCCCGCGAACGGATATTAAAACCAAATAGCCTCCACTATGCAGTCCTTGTTGCCGAGAATTTACAAGGAAGATACAAAACTCTCATTGATACGCTGCCTCAGTTTATTCCATTCATTGCCGTTGAAATACGGACTCTCAAGCTTATGGTGGACGGTGAGGAAACAATGGCCACAACTTATGCTGAAATTGTTTCCCAACCCGATGAACTGATTTTTTCTTCAGATTCTGCCACTCCTCCCATAGAGAAATCATCTGTATTAAGAGACGAGGCATGGTGGCGAGATAACTCATACCCAAGCTTCGTGGATGATGTACAAGCGATGCAGCAACTCTGCGAGCAGCATATCGGCCCGTCCCGCATTGATTATACTGCGAATAGCTACATTTCATTAAAGAAAGGACGCAGGGCATGGTTGCCAATGTGGCCAAGAACAAATGGTTTTTATGCCTACATCCCAGATAATGGTAGCGGAACCCTTGATGAACCTTCTGAGCGTTTTCGACAAGTTCAACAAAAACTCCAGAGTATAGGCATCGAAGCGTCCTGGACATTTAAATATAATGCCGGAGCAAATCCAATCGGATTTGCGGTACCAAGGGACAAAATGAATGAGGAAGTTCTCCTTCAAATTCTCTTAGAAAGCTATGCGCTTGCTTAATAAATCCGCCTGAGACGTAGCACGTAGGGTGCAATAGCGCAGCATATTGCACCGGATGAAAGAGCTATCCAGCCCGCCGAAAGTTAGCCACTCCAGGGGCTTGTCCATTTGTTATCTATAGGATACAAATGGCATGATCGAAGTTCGTCAAACCGATACTTTTATTTCATGGTTTCGCAAACTGAAAGATCGGCAAGCGAGAGTCCGCATCCAAGTTCGGATTGATTACGGTCCCGGTTACCGGTGTACTTTATCCAACGCGGGCGGAAATTGATTATCCTGCTTGCCGGCGGCGATAAGCGTACCCAGGAGCGTGATATCAAGACAGCGCTCAAATTGGCGCGTAATTTGTAGGAGATTATCATGACAAAAGTTAAAACCCGGCCCTACGACGCCGCCGAGTATCTCGAAACGGAGGAGGATATGGCTGCTTATCTGGAGGCCGCCCTCGAGGAAGGAGACCCTGCTCTAGTCATCCATGCGCTTGGGGTTATCGCGCGTGCCCGCGGCATGACCCAAATCGCCCGTGATAGTGGACTGCGCCGGGAAAGCCTGTACAAGGCGCTTTCCGCTGAAGGAAACCCTGAGTTTGCAACCGTACTTAAAGTAGTCAAAGCCCTTGGCATTAAATTGCATGCCGAGGCGGCTTAACCTCAGTCACTGTAGCGTGCGCTGTGCGCACGAGCGCCCTCATCAAGCATCGCCTGAAAAATACCCGCCTCTAGATGTATTTGAGTAGCGGAATGCGACCCCGGCTTTATTATTCGTGCGCACAGAGCACGCTACAGGCGCATTAGTGATTATTTTGCAATAACTGTGCATAACAGTCGTACACGTGTGCATTAAATGCCACCACCAGCATCTGCTCCAACACCGTATTATTTTCTAATGCCTGCCGCATTTCCGTAAGCGCTATTTTTGCCGCGCGCTCGATGGGGAAACCGTACGCGCCCGTACTGATGGAAGGAAAGGCGATGCTGCGCAGGGCATAGCGTTCGGTCAGCGCGAAACAGCTTTGATAGCATTTTGCCAGCAATTCATCCTCGCCGTCATCACCGCCATGCCATACCGGGCCGACCGTGTGTATCACCCACCGCGCGGGAAGGCGAAAGCCCGGCGTGATCTTGGCCTCGCCGGTGGCGCAGCCGTGGAGTTTTTTGCAGGTTTCCAGCAATTCCGGCCCAGCCGCGCGGTGGATGGCGCCGTCCACACCGCCGCCGCCCAGCAGTGAGTTATTGGCGGCGTTGACGATGGCGTCCACGGCAAGTTGCGTGATATCGCCGCGCACGACTTGCAATTTGCTCACTGTATTTGGCATGACTGTTGCCTAGCTTGACAGCTCAACAATTTCCAACTTAAGTTTAGATTCGCAGCAATCAATAGATTATCCACCATACCCTAAGGGGGACAATAATGAAGTCAACAACCGTTAACAAACTTTTAATCACCGCAAGCTCACTCGTCATCGCTCTTGGCCTGGGCAACGCTCAGGCGGGGCCTGTGAAGGCCGTCGCCGACATTTACGGACCGGGCATCGAAGGGCAGGCTCACCTTGAGGAAGACGGACGCGGCAACGTGCATATCAGCATCAACGTAAAAGGCGATCCGGGTACGCTTACTCCCGGGTTGCATGGCACCCACATCCACGCCATCGGCGCCTGTTCACCCACCTTTGCCGCGGCAGGCGGGCACTTTGACCCCGGCCCGAACGGCAATCCCAATCCCGTTACCAATCACCCCTACCACATGGGCGACATCCCTAATCTGGAGGTCAATGAGAACGGCGTCGGTCATCTTAGCACCGTGACCAGCCGCGTTACGCTTTCGCCGAGCGACGTTTCGCTGTTCGACGCCGACGGCAGCGCGATCATCATTCATCAAGGCGCCGACCAACGGTCTTGCAATGCCGATCCGGTTACCGGTCAGTGTACCGGCGCAAGCGGCGGCGCGCGCATTGCCTGCGGTGTGATACGTTTAAAATAGCCGACTACAAGACCTCGGCCAGGTGCGCGCTTTTCGGCCGCCTGGCCCTTGTCGACCTCACTTATGGCGATTGACCCACTGTTCCCAGTCATGAAATAAAGTATTGTTCAAGGCCGCCGCCACCGAACAATGCTTGAATTCCACGCCGCGCGGTGTATTGTCGTTTTGAGCCGGATCATCAACAGTGGACGCCATGAGTTGCAGCATCAAGCCGCCGCAATGCTGCGCGCCGCGATCCGAGTGGTGAATGAGTCCCGGAACCGGGCGCTTGGCGGCCGTTGCTTTCATCAGCGCACCGCCCACCAATTCCGTCGTCATACGCTGCCCCAGCGCGTGGCCGACGAGTTCGCAGGTGTGGATGTCCTTGACATCGGCGAGATACAGCCAGCCCTCGTCCGTGGGGACGTAGGTGTTGAAGGTGCTCACTTTTCGAATCTAGCTCAGGTCGGGTTCGGGCGGTTCGCGTTCGGCGAGGATGCTGCCGGGCAGCGGGTGTTTGGTGAAGTAGGCGTAGATGCCGTTCATGATGGCCTGCGCGAGCGTTTGCTGGTGGCGTGCGTCGCGTAGTTTGGCCTCTTCGCGCGGGTTGGAGATGAAGGCGGTCTCGACCAAAATGGACGGGATGTCCGGCGACTTGAGCACTACGAAGCCGGCTTGTTCGACGCGCGGCTTGTGCACGTGGCCGAGTTGTTTGAGCGCCTCCAGCACGTTGGCGCCCACGTCCAGGCTGGCCTCGATGGTGGCGGTTTGTGAGAGATCGAGCAGCACCGAGGCGAGCAGTTCGTCCTTGTCGTCCAGGCTCACGCCGCCTACTAAATCGGCGGCGTTTTCGCGGCTCGCCAGCCAGCGCGCCGCTTCGTTGGTGGCGCCGCGCTCGGATAGGACGTACACCGAGGAGCCGCGCGCGTCGGGGGTGAAGAAGGCGTCGGCGTGGATGGAGATGAACATGTCGGCCTTTTGCGCGCGCGCTTTGTTGATGCGGTTTCTGAGGCTCACGTAATAATCACCGTCACGGATCATGACCGCGCGCATGCCGGGTTCCTTATTGACGAGTTTTTCCAGTTTGCGGGCGATGGCCAGCACGACGTCTTTTTCGAGCGTGCCGTGGCGTCCGCGCGCGCCCGGGTCTTCGCCGCCGTGACCGGCGTCGATGGCGATGACGATTTCGCGCGCCGGTTCCGGCGGTGCGGGGTCCGGTTTAGCGGATTTGCCGGACGACGCCGGTTTAGACGATGCGGCGGATATTTTTTCGGGGAACACGTCCAGCACCAGGCGGTGGCCATATTCCTGGTTGGGTTTCAACGCGAAGACCTTGGCCTGCACGCCGTCCTTGAGTTCCACGGTAATGGTCACGCCCGCGGCGAACGATTTGGCCTCGAGTTTGGTCAGAAAACTTTGCTTGGCGTTGAACGCAGGGATGGTTTTGTCGAAGCGGCCGTTGCCGATGGCGATTTCGATGCGATCGGGGCCGCTGTGGCGCGCCAAACGGTAGTCCACCGGCGCGGCCAGATCGAACACCACGCGCGTGTTGTCGGGCGCGGGCCAGATGCGCACACCTTTGATTTCAACCGGTTGCGCCAGGCAAACCGGGCTGGTGAGCAGCAGTAAAACGCTTAGATAGAGGTAGCGTAGCATAACGGCCCCCCTTAGCGTGCCGTTGATCTTGAGTTAGTTTTAAATAAATTTATTAAAAAATCAATAGATAGCTTATAAACCTCGACAAAAATATAAAGATATTAACTCGCCAGCGCCTTCAACATGCGCTCGCCCAGTCCGCTGCGCGCCTCCAGCGTGGCGCGCCGGCCGGGCGCGGCGTAGGATAAATTGATATACAGATCGGGTGGCGGCAAGCGGTCTGCGCCGCGTTCAGGCCATTCCACCAAGCACAGATTGGCGGGCAGAAAGTAATCCTCCAGCCCTAGGTGTTCCAGTTCGGCTGCGTTATTTATTCTATATAAATCAAAATGATAAATTGGCATACCGCCCAGCTCGTAAGACTCGACGAGCGTGAAGGTCGGGCTTTTCACCGCGCCCTGGTGGCCGAGCGCGCGCAACAAGCCGCGCACCAGCGTGGTCTTGCCCGCGCCCAATTCGCCGTGCAGATACACCACGGCCCCGCCCGCGCAAATTTTAGCGAGCTCCGCGCCCAGCGCCTCCATGGCGGCCTCGGTGGGCAAAAAACGCTCGATCATCGGCAGTTAACCAAGCGCCGCAAGTGCGGCATGAGGTCGCCTGCCAACAAGCCGCGCTCGCCCTCGCGCGCCGCCAAGTCGCCCGCCGTGGCGTGCAGGCACACGCCGAGTGGCGCGGCGGCGCTCGCCGCCACGCCTTGCGCGCGCAGGCCCGCGATGACGCCGGTGAGCACGTCGCCCATGCCCGCGCTGGCCATGCCGGGATTGCCGGCGCTGCATACCGCGATCGGCTCTGCGCCGTTGCAGATTAGCGTGCCCGCGCCCTTGAGCACCGCCACGCCGCCGTAGCGGCGTTGTATTTCCCGGACTGCCTGGAAACGGTCGGCCTGCACGTCCGCCGCGCTACAGCCCAGCAGGCGCGCGGCCTCGCCGGGGTGCGGGGTGAGCACCCAATCGTCGCGCTTGCGAGGATCGAGGGCCACTAGATTGAGCGCGTCGGCGTCGATTACCAACGGTGTGCGCATTTCCAGCACCGCGGTCAGCAACTCGCTAGCCCACGCGCCACATCCCAAGCCGGGCCCGACGGCGATCACGCTCGCCTCATGCAGCAGCGGCGCGAGTTGCGCGGCGCTTTCCACGCCGCGGCACAATAATTCCGGACGTGTGCTGATCAAACCCGGCGCGTGCGCGGCGCGAGTAGCG
>JBFLZV010000061.1:0-9923 GCA_040756035.1 Pseudomonadota bacterium
GTTACTCCATCGAACAGCGCGGCGCGCTGTGGCGCGCGCGGCTGGCGCGGCTGCGCGAGCGCGCCGCCGTCACGCCGACGCTGGTGGTGGAGGGCAGGCTGACGCGCGTCACCGGCCTGGCCTTGGAGGCGGTGGGTTGCCAAGCGCCGATCGGCGCGCGCTGTCTGGTGGCCGGGCCGCGCGGCAACGTCGAAACCGAAGTAGTGGGGTTCTCCGGCGATAAATTATTTCTCATGCCGGCCGGCGACATCCGCGGCATCGTGCCGAACGCGCGCGTGGTGCCGAGCGGACGCATCTCGGAGGCGGCGGTAGGCCCCGCGCTGCTGGGCCGGGTGCTGGACGGCGCCGGTCAACCATTGGACGGCGCCGGTGCGGTACACACGGAATTGCGCGTGCCGCTCGGCGGAAGATTAATCAACCCGCTGGCGCGTCGTCCGATCCGCGAACCGCTGGACGTCGGCGTGCGCGCCATCAACGCGCTGCTCAGCGTGGGGCGTGGTCAGCGCATGGGCTTGTTCGCCGGCAGTGGCGTGGGCAAGAGCGTGCTGCTCGGCATGATGACGCGCTTCACCAACGCCGACGTCATCGTCGTGGGCCTGATCGGCGAACGCGGACGCGAAGTAAAGGAATTTATCGAAAATATTCTCGGCCCCGAAGGCCGCAAGCGCGCCATCGTGGTGGCCGCGCCGGCGGATAATCCGCCGCTGCTGCGTATGCAGGGCGCGGCGCTGGCCACCAGCATCGCGGAATATTTCCGCGACCGCGGCCAGCAGGTGCTGCTGCTCATGGATTCGCTCACGCGCTACGCGCAGGCGCAGCGCGAGATCGCGCTCGCCATCGGCGAGCCGCCCGCCACCAAGGGTTATCCGCCGTCGGTGTTCGCCAAAATCGCGCAACTCGTGGAGCGCGCGGGTAACGGTGATATAGGCGGCGGCTCCATCACCGCCTTTTACACCGTATTGACCGAAGGCGACGAACAAAGCGACCCCATCGCGGACGCGGCGCGCGCCATTCTCGACGGCCACGTGGTGTTGGCGCGGCGTTTGAGCGATGCCGGCCACTATCCGGCCATCGACATTGAAGCGTCGATCAGTCGCGCCATGACCGAGATCACATCGCCGCGGCAGCAACAGGCGGCGCGCCGCTTCAAACAACTCTATTCCACTTATCAGCAAAGCCGCGATCTCATCAGCATCGGCGCGTACAGCAAGGGCAGCGACCCGCGCATCGATGAGTCCATCGCCGTGTATCCGCGCCTGCTCGACTTTTTGCAGCAAGGCATGAACCAAGCGGTGTCGCTGGATGACAGCCTGCACGATCTTATGGCGCTGATCGAAACGTCCGGTATGGAAAATGCGACAAAGGACTTAACTGTTCAATAGGGTTGATCCAACGTACTTGCGTTCGCCATGACCAAATCCCAACGCTTAAAACCGGTGGCGCGGCTCGCTGAATATAAAGAGCGCGACGCGGCGCGCCTGCTTGCGGAGGCGCAGCACGCCGTGGAGCGGCATGAGGAGCGCCTGAATGAATTACTGACCTACGCCAATGAATACCGCCAGCGCCTGCGCGCGGCGGAGAGCGCAGGCATGGAGGCGGGGCAGCGCCACGATTACCAGGTATTTATCGCAAAGCTCGACGAGGCGATCAATCAGCAGCGCGGCCGCCTGGCGGCGGCGACGCATGAACTCGAACATCGCCGGCGGCAATGGTTGGCCACCCACGGCGCATCCACGAGTCTGGATAAAATCGTGGCGCGCTACGCCGACGAGGAAACGCGCAGTGCCGCGCGGCGCGAACAAGGCGAGGCCGATGAACGCGCGCAGCAGTTACACACGCGTAAACAAGGCGCGGGCGATCTCTAAGGGCCTCTAACAAAATTAACCGCCAAGGTCGCTAATAGAGAACGCGTCTTTTCAAAGGGTTAAAACTTGGTGCTCTTGGTGTCTTGGCGGTTAATTTGGTTAGGCATTCCTAACCAAAATTCCTTGTAAAACCCCCTGGTTTCGCGCAACGATTCTGCGCAATTTCCCCACGCACAACCTTTGGCATGGTAGTTGCCTTTTGTTCCCCTGTGCATTGCAACGGCCTGGTACTGCCGCGCCGTCAGTGCAGCTTCTTAAGTTTTTCTAAAACTCGCCGACAATGGCACTGCACGCCTACGCATATTACGGCCCACTGCCGCGTGGTATGCGTAGGCGGCGGAATTATTAAAAAACGAGCAACGTACAACCGTTATGGCAAAAGCCACCGTTAAGAAACGCAAGATCAAGGCAGCCAAGAGCGCGGCGCGCACCACGAACGTCGTATGCGGCGCGGAGTTGGACATCGCCAACGTCGGAGAATTATACGCGTGCCTCAAGGCGGCTTTGGCCGCGGCGCGTCCCGTGGTCATCGACGCCGTCAAGGTGGAGCGCGCCGACACCGCCGCGCTGCAAGTGCTGAGCGCCTTCGCCGCCACGGCGCGCGAACGCGGCATTGCTTTTCAGTGGCGCAAGCATCCCGCGCCGGCGTTGTGCAGCGCCGCGGAAATTTTGGGGTTGAGCGGTATTTTTGGATTAACGGAGTAGAGAGTAGGAGGTGAGCCGCCGAAGGCGGTGAACGACACGCCATGGATAGCGTGGCTGGGACGAGGAAAGAAATCGAGGTATCGCCATGGAAGGTATCGCTAAAGTTATTAAGGGCTATAGGTAGGAGAATTATATGGCAAGCATCTTGGCGGTGGACGATTCCGCATCAATGCGTCAAATGGTGAGCTTCACGCTGAAAGGCGCCGGCTACGACGTGATCGAGGCGGTGGACGGACAAGAGGCGCTGAACGTCGCCAAGACCAAAAAAGTCAACCTCGTCATCACCGATGTGAATATGCCGAATATGGACGGCATATCATTGATCAAGGCGCTGCGCGCCCTGCCCGATTATAAATTTACGCCCATGTTGATGCTGACCACCGAATCCGGCGACGGCAAAAAACAGGAAGGCAAGGCCGCCGGCGCCACGGGCTGGCTGGTGAAGCCGTTCAATCCCGAACAACTGCTGAACACCATAAAGAAAGTGTTGGGTTAATTAGATGGCGCTCGATCTCGCACAATTCCATCAGACGTTCTTCGAGGAAAGTCTGGAGGGGCTGGACGAGATGGAGTCCGGCCTTTTGCATTTAGACGTCGGCGCCACCGACGTCGACGTTATCAACACCATCTTCCGCGCCGCGCACTCCATCAAGGGCGGCAGCGCCACGTTCGGTTTTTCCGGCATCGCCAAATTCACGCACGTCATGGAAACGCTGCTCGACGAGATGCGCGGCGGCAAGCGCGCGGTGACGCAAGACGCGGTCGATCTGCTTTTGGAGTCGGTCGATTGCCTGCGCGCTATGTTCGCCGGCGTGCAGCACAACACCGAGGTCGATCAGGCGCGCGTTGCGGATTTGCAGGCTCGCCTCGACGCCATGCAGGGCGGCGCATCCGCTGCGCCGGGTGCCGCCGCGCACGTCGCGGAAACACAAAGCGCCGGCTGGGTGGTGAACTTTCGGGCGTTGCCGCACTTGCTGTGCAACGGCAATGATCCGGTGCGCCTGTTCAAGGAATTGCAAACTCTCGGCGATATGCGCGCCGTCGCGGACATGCGCCGCGTGCCGCCATTCGAGGAGCTACAACCGGAGCAGTGCTATCTGGCTTGGGACATCACTCTGGCAGGAGCCGCCAAACGCGCCGATGTGGCGGACGTGTTCGCCTGGGTGGAGGGCGACTGCGAACTGAGCATCAACCCGCTCGGTGCGGCGGCGCACAATACAACCACAATGGTAAGCCCTCCCGCAAGCGCCGCGGCGGATATCGGCAACGCGCCGGTGTTCGAGCGGCGCGTGGCGACGCTGGACCGGCGCAGCGGCGCGCAGACCGACGCCACTTCGATACGCGTCGGCATCGACAAGGTCGATACGCTGGTCAACATGGTGGGTGAGCTGGTCATCACGCAGTCCATGCTCAGCCAACTGAGTGAAGATTTCGAAATGGGCCGTATGCAACAGCTACGTGACGGTCTCGCGCAACTGCAACGCAACACGCGCGAGCTGCAAGAGAGCGTCATGCGCATCCGCATGTTGCCCATGAGTTTCGTGTTCAACCGCTTCCCGCGCATGGTGCACGACCTAAGTCAGAAGCTCGGTAAGAAAGTCGAACTCAAGATGGCCGGCGAGCAAACTGAGCTCGATAAAACCGTCATGGAGAAAATCGGCGATCCGCTGGTGCACCTGGTGCGCAACTCGCTGGATCACGGCATCGAAGCTCCCGCCGCGCGGCGCGCCGCCGGCAAGCCGGAAACCGGCGTGCTGAAGCTCGACGCCTATCACAAGGGTGGCAACATCATCATCGAGATCAGCGACGACGGCGCCGGCATCAACAAACAAAAAGTTTTAAAGAGGGCCGTCGAGCGCGGCCTGGTCAAGGAAGGTGAAGCGCTACCGGACGAAAAAATCTACGAATTGATTTTCATGCCCGGATTTTCCACCGCCGAAGTGGTGAGCGATGTATCGGGGCGCGGTGTGGGCATGGACGTGGTGCTGCGCAACATAAAGAGCCTGGGCGGCGCGGTGGAAATCGCCTCGCGGGAAGGCCGAGGCACCACCATCAGCATACGTTTGCCGCTGACGCTGGCCATACTCGACGGCATGTCGATCAGCGTCGCCGATCAGATATTCATTATTCCGCTCACTTTCATCGTCGAATCGCTGCAACCGGCGCCGCGCGACCTCAAGACCATCGCCGATCAGGGCCGCGTCGTGCAGGTGCGCGGCGAATATTTGCCATTGGTCGCGCTGCATCGAGTGTTCGGAATCGATTCGAAAATCACCGATCCCGAGCAAGGCATCCTGGTGTTGCTGGAGGCGGAGGGTAAAAAAATCGCGCTGCTGGTCGATGCTTTAGTGGGACAGCATCAAGTGGTGCTAAAGAGTCTGGAGTCGAATTACCGTAAAGTGGACGGCGTCGCCGGCGCCACCATTATGGGTGACGGCCGCGTCGCATTGATTTTGGACGTCGCCTCGCTGGTGCGTCTGAGTAAAAGGCAGTGACGAGTGAGGGGTGAGGAGTGAGGGGTGAGGTGTGTGGAGCAGCAGTTTTTACTCCTCACTCCTCACCCCTCACTCGGTTATTTAAGTGAACGAGAGGAGAAGATGTATGAAAGCAGAAAAACTCAAGCCGGAAGACGCCGCCGCGCCCAGCATCATGGGGCACACCGGCGGTGAGACGTCCAGCGCCAGCAATGAATTCCTCACCTTTACCCTGGGCGACGAGGAGTACGGGTTGGACATTCTCAAGGTGCAGGAGATACGTGGCTACGACGCCGTCACCGCTATCGCCAACGCGCCGGCCTTCATCAAGGGCGTCATCAACCTGCGCGGCATCATCGTGCCGATCGTGGACATGCGCATCAAGTTCAACCTGGGCAAGGTGGAATATAACGAATTCACCGTGGTCATCATTTTGAACGTGGCCAACCGCGTGGTGGGCATGGTGGTGGACGGCGTGTCCGACGTCATCACGCTCAAGCCCGAGCAGATCAAGCCTGCTCCGGAATTCGGTTCCGCGTTCGACACCGAATACCTGACCGGTCTCGGCACCCTGGATGAGCGCATGCTGATCCTGGTGGATATCGAACGCCTCATGTGCAGCCGCGACATGGAGCTGATGGACAGCATGGCGGCTTAAAAACAGCGTGTAGGGTGGGCGCGGTTTTCGTGCCCACGCGAACGGTGGGCACAAACAACGTTCCCACTCTACAATTGATTTACAGAGGAGAAATGTCATGAAATGGTTTTACAATTTAAAAATCGCCACCAAGCTGATTATATCATTCCTGGTGGTGCTGGCGCTCACGTCGTTCCTGGGCGTGTTTTCCATCGTGCAGTTGGCGAATGTCAACCAGATGTCCACCGACATGGCGACCAACTGGCTGCCCAGCGTGCGCGTCACGTCCGACATGAACACCAACACCTCGGACTTCCGCATCGCCGAGTTGCAACACGTGGCCTCGCTCACCGAAGAAGAAATGAAAAAATACGAGGGAGACATGGACGCCCTGCTCAAGGCCCTGGAAAAAAACCGCGCCGAGTATGAAAAGCTCATCTCGTCCGAGGAGGAGCGCGCCATTTATAATTCCTTCGCGACGCAATGGAAAGCTTATATGTCCGTGCATGAAGATATCGTAAACCTGTCGCGCGAGAACAAAAACGAAGAGGCCAAGGCCTTGATTCGCGGCGACTCGCAAAAACTGTTCGACGGCGCCAGCGCCGACTTGCTCAAGCTGGTCAACATGAACGTGCAAGGCGGTAAGGACGCCAGCGACGCGGGTGACGTGCTGTACGCCAATTCGCGCATGTGGATCATCGGCGTGTTGATCGGCGCCCTGGTGTTGGGTTTGGGCCTGGCGATCTTCATCGCGCGCATCGTCTCTAGACCGTTGACCGAAGCGGTGAAGGTGGCGGGTACCGTCGCCGCCGGTGATTTAACCTCGAAGATCGAGGTCACTACCAAGGACGAGACCGGCAAACTAATGCAGGCGTTAAAGGATATGAACGACAACCTGCTGGCCATCGTGGGCGACGTGCGCGCCAGCACTGATTCCATCGCCACGGCTTCCAAACAAATCGCCACCGGTAATTCGGATCTCTCCCAGCGTACCGAGGAACAAGCCTCCAGCCTGGAAGAAACGGCGTCTTCGATGGAAGAGCTCACCAGCACCGTCAAACAAAACGCCGAAAACAGCAAACAAGCCAACCAACTGGCGGTGGGCGCGCGCGACGTGGCCATCAAGGGCGGCGAAGTGGTGAGCAAAGTCGTCACCACCATGGCCTCCATCAACGAGTCTTCCAAGAAAATCGTGGACATCATCTCGGTGATCGAGGGCATCGCCTTCCAGACCAACATCCTGGCGCTGAACGCCGCCGTGGAAGCCGCCCGCGCCGGCGAACAGGGCAGAGGCTTCGCCGTGGTGGCCGGCGAAGTGCGTACCCTAGCCCAGCGCAGTGCCGCCGCCGCCAAGGAAATCAAAACCCTGATCGGCGACTCCGTGGAAAAAGTCGACGACGGCACTAAGCTCGTCGATCAAGCTGGCAAGACCATGGACGAGATCGTCAATTCGGTCAAGCGCGTCACCGACATCATCGCCGAAATCTCCGCGGCCAGCGTCGAGCAGAGCAGCGGCATCGATCAGGTGAACAAGGCCATCACCCAGATGGACGAAGTCACCCAGCAGAACGCCGCGTTGGTGGAAGAAGCGGCCGCCGCAGCCGAGAGCCTCGAAGAACAGGCCATGAAACTTACCGAAGTGGTGGGGACATTCAAGATCGCCCACGCCGATCAAAGAACAGCGGCGAGCAGCAATGCGCGTCCGGCGGCAAGCGCCGCGTCCGCGCCGGCCCATGCGGCGAGCGCCGTGCATCATGCCCCTGCGCACAAGCCCGTGAAAGCGATCAAGGCCGCTAAAAGCAGCGATGCGGAAGAGGATTGGAAGGAGTTTTAATAAGTAAGGGAATGTTGGAAAACATATCGTCGCCGCCAAGGCGCCAAGAAAAAAGACTCGGGTTATTAATAAAAAAACCTGGTGTCCTTGGCGTCTTGGCGGTTCAATATGAATAAACTAGATCTGCAACGTCGGTATCGAAATATGGCGAAGAAGTTAATTTTGCTATTCTCGCCGGTCTGTGCGCGGCAGTCATCCAGGCGCACGCCGCAGGCGACGCAACGACACCGCGCCATCATCTATTCGACGAGAACATCGACTTCGACGTGGTGTACAAGGGCGGCGTGATGGCCGTTACTTCCGGTGGAATACGCCGAGGCGCCACCTATGTTGGTAACCTCGACCTCAGGCTCACGGCAAACGCCGAGGGTTTGTTCGGCTGGGGCGGCGTGATCTTTTTTCTCCATGGCCTGAGCAATCACGGCGGTAAACCCAACGCAAATTACGCGGGCACCGCTCAGGGCGTGGACAATATCGAAGTAGCCACCAACGCCAGTAAAATTTATCAAGCCTGGGTTCAAAGGTTACTGCTCGACGACAGGGTTTCCCTGTTGGCCGGGCTGTACGATTTGAATTCGGAGTTTTACGTCACTGACACCTCGACGCTGTTTCTGCATCCGGCGCCCGGCATCGGCCCGGAATTCGCGCAGACCGGACAGAATGGCCCGTCCACCTTCCCAACCACCTCCGCGGCCTTGCGCGTCAAGGCGCAGCCGACTTCCGACTATTATATTCAAGCAGCGGTGTTCGACGGCGTGCCGGGCGACCCCAACAACCCCAAGGGCACGCACATCCAATTTAACAGCGGCGACGGCGCCCTGCTCATCGCCGAGGCGGCTTATCTACGCGGCGATCACGGCCAGGCCTTTTTGTCCGACCGCGACCGCGACGATAAATTGCTGGAACCGATCGGAAAATACGCGCTGGGGGCGTGGCATTACACCGCGAAGTTTGACGATCTGCTCGCTACCGATGAGGCAGGCGATCCGGTGCGGCGCGGCAATAACAGCGGCGCCTATTTGCTGGCCGAACAGAGTGTTTACCGCGAAGCGGACGATGCCGCGCAGGGCGTCAACGTTTTCGCGCGCTACGGCGTGGCCAACAGCGATATCAATCGTTTCGCCGGTTATCTGCACGTGGGGGCGGTCTATACCGGGCTGATTCCGGGGCGTGATCGCGACCAGTTGGGTTTCTCCTTGGGGATTGCGCGTAACGGCCATCCCTACCGCCAGGCCCAGGCAAACGAAGGGCTGGCCACCGAGCACAGCGAGGAGGGGATGGAGCTGACGTACCGCGCGCAGCTCACCCCGTGGCTGGCCATTCAGCCCGATGTGCAGTACATCATCCATCCCGACACCGATCCGCAACGAGATGATGCGACGGTGATCGGAGTACGGTTCGAAGCAGCTTTGGAGCAGTGATCATGCGCGTATCATTTACCATCAAACAAAAGTTATTCGGCTACGGATTCCTCGGCTTGATGTTTTGCGGCGTGATTGCGGCGAGCGGCTACTGGGGAAGCGCGCGTCTGAGCAGCGCCCTGCATGACGTCGTGGTCACTTCATCGGCCCTGCGCAATCACATGGAGGCCGACATGATGCACGACGCTCTGCGCGCCGACGTGCTGAGCGCCTTAAAGGCCGGGCAGGAGGATGCCGAAAAAGAACGGCAAGATATTATGAGCGGCTTGGCGGAACACGCCGCTGTTTTCCGTGGGAACATTGCAAAAAATCAAGGGTTGCCACTCAACTCGGAGATCAAGCAGGCCATCGAAAAAATTTTACCGGCGCTGGATGCTTATATAAAAGGCGCCGAAATGATTATTCCCCTGGCGCTTAACGATCATGTCGCCGCCACCGCGCAATACCCCGAGTTTTTGCAAGCGTTCAAGGTGCTGGAAGACGCCATGGGCGACGTAAGCGACCTTATCGAGACGAGCGCACGGCAATCGCAAGATGCCGGCGAGGGACAATCCGTTGTGGCGCGGAATGTTATTGTCGCGGTGCTGGTGATCGCCTTCTTGGCGCTGAGCGCGGTTTCGTTGCTGATTATACGCGGCATTCTCCATCCTCTGCGGCGGGCGGTCGAAGCGGCGCATACCGTCGCCGCCGGCGATCTCACCGCGGATGTTGATATCACTCACGCCGATGATGAAGCCGGTCAACTGCTGCTGGCGCTCAAAGACATGAGCGGTGAATTACGTACGCTGATCCGCCGCGTGGCGGACGCCACCACGCAGCTCGCCAGCGCGGCGGAAGAGATGTCCACCGTCACCGAAGAAACCAGCCAAGGCATCCGCCAACAACAATCCGAAACCGAACAAGTAGCCACGGCCATGAACGAAATGTCGGCCACCGTGCAAGACGTGGCGCGCAACGCCGCCGCCGCCGCCCAGGCCGCCCACCAAG
>JBFLZV010000062.1:0-9808 GCA_040756035.1 Pseudomonadota bacterium
TGGTGGTACGTTTCGCGCAACGCTTGGAATAAGGCGTAATCTTCCAGCCAGTAGGCGTGCTGCGCGATGAACGCGGACAGGGCCTCGTGCTCGGCGGCGGAGGCGCTGTTCAAGAAACCCTGTCTCGCCTTGGCGAGCAGTGCGCGCCGTGCAGTGCCGGGGTTGTGCGCCGCGCAGGCGATATCGTAATCGGCGGCGTCGAGCCAGCCTTGTTCGACCAGTAGTTCCGGGCTGATCAGCAATGGGTTGCCGGCGCTGGTGGATAGGCAATGATAAGGCGAGTCGTCGTCGTGCGGCGGGCTGAGCGGGAGAACTTGCCAGACGCCCATGCCGCCGGCGGCGAGAAATTCCACGAAGCGGTAGGCGTGCGGACCCAGATCGCCTTTGCCGAGCGCGCTGGGCAAGGAGGTGGGATGCAGCAGCACGCCGGCGCGGCGTTCGTGCAAAGGGCTGGGCGGCGGGTTCACGCGTAATCCTAATTCGAGGCGCGCATCACGCCGCCGCTCGGCGGCGCGCCGGTGCCGCGGCTTATGACTTGAGACAAGTAATCGGGAGGCTGCGCACCGATCAGCCGGTAAAGATTCGACAAATGCAGGCGGAAAAGTTTCTCGAAATCGCTGACGGTTTCCGCGGGGTTGTAATCGCCGAACCACCAAAACCAATCCGAACCTTCGCAGATGGCGAGCTGCCGTTGTGCGGCGGCGAGCGCCTCGCCTTGCAAGCCCGTGCGTACGGCGGCGTCGAAGGCGTGCTTGGCGTCGCACAGCATGTCCCAACCGCGATTCTTGGCCGGATCGCCGATCCAGGTGGAGAAGGTGCCGTACACCCAACTGCCGGACACCATGTTTTCCACGCGCGCCGTCGGGCCGCTCCGCAGACCGTTCAAATAAGAAGAGAACGTCGTCAACTCGATGCGCGCGTGATCCGTCAAGCGCTTATACAGCGCGGTGAGGAAATGGTAGGCGTTGTCCGGGTAATATTCCCAGGCGTTCTCGCCGTCCATGATGATGGACACGATGGTTTTTGATTTGTCCGGGCAGGCAGCGGCAATGTTTTCCAGGTGCCAGATGAGATTATTCACCGCATCGTCGCTGTGCCACTTGGAGTAGGTGAAACCGATAAGGTCTGACAAGCCGTCGTCACGAAAAAAGCAGGCGATGTCCAGGTTGTCGATTTGGTAAGGCTGATACAGCCAGTCGGTGTGCGCGATGCCGTTCAGCGCGTCGTCGCGCGTCAAGCTGTTGCGCAGCACTTTCTCGCCGCTGGCGGCCCACGTGAATCCGCTCTCGTTCAGCAAGCGCAGCGTGGCGGGACTGACACCGCCCTCCGCGGGCCAACAGCCGCGCGGCTCGATGCCGAAGTGCCGGTAAAAAACCGCCTTGCCCTCCTGGATATGCCAGCGCGCGCGTTCCTCGCCGCCGGGATAATGCGTGCTGTGCGGCAATTGCACGTCCGGCATGGCTTCGCGCGCGGTGTTGAAATTCAACATGAGCGGAATGATGGGATGCGCGTATGGCGTCATGGATAATTCTATTTTGCCGGCGGCGCACAGCGCGCGGTAGCGCTCGATTACGCCGCCGGCCAGCTCGCCGATCACCTCCAGCAGCGTGCGCCGGTCCTGCGCGGTGAATCCATAGCCTTTCTCGATCAGTCGTTTGACGCGTGCGTCGCGCAGGCGCACGGTTTCGCCCATCCACGCCAGGTGATACCAGACCAATAGATCAGCGAGAAATTGTCCGCTGAGATAGGGCATGTAGTCGCTGTGTTCGAGCAGGGTGGCCGCCAGATCGGCCAGGCGCTGATAGGGAGGAAAGCGATTGATCAAGCGCTCACGGTTGACGCGCAAACACGCGCGCACCAGTGTAAGGTACTGTTCGGCGTCGAGCGTTTGCGGCGTGGCGGCGAGCGCCGCCAGCAGCGGATCGCGCAGCGCGTCGCCGCTTCGCAAGTAAGCGCGGATTTGCGTGGCGTAATCGTCGATCTGATCGAGCGTGACGGGCGAGAAGTTGACTACCGCGCGCACGTCCGGAATCATCTCCAGGATCGCCGCCATGTCGACGTAATCTTTGATGAGATGTAGATACGTCCAGGGCAGCACGTAACTGCAATGGGCCGGCTCGCGGTACTGTGGTTGATGCATGTGCCAGCACAGCACCAGCTTGAGGCGGCCTTCAGCGGACATGATGGATGATCTGGCCGAGCATCTCCGGCGTCACCAGCACCACGCCGCCGGGCGTGATGTGGAAGCGCCGCGCGTCTTCCGCCGGGTCCTCGCCGATCACCGTGCCGTCGGGAATCACGCAGCCCTTTTCCACCACCACCTTGCGCAGCCGGCAATGGCAGCCGATCACCACGTCGGGCAGGATCACCGAATCGACGATGCTCGAATACGAGTGTACTATCACGTTGGAGAACAGCAAGGAGTGGCGCACTGTGCCGCCGGAAATAATGCAGCCGCCGGATACCATGGAGTCCACCGCCATGCCGCGCCGGTCGTTGTCGTCGAACACGAATTTGGCAGGCGGCAACTGCGCTTGGTACGTCCAAATCGGCCAATCCTCATCGTACAAGTTGAGTTCCGGCGTCACGCCGATCAACTCCAGGTTGGCTTCCCAGTATGCGTCCACGGTTCCCACGTCGCGCCAATAAGCGCGGCGGTTGCTGCCGTTATTGTGAAATGGGTAGGCGTAGACATGATATTTGTGCAGGATGGACGGAATAATGTCCTTGCCGAAATCGTGCGCGGAGTGCGGCTCGCCGGCGTCCTTGATTAATTGCTCGTAAAGAAATAGGGCGTTGAACACGTAAATGCCCATGGAAGCCATTGCCAAGTGCGGCTGACCGGGCAGCGGTTCCGGATTTTGCGGTTTTTCCGTGAAGCGCGTCACGCGCCCGTCCGGCGCCACGGTCATCACGCCGAACGCCTTGGCGTGCTCGATGGGCACCTCGATGCAACCCACCGTCATGTCCGCGCCATGATCGACGTGCGCGGCGATCATGGCGCCGTAATCCATTTTATAAACGTGATCGCCGGCCAGGATCAGCACGTACTGCGGTTTGTGACCGCGAATGATGTCCAGGTTTTGATACACGGCGTCGGCGGTGCCCGCGTACCACGACGTCTCGATGCGCTGCTGGGCGGGCATGAGTTCCACGAATTCGCCGAACTCGCCGCGCAAAAAACTCCAGCCGCGCTGAATGTGTCCGATCAGGGAATGCGCCTTGTACTGCGTCAGTACTCCCACGCGCCGGATGTCGGAATTGATGCAATTGGACAGCGGAAAGTCGATAATGCGGAACTTGCCGCCGAACGGCACGGCGGGCTTGGCGCGCCACAGGGTAAGATGCTCCAGTCTGGAACCGCGCCCGCCGGCCAAGATCAACGCCAGGGCGGAACGTGTGCGGTGCTGAACAACGCGCTGCTTATGGCCTGCTTTCATGAAATCTTCCTTTGAAAATCGTCATTTTCATACAGATAACGTACCATCGTTAAATAGACGTTTATAATACCGAATAGCAGTTGAAAAATACGGGGGGGTGGTAAAATTTTTATCTTACGCCCGCCGGCCCTTGTTTTGCATGGTAACAGCATCATACGTATGCGCATACAGTCGAAAAACACTACTCTATCCACGGAACTGGAACGCATCATCCAGGCCCGTCACCACGACCCGTTCGCCGTGTTGGGCAAGCATCCCGACGGCGCGCAGCAGGAACTGATCCGCGCCTACATCCCCGGCGCCAAGGAGGTGATGGTGGAGGCGGAGGACGGCGCCATGCCGCTCCAACATTTGCCCGGCGTCGATTTATTCGAATGGCGCGGGCCGCGCGGGCGGGTGGCGGAACGCTATCGCCTGACATGGAGCGATGGCAAGCACACGCACAGCGCGTACGACCCTTACTGTTTTCCTTCCCAGCTTTCCGACTACGACCTGCACTTGTTCGGCGAAGGCCGCCACTGGCACGCCTACCGCTTCTTGGGCGCGCACGCGCACAACGCCGACGGCGTGGTCGGCGTATTGTTCGCGGTGTGGGCGCCGGAAGCGGAGCGCGTCAGCGTGGTGGGCGACTTCAACGCCTGGGACGGCCGCCGCCACCCTATGCGCGTGCGCGGCGGCACCGGCGTGTGGGAATTGTTCATCCCCGGCGTTGCGCCCGGCGCGCTGTACAAATTCGAGTTGCGCAATCGCCGCCATGGCACCTTGCATCTCAAATCCGATCCCTACGGACAACGCTTCGAAGTGCGGCCCAATACCGCATCGCTCGTTACAGCCGACTCCGAATTCATCTGGTCGGATGCGGAATGGCTGCACACGCGCCGCACGGCGGATTGGCTGCACCAACCGCTGTCCATTTACGAAGTCCATCTCGGTTCCTGGCAGCGTGACGAATACGGAAACTTTCTCAACTATCGAGAGCTAGCGGCACGCCTGGTGGACTACGTCACCAAACTCGGCTTCACGCACATCGAGCTGCTGCCTATTACCGAACACCCCTACGACGGCTCGTGGGGCTACCAAACGCTCGGCTATTACGCGCCCACCAGCCGCTATGGCGCGCCCGACGATTTCCGCTGGTTCGTGGATCATTGCCATCGACATGGCATCGGCGTGCTGCTCGATTGGGTGCCCGGCCACTTCCCGAAGGACGCGCACGGCCTGGCGCGTTTCGACGGCAGCGCGCTGTACGAACACGAAGACCCACGCAGCGGCGAACACCGCGATTGGGGCACGCTGATCTTCAACTATGGACGCAACGAGGTGCGCAATTTTCTGCTCGCCAGCGCCGTCTATTGGCTGGAGGAATTTCACATCGACGGCCTGCGCGTCGACGCGGTAGCCTCCATGCTTTATCTCGATTATTCACGCGCGCCCGGCGACTGGCTGCCCAACGTCCACGGCGGCCGCGAAAACCTCGAAGCCATCGATTTTTTGCGTCAACTCAACAGCGTCACGCATGAGCACAGCCCCGGCACGCTGATGATGGCCGAGGAATCCACTGCCTGGCCCATGGTGTCGCGCCCGGTGCACATGGGCGGTCTCGGCTTCAGCATGAAGTGGAACATGGGTTGGATGCACGACACGTTGCAGTACATGCGCTTCGATCCCATCTATCGCCGCTACCATCACAACCAACTCACCTTCGGCTTGCTCTACGCCTTCACGGAAAATTTCATCTTGCCGTTTTCACACGATGAAGTCGTGCACGGCAAAAGTTCGCTGCTCTACAAAATGCCGGGCGATGAATGGCAGCGTTTCGCCAATTTGCGCCTGCTATACACTTACATGTACACCTATCCCGGCAAAAAACTTCTGTTCATGGGCTGCGAATTCGCGCAAGGCGAGGAGTGGGACCACGCGCGCACGCTGGACTGGTATGTGCTCGATTACCCGAACCACCAAGGCGTGCAAAAACTGCTCGGCGATCTCAACCACTTATACCGCGCGCACGGCGCGCTGCACCACTACGATTTCGAAAGCCAAGGCTTCGAATGGATCGACTGCAACGACGCCGCGCACTCGCTGCTGAGTTACGTGCGCAAAAGCGACGACGAAACCTTCGTTATACTCCTCAACTTCACGCCCGTGATCCGTCACGCCTTCCGCGTCGGTGTGCCGCACCCGGGCCGCTATCATGTACTGCTCAATTCCGACTCCATGTTCTACGGCGGCGGCAACGTGCACAACGATGAATATCTCCACGCCGAGCCCACGTCGTGGATGGGTCGCCCGCATTCCATCGTGGTGAATTTACCGCCGCTGGCGGGGATTGTATTGAAACATACAGGGTAGGGTGGGCACGTTGTTCGTGCCCACGTTATTTGTGATGCCGTCCATAGCGCGACTTCAATTTGGTTAATTAGTCCTCGCCACGCCTTCGGCGCAACGCGGTTCATGGCATTGCATCTTCGCCATCCTTGGCGAGACTGCGGTTTTCTTAATCAACCCCAGCCAAGGCATCCTGCCTTGTCGCTCATGATGTACGTCCCTGTACATCACCCTGCGGGCCCCCTTCGGGGGCGCCGTTCGGCAATCCTGCCGAACGGTCGGCGCCTTCGGCGCCTCACCCTTCGCCGCTGCGCGGCTCAGCTCGGCCTACGCGCTGCGAAACATAAAATACACCGCGCCGAGCAAGCACAACCCCGCCCACAAATAATCCAGCTTCAGAGGCTGCTGCATATAGAACACCGCGAACGGCACGAACACCGAGAGCGTGATGATTTCTTGCAGAAGTTTTAATTGCGCGAGGCTTAGGCTCGTGTAGCCGATGCGGTTGGCCGGCACTTGCAGCAGGTATTCGAACAGCGCGATGCCCCAGCTCACCAACGCCGCAATGTACCATGGCTTGTCACTCAGGTTTTTAAGGTGCGCGTACCAGGCGAAGGTCATGAAGACGTTCGAAAGGATGAGTAAAAGTACGGTGGGGAAAATAACCTGCACGATGGCCGGGGTTATGTAGGAGCAGTTAGACGCGATTTGATGAACGTCACGATATCCGCAAGGGCGATATGTTGGCTTTCTGTATCACGGCGGCCTTGATATTCGATCGCACCCGCGTCCAAGCCGCGTTCGCCCAGCACCAGGCGGTGCGGGATGCCGATCAATTCCATGTCGGCGAACATGACGCCGGCGCGCAGTGGGCGGTCGTCGAACAGGACATCGATGCCGGTGTTTTGCAATTCCTGATAGAGTTTCTCCGCGGCATCGCGTATGCGTTGCGATTTCTGCATGTTCATGGGCAGTAGCGCGATGTGGTAGGGCGCGATGGCCTGTGGCCAGATAATGCCGCGCTCGTCGTGATTCTGCTCGATGGCGGCGGCCACCACGCGCGACACGCCGATGCCGTAGCAGCCCATGGTCATGACCACGGGCTTGCCGTTTTGATCGAGCACGCTGGCGTCCATGGCGGCGCTGTACTTAGTGCCGAGCTGGAAGATATGTCCGACCTCGATCCCACGCGCGATGGCAAGCGTGCCTTGCCCGTCTGGGCTGGGGTCGCCGGCTACGACATTGCGGAGGTCCGCCACCAACGGTTCCGGCAAGTCGCGTCCCCAATTCACGCCGGTGAGATGTTTGCCGTCTTGATTGGCGCCGCACACGAAATCCGCGAGGTGCGCGGCGGCGCGATCGACGATGACGGGGATGGACAGGCCCACCGGCCCGACCGAACCCGGCGCGCAGCCCGTGACGGTGCGCACCTGCTCGGGTGTGGCGAAGACGACGGGCGATGCTACTTGCACGAGTTTGCCGGCCTTGACCAGATTCAGTTCATGATCGCCGCGCAACACCAGCGCCACAACTTGGCCGGGTTCCGCGCCCTGCACGAGCAGAGTCTTTACGCATTGTTGGGGGGCGACGTTTAAAAACGCGCTGACTTCTTCGATGCTGTGGCGACCGGGCGTATCAATCGTCCGCATGGCCGCGCGCGGCGCCGGACGGCTGCCTGCGGGCGCCACGGCTTCGGCCAGCTCCACGTTGGCGGCGTAGCTGCTTACGTCGGAAAACGCGATGGCGTCCTCGCCGGAATCGGCGAGCACGTGAAATTCCTCCGAGCCGCTGCCGCCGATGGCGCCGGTGTCGGCGCGCACCGAGCGAAATTTAAGACCGAGGCGTGTGAAGATGCGCGTGTAGGCGGCGTGCATGGCGTCATAGGTTTCTTGCAGCGAGGCCTGGTTGAGGTGAAACGAGTAGGCGTCCTTCATTAAAAATTCACGCGCGCGCATCACGCCGAAACGCGGGCGCGGCTCGTCGCGGAATTTGGTTTGGATTTGGTAAAACGTTGCGGGCAGTTGCTTGTAACTGCGAATCTCGCGCCGCACCATGTCGGTGATGACTTCCTCGTGCGTGGGGCCGAAACAAAAGTCGCGCTGGTGGCGATCCTTCAAGCGCAGCAACTCCGCGCCGTACAGTCCCCAGCGCCCGGACTCCTGCCACAACTCGGCGGGTTGCACGGCGGGCATCAGCACTTCTTGCGCGCCGACGCGGTTCATCTCCTCGCGCACGATGGCCTCCACCTTGCGCAGCACGCGCAGGCCGAGCGGTAGCCAGGTGTAGATACCGGCGGCTAGCTTGCGGATCATGCCGGCGCGCAGCATCAGTTGATGGCTGATGACTTCGGCGTCGGCGGGGATTTCCTTGGTGGTGGGGAGCAGCAGTTGTGAGGCGCGCATGGCGTTTAAATTATCCTATGTAAACAACTATTTTACTTGGTATGGCGGCGCGGCGTATAGCGTTAAAGCGCCGCACCGCGCACCGTGTAATTGTTGACCATTTTAATCAGGTATAGTATGCTTTCATCGCTTGATTTTGACAATTTCGGAGCACGAGCAGTGGCAATTACCCTCACGGAAAAAGCGGCGGCGCGCGTGCAAACCTTGCTCGCCAAGCAGGGCGGCGTAGGCTTGCGCGTCGGGCTGCGCAAGGCCGGTTGTTCCGGCATGGCCTACACCTTCGACATCGCTCCGCAGGCCGGCGCGGACGACCAGGTCTTCGAAAGCCACGGCGCCAAGGTGCTGGTGGACCGCGAGACGCTGATCTTTCTGGACGGCGCGCAGTTGGATTACGTGCGCGACGGACTCAACGAGATGTTCCGCTTGCGCAATCCCAACGAAAAGGCGGCGTGCGGTTGCGGCGAAAGCGTGGCGTTTTGAGGGCGGCGCGTCATGGCGTTAATGATTACCGACGAGTGCATCAACTGCGACGTGTGCGAGCCGGAGTGCCCGAACGGCGCGATCTCGCAGGGTCCGGAAATTTACGTGATCGATCCCAAGCTGTGCACCGAGTGCGTGGGGCACTTCGACGAGCCGCAGTGCGTGCAAGTGTGTCCGGTGGATTGCATTCCGCTTAATCCTGATGTCGTCGAAACCAAAGAACAGCTTTACGAAAAATATCTGGCGCTGAGCGCGCAGAAGACCGCGTAATATCGTAAGCGCGGCGATTTTCCCTCACCGGTTCAACTCTCAAGTAATTGCCGAGCATCGGCGACTCGCCTACTATGTAAGTATGTCGTCGCTTCCTTACACGTTATACCGTGCCGCGCAGGTGCGCGAATTCGATCGCATCGCCATCGAGGAGTGCAGCATTCCCGGTGCGACGCTCATGCAGCGCGCCGGCGCGGCGGCGTTTGATGTACTGCGTGCGCGCTGGCCCAAGGCGCGCAGCGTCGCCGTGGCGTGCGGCGAAGGCAACAACGGCGGCGACGGTTTTGTGTTGGCGCGCCTGGCGCACGAGGCAGGTTTGCAAACGCGCGTGCTGCAAGTGGGCGATGCCGCGTGTCTGCGCGGCGATGCGCTGGCGGCGCATCAAGCGCTGACACACAACGGTGTATGCGTTGTGCCGTTCAACGCGGAGGCGCTGCGAGGCTGCGACGTCATCGTCGACGCGCTGTTCGGCACTGGGCTGGATCGCGCGGTGAGCGGCGCATGGCGCGCGGCCATCGAGGCGATCAATCACGCCGCAACGCCGGTGCTGGCGTTGGACATCCCCTCCGGCCTGCACGCCGATACCGGACGCGTGCTGGGCGCGGCAGTGCGCGCGACGGCCACCGTCAGTTTCATCGCGCTTAAGCAAGGTATGTTCACCGGGCTAGGCCCGGATCATTGCGGCGCCGTCGTCTTTAATGACCTCGACGTGCCGGCGGATATTTTTACGCGCGCGCAACCCTCCGCGCTGCGGCTCGATTTAACCCATGCGCCGACGCTCGCGCCGCGCTCACGCGCCGCGCACAAGGGCGATTACGGACGCGTGCTGGTCATCGGCGGCGACCACGGCATGGCCGGCGCGGCGCGCCTGGCCGCCGAGGCGGCGGC
>JBFLZV010000063.1:0-9777 GCA_040756035.1 Pseudomonadota bacterium
CCTCGGCCTCGGCCTTTAATTTTTCCTCCTGCTCCCGTTCCAGGCGTGCGCTCTCGCGGATCGCCTGCTCCGCGGCCTCGGCGCGCTCACGTTCCGCCGTCTCGCCCTCGATGCGCTCTTGCTCTTCGGCGATGGCGACGCTGCGCTTCACGTAGGTGCGTTTCTTACGCACCTCCACGCTCACGGTCTTGATCTTGCCCTGCGCGCCGGTTTGCTTCAAGGCGCTCACGGTTTTGCGCTTGAGCGTGATCTTGCGCGGCTCGGCGGCGGCGACGATCTCGCTGTCGCCGTGACTGCGCCGCAGATAGCTCAGCAATTGCAGCTTTTCATTGTCGCTGATGGTCTCCTGCGCATTCTTGATCGGCAGGCCCGCCTCGCTCAACTGCGCGAGCAGGTGATCCACCGGAATGCCGACGACCTCGGCGAACTGCTTGACGGTTACCTCAGACATCGTTGCGTTGCATACCTCTATTTACTTTGCTCGGCGGCGAACCACGGCGCGCGCGCCGTCATAATCAATTTGCTGGCGCGTTCACTGTCCAACCCCTCGATATCCAACAGGTCGTCCACCGCCTGCTCGGCCAAATCTTCCATGGTAACGATGCCGTGACTGGCCAAGGCGCGCGCCAGATTCTCGTCCATGCCTTCCATTTCCAGCAGATCGGCGGCAGGCTCCGGCTTGGCGAGCTTCTCTTCCTTGGCGATGGCGCGCGTCAGCAGCACGTCCTTGGCGCGGTTGCGTAGCTCTTCAACCAGGTCTTCATCGAATTCCTCGATGGCCAGCATTTCCTGCACCGGCACGTAGGCGACTTCCTCGATGCTGGAAAAGCCTTCCTGCACCAGAATCGCGGCCACGTCATCGTCGACGTCCAGCTGCTCCTTGAATAATTTGTGCAGACTCTCCGCTTCGGCCTCGCTCTTTTCCTCGGCCTGCGTCTCGGTCATCACGTTCAATTCCCAGCCGGTGAGTTGACTGGCCAGGCGCACGTTTTGCCCGCCGCGCCCGATGGCCTGCGACAACTGATCTTCCGCCACCGCCACGTCCATGCTGTGCGCCTCTTCGTCGACCACGATGGAAATGACCTCGGCGGGCGACATGGCGTTAATGACGAACTGCGCGGGATTCTCGTCCCACAAAATAATATCGATGCGCTCGCCGGCCAGTTCGCTGGACACCGCCTGCACGCGCGAACCGCGCATACCCACGCACGCGCCCACCGGATCGATGCGCGGCTCGTTGGTCTTCACGCCGATCTTGGCGCGCAGGCCCGGATCACGCGCCGCGCCTTTGATTTCGATCAGCCCTTCGCCGACTTCCGGCACTTCCAGCTTGAACAATTCGATCAGCAACTCCGGCGCGGTGCGGCTCACGAACAACTGCGGGCCGCGCGCCTCGGCGCGCACCTCGCGCAGATAGCCGCGCACGCGGTCGCCGGGGCGCATGGCCTCGCGCGGGATCATGTCCTCGCGGCTGATGAACGCCTCGGCGTTGCCTCCCAGGTCGAGCACCACGCCGCCGCGCTCCACGCGCTTGACGATGCCGGTCACCAGTTCGCCGCGCCGCTCCTTATACGCCTCCACCACTTGCGCGCGCTCGGCGTCGCGCACTTTCTGCACGATGACCTGGCGCGCGGTTTGCGCGGCGATGCGTCCGAAACTCACCGATTCCATCGGCTCTTCGATGTACTCGCCGACCCGCGCGTCCGCACGGATGTCGAGCGCGTCCATCAAGCGTATCTGGCTGTCCGGCAGAAACTCCTCGGCGGCGTCTTCCACCACCAGCCAGCGGCGAAAGGTTTGGTAATCGCCGGTCTCGCGGTCGATGGTCACGCGCACGTCGATCTCGCCGACGTGGCGCTTCTTGGTGGCGGTAGCCAACGCGGCCTCGATGGCCTCGAAAATAATATCCTTGCCGACGCCCTTCTCGTTCGAGACCGCCTCGGCAACCAGCAGAATTTCTTTGTTCATAATCTCACCATAAACTTAGTGAGGGGTAAGGAGTGAGGGGTGAGGAGAAAAATCCGCCGGTATAGTGGCTTTAATTTACTCCTCACTCCTCACTCCTCACTCCTTACCCCACTCAGGCGCCAAGCGCGCCTTGTCGATACCGCTCAGCGGCAGCGCGAACTCGGCGCCGCTGTCCTCGATTACCACACAATCGTCGCGCACGCCGTGCAACACACCGGTAAAGTTACGCCGACCGTTCAACGGCGCGTGCAGCTGTATCTTGGCGCGTTGGCCGGCAAAGCGCGCGAAATCCTGCGCGTTGAACAGCGGCCGATCCAGACCAGGCGACGACACCTCCAGGTCATAACGCCCCTGAATCGGGTTCTCCACGTCCAGCACCCCGCTCACTTGGTGGCTGACGCGTTGGCAGTCGTCCAGGCTGATGCCGTCGGCGCTGTCGATATAAATGCGCAGCACCGGCGCGCGTCCTTGCGAAGCGTATTCGACGCCCACCAGTTCGTAACCCAGCGCCGTGACCACCGGCTCGATCACTTGGCGCACATGTGTGGGCGCTTGGCGCATAGCTACTGTTCCTACCGACACAACTGACACAAACAAAAAGTGGGCGCTAGGCCCACTTATTTACAACATCTTGGTAGCGGGGGCAGGATTTGAACCTGCGACCTTCGGGTTATGAGCCCGACGAGCTGCCAGACTGCTCCACCCCGCATCATCACTAAGGCTGAAGAGCCCTTCCGTGGACCCTTCAGCCGTAATCTTCGGCTGGCTCCGAACCGCACGCCAAGCCCGTAAACCGGGGGATTTCAGTCCCGTGTCCAAGGCCATGGCCGTCCTTCAAACCGACATATCGCCATGACCAGGAAGATCGAATAGTATATGAGATAAACAGGGCTTTTTCAAGCCATTATCAGGCCCGGGGCCGGACGCCGCAGCGGCTTGTTGCGCTCCACGCGGGTTCCGCTACACTTGATCGGATGTCCTCCGCTCCACAAAACCCCATGCCGCATACGCCGGTGATGCAGCAGTACCTGCGCATCAAGGCCCAGCACCCCGACACCCTGCTGTTTTACCGCATGGGCGATTTTTACGAACTGTTCTTCGACGACGCGCGCAAGGCGGCGCGTTTACTGGATATCACCCTTACCGCACGCGGCCACTCGGCGGGCGCGCCCATCCCCATGGCCGGCGTGCCGTATCACGCCGCGGACCACTATCTGGCGAAATTGGTGAGGCTGGGAGAATCGGTCGCGCTGTGCGAACAGATCGGCGACCCGAACACGTCCAAAGGCCCGGTGGAACGTCAAGTGGTGCGCATTATCACGCCCGGCACACTCACCGACGAGGCGCTGCTGGAAGAGCGCCGCGATAATTTATTGGCCGCGCTGCACCATGCGCACGGCGTGTTCGGCATCGCCGCGCTGGATTTGAGCAGCGCGCGCTTCAGCGTGCTGGAAGTCAACGGCGACGAGGCGCTGCTCGGCGAATTGGAGCGCCTCAAACCCGCGGAACTGCTCATAGCCGAAGACTTCGCGCATGCGCAGCTGCTGGCGGAGCGGAGCGGTGTGCGCCGACTGGCGCCGTGGCGCTTCGATACGGACAACGCCACGCGCCAACTGTGCGCGCAACTCGGCACGCGCGACCTCGCCGGATTCGGCTGCGCGGAACTGCCGGTGGCGGTCGCGGCGGCGGGTTGCTTGCTGCAGTACGTGCGCGACACGCAGCGCGCCGCCCTGCCGCACATCCGCGCGCTCAGTGTCGAACGCCGCGAGGACAGCATCGTGCTGGACGCCGCCAGCCGCCGCAATCTGGAACTGGAATTCAACTTGGCCGGCGGCCAAGAGCACACCCTGACGAGCGTGATGGATCGCACCGCCACCGCCATGGGCAGCCGCTGGCTGCGCCGCTGGATCAACCGCCCGCTGCGCGACCACGCCACGCTGCGCGCGCGCTTGCAAAGCATCAGGGCGCTGATTGATGCGCGCGCCTATGCGCCGCTGCACGACGCGCTGCGCCACATCGGCGACCTGGAGCGCATCTTGGCGCGCGTCGCGCTCAAGTCGGCGCGTCCGCGCGATCTCGCGCAATTGCGCACCGCCTTGGGCGCGCTGCCCGCGCTGCACGATCTATCGCGGAACGTCGATGCGCCGCTGCTGCAAACCTTACGGCAAGACATCGGGATGCATCCTGATGTGCACGAATTATTACAGCGCGCGCTGGTCGAGCATCCGCCCATGCTGCTGCGCGACGGCGGCGTGATCGCGCCCGGCTACGACGCCGAACTCGACGCGCTGCGCGCCTTGAGCGAGAGCGCCGGACAATATCTCCTGGAATTGGAGGCGCGCGAGCGCACGCGCAGCGGCATCGCCACGCTCAAGGTGAACTACAACCGCGTGCACGGCTATTACATCGAAGTGACGCGCGCGCAGGCGGACAATGTGCCGGCGGATTACCAACGCCGCCAAACCTTGAAGGGCGTGGAGCGCTACATCACGCCGGAGTTGAAAGCGTTCGAGGACAAGGCGCTGTCCGCCGCCGAGCGCGCGGCCGCGCGCGAACGGGCGCTGTACGATGAGCTTCTGGATAAACTGCTCGCGCATCTGCCGGCGCTGCAAACCAGCGCCGGCGCGCTCGCGCAACTGGACGTGCTGGTGAATCTCGCCGAGCGCGCCGACAATTTGAATTTTTGCGCGCCGGAATTCAGCACGCGCACCGAGCTGTACATCGAAGCGGGCCGCCATCCGGTGGTGGAGCAATCGTGCACGACGCCGTTCGTAGCCAATGACATTCATCTGCACGACGAGCGCCGCATGCTCATCATCACCGGCCCCAACATGGGCGGCAAATCCACCTACATGCGCCAGGTCGCGCTGATCGCGCTGCTGGCGCACATCGGCAGCTTCGTGCCGGCGCGGCGCGCGCTGCTCGGACCCATCGACCGTATTTTCACGCGCATCGGCAGTTCAGACGATCTGGCCGGCGGGCGCTCCACGTTCATGGTGGAAATGACCGAGACCGCCAACATTCTGCACAACGCCACGCCGCTGAGCCTGGTGCTGATGGACGAGGTCGGGCGCGGCACCAGCACCTTCGACGGCCTGGCGCTGGCCTGGGCGTGCGCCGTGCACCTGGCGCGCACGGCGCGCGCCTGCACGCTGTTCGCCACGCATTATTTCGAACTCACCGCGTTGCCGGAGACGCTGCCCGGCGTCGCCAACGTGCATCTCGACGCCGTCGAACACGGCGACGGCGTGGTGTTCCTGCACGCCGTGAAGGAAGGACCGGCCAGCCAGAGCTATGGCCTGCAAGTCGCCGCGCTGGCCGGGGTGCCGCGCCACGTCATCGAGCAGGCCAAGCAAAAACTCGCACAACTGGAGACGCGCAGCCTGACGCGCGATGCGCCGCAACTCTCTTTACCACTTGACGCGCAATCTTCCGCGCTGCGCGACGCCGTCGCGCGCATCAAACCCGATGAACTGAGTCCCAAGGAAGCGTTGGAAATACTGTATCGTTTAAGGGAAATGCTGTAAGCGCCACGCCTCGCGTTTAAATAGCCGATGCGCTATACTATCGCTGGATTTTCCCGTTGGGGTTCGCGATGCTCGCCCAACCTACCGTTCAATCTTAAAATCACGCTGGCCTGCACGGCATGAAGTTTTTATTCGATTTCTTTCCTATCCTGCTGTTCTTCGCCGCCTATAAACTGTACGGCATCTATACCGCGACCGCCGTCGCCATCGCCGCCTCGTTCGCGCAGGTCGGGCTGTTTTGGTTGAAGCACCGGCGTTTCGAGTCCATGCACTTGCTGACGCTGGGATTGATCGCGCTGTTCGGCGGCGCCACGCTGCTGTTGCAGGATGAAATGTTCATCAAGTGGAAGCCCAGCATTTTGTATTGGCTGCTCGGCGCGGTGTTTCTCGGCAGCCAGTTCATCGGCGCGCGCAACGTCACGCAACGCATGTTCGGAAAAAATATCACACTGCCGGCGGCGGGTTGGGTACGCCTTAATCTCAGTTGGGCGCTGTTTTTCATCACGCTCGGCTTCATCAATCTCTACGTGGTCTATCATTTCGACACCGACACGTGGGTCAATTTCAAATTGTTCGGCATATTGGGTTTGACCTTCGCGTTCGTGGTCGCGCAGGCGTTTTATCTTGCTCGTCACGCGAAGATTTTAAGCAACGCGGATAACGAACAATAATGCTGTACGCCATCATCAGCGAAGACGTCCCCGACAGCCTGGAGCGCCGCCGCGCCGCGCGGCCCGCGCACTTGGAACGCTTGACGCAGTTGCGCGATCGCGGGCGCTTAGCACTGGCCGGTCCGCATCCCGCCGTCGACGGCGACGACCCCGGCCCGGCCGGCTTCACCGGCAGCCTGGTGGTGGCGGAATTCGACTCGCTCGCGCAGGCGCAGGCGTGGGCACAGGCCGATCCCTACATGGCCGCGGGCGTGTACGCGCGCGTGACCGTGAAGCCGTTCAAGCAGGTGTTGCCTTGACGGCGACGCGGCGCGTGGAGTTAATCAAAGAGCGTCTGCACGCGGCGCTGGCGCCGACGCATTTATCCATACGCGACGACAGCGCCGCGCACGCCGGCCACGCGGGCGCGCGCGGCGGTGGACATTTCAGCGTTACCGTGGTGACGGACGGCTTCACCGGCAAGGGACTGCTGCAACGCCACCGCATGGTGTATGATGCCTTGGGAGCCGCCATGCATAGTGATATTCACGCCCTCAGCATCCGGGCTTACACCCCCCAAGAATTCGACTCATCACTTGATAAGGAATGACTCCCATGCTTAACCTCAGCAAGACCCTGCTGCTCGCGGCCCTACTCGGCGTCGCCGTAACCGCCTGCAACAAAGGTCCCACCACCGCGGCGGGCGACGGCGCGCAAAAATTGACTGACAAGGACGTGGCGCTGGTCAACGGCAAGCCCATCAGTAAGGAACTATTCGACATCTACGCCAAACAGCGCGCCGCCTCCCGGCCCGACGCCGGCGATGACCCGAAGGCCGCTCTGGAAGAGGTGATCAGCCGCGAGGTGATCTATCAAGACGCCGTGAACCAAGGGTTGGATAAAAAACCTGAAGTATTGGCGGAAATCGAAAACCTGAAGCGCAATATTTTGGCCAACGCGGCGATCCGTCATTATCTCAATACGCACGAACTCAGCGACGCGGCCATGAAAAAAGAGTACGACACCAACATCGGCAAAATGAGTTCCAAGGAATACAAGGCCAAGCATGTTTTGGTAAAGACCGAACAAGAGGCTAAAGACATCATCACGCAACTGGATAAAGGCGGCGACTTCGCCGCCATCGCCAAGGAGAAATCGGTGGACACCGCCTCCGGCAAGGAAGGTGGCGACCTGGGCTGGTTCGACGCCGGTCAAATGGTCAAACCGTTCGCCGACGCCGCCGCCGCGATGGACAAGGGCAAGTACAGCAAAACACCGGTACAGACGCAATTCGGCTGGCACGTGATCCTGCTGGAGGACACGCGCGAGATCAAGCCGCCGGAATTCGAGAATGTAAAAGACAGCGTGCGCAATATCCTGCGCAACAAGCAAATTCAGGACTATCTGGCCGAGCTTAAAAACAAAGCCAAGATCGAGGTCAAGGAAAGCGCCGCCGGTGCTGCCCCGGCCGCCGCCAAGACGGAGAATACCGCGCCGGCGAGCAGCGCTAAGTAGGGTGTGGGCTGAGCCGCGAAGCGGCGAAGGCCATGCCATGGAAGGCATGGCTGGGTTGATTAAGAAAACTGAAGTCGCGCCATGGACGGCATCGCAAATAACGTGGGCACGAAAACCGTGCCCACCCTACAACTACAACATTTTTAACAGCGCCGCCTCGTCCAACACCTTCACGCCCAGTTGTTCCGCCTTGGTCAGTTTGGAACCGGGATCGGCGCCCGCCACCACATAATCGGTCTTGGCCGACACGCTGGAGCTGACCTTGGCGCCCAGCGCCTCCAATCTCTCTTTCGCCTGCTCGCGTGTCATGCCTTTCAGCGCGCCGGTCAGCACGAAGGTCTTGCCGTGCAACGGCCCGCGCTCCGCGCGGCTGATCTTGACCTGCGGCCAGTTCACGCCCGCCGCCAATAATTTTTCGATCACCTCGCGATTATGACGCTGGCGGAAAAACGCCACGATGTGCGCAGCCACCACCGGCCCCACGTCCGGCACTTCTTCCAGCGCGGCCTGATCGGCTTGCATGATGGCCGGCAAATCGCCGAAGTGCTTGGCCAACGCCGCCGCCGTCGCCTCACCCACCTCGCGTATCCCCAGCGCGAATAAAAAACGCGGCAGCGTGGTGTGCTTGCTATGCTGCAACGCCGCATACACATTGGCTGCGGATTTTTCGCCCATGCGTTCCAGTTTCGCCAGTTGCTCGGGCGTCAATTCGTATAGATCGGCGACGTCTTTCACCAGCCCCTTATCCACCAGTTGATCGACCAGTTTATCGCCCAAGCCGTTGATGTCCATGGCGTGGCGCGAAGCGAAGTGCAATATCGCCTCCTTGCGCTGCGCGGCGCAGAATAAGCCGCCGCTGCACCGCGCGATAGCCTCGCCGTCGGCGCGCACCACGTCGGAACCGCACACCGGACAGTGCTTGGGAATGCGATAGCGTTTAGTGTGCGGTGGACGGCGCTCCATCACCACGCTGACGATTTCCGGTATCACGTCGCCGGCGCGGCGAATGATCACCGTGTCGCCGACGCGCACGTCCTTGCGGTCGATCTCGTCTTGGTTGTGCAGCGTGGCGTTGGTGACGGTGACGCCACCCACGAACACCGGCTTCAAGCGCGCCACCGGCGTGAGCGCACCGGTGCGCCCGACCTGTACATCGATATCGAGCACTTCAGTGAGTTCTTCCTGAGCCGGAAACTTGTGCGCCAAGGCCCAGCGCGGCGCGCGCGAAATAAAACCCAGGCGTTCCTGGTAATCGAGGCGGTTGACCTTGTACACCACGCCGTCGATGTCGTAAGGCAGTTGGCCGCGGCGTTTACCCATCTCCTGATAATAATCGAGGCAACCCTGTACGCCTTGCACCACCTTCTGCTCGCGCGCCACCGGGAAACCCCAGTCGCGCAAGCGTTCCAGCACGGCGCTGTGCCGGTCGGGCAGCGTCCCGCCCTCGCACTTACCCACGCCATAGCAAGAAATAGATAAAGGACGCGACGCGGTAATTTTCGGATCGAGTTGGCGCAAGCTACCCGCCGCGGCGTTGCGCGGATTGACGAAGGTTTTTTCGCCGCGCGCGCGCGCCTTGGCGTTCAACTCGGCGAACGCCGCCAGCGGCATATACACTTCGCCGCGCACTTCCAGTGTTTTAGGATAACCCTTGCCGTACAAATGCAACGGCACGGCCTTGATGGTGCGTAGATTTTGCGTGACATCCTCGCCGGTCTCGCCGTCGCCGCGTGTCGCGCCGCAGTGCAACGCGCCGTCGATGTACGTCAAGCTCACCGCCAAACCGTCGAGTTTCGGCTCGACGCTGTATTCCACTTCATCGACCTGCAGACGCTCGCGCACGCGCCGGTCGAAATCCCTCACCTCCTGCTCGCTGAAGGCATTGGCCAGCGACAGCATCGGCACTTCGTGGCGCACCGTGCCGAATTTCTTGAGCGGCGCGGCGCCGATGCGCTGCGTGGGGGAATCGGGCGTGACCAGTTGTGGATAGCGTTGCTCCAGCTCTTGCAACTCGCGCAGCAGACGGTCGTATTCGGCGTCCGGTATGACCGGACTGTCGAGTACGTAATACCGGTAATTGTGGTAATTGATCTGTTCGCGCAGCGCGGTGACGCGCT
>JBFLZV010000064.1:0-9659 GCA_040756035.1 Pseudomonadota bacterium
AATCATAATGATATGAGAATATTACAAAACCTTGACATAAATCTAAATGAGAATTATCATCATTCAAAGTTCTGCGATCGAGTTTAAGGACGCGTTTAAGATGATCATGAAAGATAGCGGCGCCCGCTGCGCCATGAAAATAGCGGGAACACCCGCCGACCGCCGCGTGTCGCCATTAGGGTGATGCAATGCAGCCCCAGCCAGTTCCGACAATGAAGGCGGTGGAGACAAAATCATCGCGGTTACCGGTAATCGAAAGCGGCGAACTGTTGCGCGGCGGCGACCGCTTGCTGATTTTGCACGCTGGACAAACGTACGTCCTGCGCCAGACCAAGGAGAATAAATTAATACTCACCAAGTAAGTAGCGAACATAGTTAACGCGGAGTAACCCGCTTTATTTTCAACCGCCAGCCAGCAAATCGCCACGATGCTCCGTCGGGCCGCGCCAGCCAGCTCTCGAAACCAAAGGAGCATTTAAATGTTAAATACAAAACGCAGCCGCCTTTATTTTGCCTTATTCACCGCGCTGGCGTCCGTGCAACAGCCGTTGGCGGCGGAAAACGACGTGGTGCTTCCGCGTGTGGACGTCATCGGGGAAACGGAAAAATTACCCGATCTTGCCGGCGCCGCCACGGTGCTGGATAACAGAGCGTTGGAACAGAGCCGCGTCTTCACGGTCAACGAGGCGCTGCGCAAGGTACCGGGCGTACATGCGCGGGATGAAGAGGGATTCGGCCTGCGCCCTAATATCGGTATGCGCGGCCTTAATCCGACGCGCTCGACCAAAATCACGTTGCTGGAGGACGGTATTCCGCTGGCCTACGCCCCTTACGGCGATAACGCCAGCTACTACCATCCGATGGTCGATCGCTACGAGCGCATCGAGGTGCTGAAGGGCTCGGGTTCGCTGTTGTTCGGGCCGCAAACCGTGGGCGGCGTGATCAATTACATTACGCCGACCCCGCCGCAGGAGGTCGGCGGCTACGTGCAAGGAGCCGTCGGCAATCGCGACTACTTCAACGGCAAACTGAGCCTGGGCGGCAAGGGCGCATTGTTCGATTACGCGCGTAAGCAGGGCCAGGGCGCGCGCGACAACATGGAGCACGCGCTGGATGATTTGAATTTGAAATACGTCACGGCCTTCGGCGACAACCAGGCCGTGACGCTGCGCGCCAATTATTATCAGGAAGATTCCACGATTACCTATTCCGGCCTGACCCAGGCGGAGTATGACAATCTCGGCGCAGACTACAACCCGTTCAAGAACGACAAGTTCGAGGCAGACCGCATCGGGCTTTCCGCCACGCACGAATACGATTTTGGCGGCGGCGCCCTGCTGCTTACCAATCTCTACTATTCCCAGTTCAACCGTGACTGGTGGCGGCAGGCCAGCACCAGCACCGATACGCAGTGCGGCGCCGGCTTTGTTGCGGCGCGGCTCGCCGGCGCCGTTGTCGATCCGGACAGCTGCAACTCCGTTCAGGGCCGGCTGCGCAGTTACTACACCTGGGGAGTGGAACCCCGCCTGACGCTGCCCCATGCTTTGGGTGAATTCCAGGCCGGCGTGAAGGCGCACTTCGAGGAGCAGGACCGCAAACAGGTCAACGGCGCGGCCCCCACCGCGCGCACCGGCACTACGGTAGAGAACAACCTGCGCGAGACCACCGCCTACAGCGCCTTCGTCGCCAACCGCTTCGATGTCGGCCAGGTCAGCATCACACCCATCCTGCGTTATGAAAACATCGACGCTGATCGCACCGACCGCCTCACCGGGGCCAAAGGTTCGAGTTCGATCAGCGAGACCATGCCCGGCCTCGGCGCGACGTGGAATCCGAGCGCGACTCTCACGGTATTCTCGAGCCTGCACAAAGGCTTCGCTCCGCCGCGGGTGGAAGACTTGATCGGCGGCGCCGGCACTGTTACCGACGTCGATCCGGAGGAGTCCACCAATTTTGAGTTTGGCGTGCGTCACCAGCCTACGCCGTGGGCCTCGCTGCAGGCCGCGTATTTCCGCAGCGACTACCAAAATCTGATTGCGGTGGGATCCATCGCCGGCGGCAGTACGCCACTGTCAGAAGGTGAAGCCTTGTTCGAGGGCGTGGAACTCTCCGCACTGGCCGAGCGCGACAGCGGCCTGTTCGGCCGCCTAGCCTACACTTGGCTGCCCACCGCTGAACAGGAACAGCCCTTCCGCAACGTGGCGAGCGGGGCCGTCGTCAGCGGCAGCGCCGCCGGCAATCGCCAACCCTACGCGCCCGAGCACACGTTGACGGCGGCGCTAGGCTACGGCGTCGGACCGTGGCGCGGTGAAATCGAGGCGCAGTACGTCGGCGAGCAGTTCTCCGACTTCGCCAACACCGCCGCGGCGAGCGCGAACGGCCAGACCGGGATCATCGACGCCTACACGGTGTGGAACGCCACGCTCAATTACCGCTTGCAGCCCAAGGGGGCGACGGCGTTCCTCTCCGTCAAGAACCTTGCCGACGAAACGTACATCGTGGATCGCACCCGTGGCATCCAAATCGGCATGCCGCGCCTGGTGCATGTGGGGTTGAAATATGACTTCTGAAGGATTCGATAACTCGTCGGCGGCTTTAAATGCATAAACTCGAAATAAGGGCGCGGCGCAGGGGCCGTTGTTGATACGGGGAGGCCGCGTTGTCTATGTCCAGCATGGCGTATGATCTTGTCCCGTCGGAGAGCGAAGCTGCCCGCGCCGCGTCGCGCGCCGCCGCGCCCAAAGCCGGCGGCGCGGTATTTGACGCGCCGGGCGCCGTGCAGCGGGCTGCGCACTGGTATCGTCCGAGCAATCTCGCGGCGCTGCTGCTGGTTATCGCGCTTCACCTGGCTTTGATCGCTTGGCTTGACGCCGCGCTCGAACGCACCGAGCCGCCGATCAGCGCCCCTGCTATGCTAGGAGTGTTGGTGACGCCGCCTCCGCCGCCGAGCGCGCCGCCGCGCCAGCAAATCGCGACCGCCTCGGTGCCGCCACGTCCAGCAACGCCGCCGCCCGTAGAACGCCCCGTCAGCAAGTCGGCGACTAACGCCGTGATCGAGCCCAAGCCGGTGATCAAGCCCAAACCACAGCCCAAACCCGTGGCCAAGCCTGCGTCGGCGGCGGAGACCGAATCGGAACTCGCACCGGCGCCGACTAAGGCGATGCCTGCGGCGCCGGCTCCGGTTGCACAGTCCGAGGCTGCGCCGCCGCAGCTAATACCGCCGCGGATAGACGCCGCTCATTTCGACAACCCAGCCCCGATCTACCCGTCGCTTTCGCGGCGTTTGGGTGAACAGGGGGAAGTTTTGCTGGACGTCTATATCCTACCCGACGGCGCAGTAGGCGAGATCAAGCTCAAGGCGTCCAGCGGTTATGCACGGCTGGACGCCGCCGCGAGTGAAGCGGTGCAGCGCTGGCGCTATGTGCCGGCCAGCCGCGGCGGCGAACCGATTGCATACTGGTACGTGCAGCCCGTCGCGTTCCGGCTCGGCAAATGAAACGAATTTAAGCTCACCCTCTACAGGAACGACCTATGACTCACGACTCCTACGGCATGGCCGCCCTTTGGACCCAAGGCGACCTCGTCATCAAGGGCATCACCGTGTTGTTGCTGGCGATGTCTGTCGCCAGCTGGTACATTATCACCACGCGCGCCTGGCGGTTGATGAAACTGCGCCGCTGTGCGCGCGCCGCGGTGGACTTCTGGCACGCGCACAGCTTCAGCGAGGGCCTGCATATCCTCAACGGCGATCGCCGCGACAACCCCTTCCGTCACCTAGCCGAAGAAGGCCAAGCGGCGGTGGATCACCACGCCGGCAACCGCGCCGATTTGCACGGCCAACTGCGCCTCACCGAGTGGCTGGCGGCCGCTCTGCGCGGGGCCATCGATGAATCAGCCGAGCGCATGCAGGCCGGGCTATCCATCCTCGCCTCGGTGGGTTCAACCGCCCCCTTCGTCGGTCTGTTCGGCACGGTGTGGGGTATTTACCATGCGCTGGTGGGGATAAGCGTCTCCGGTCAGGCCAGCATTGATAAGGTCGCGGGACCGGTGGGCGAGGCGCTCATCATGACCGCTTTCGGTCTTGCCGTAGCCATCCCCGCGGTGCTCGGCTACAACGCCCTTATCCGCGGCAACAGAACGGTGCTCGGCCGTCTCAACCAATTCGCCCGCCAGCTACACGCTTACTTCCTCACCGGGGCGCCGTTGGCGCGCGGCGCCAGCTCCCCCGTCCTGATGCGGGTCGCGGCGGCGGGGGAGCGCTGATTATGGCCTTCGGCAATAACCTTGACGACGGTGACGAGATGATGAGCGAGATCAACATGACGCCGCTGGTCGACGTCATGCTGGTGCTGTTGATTATCTTCATCGTCACCGTGCCGGTGCTGACGCATTCCGTGAAACTGGATCTGCCACGCGCCGCCAACACCCCCCATCAGATCAAGCCCGAAACGGTGACACTCTCGGTAACCGCCGACGGCACGGTGCATTGGAACGGCACAGCGTTGAGCGGCGATGCCTTGGAATCTCGGCTCGCCCGAGCCGCCGCGCAACAGCCGCAACCGGAGATACACGTCCGCGGCGACCGCAAGGTCGATTACGAACACGTGATTCGAGTTATGGCCACCGTGCAACGGACTGGAATCCTCAAGATCGGGTTTCTAACGGAACCGGGTGGAGAGAAGCTGCCTTGATGAGGTGAAATTCACGGGGATGGACGAGCCGTTGGAAAATTTTCACGGCGATTAAAATGGTTTGACCACGACCAAAATAACCACCGCGACCAGCACCAGCACCGGCAGCTCGTTGAACCAACGGTAAAAAACGTGACCATGACGATTGCGGCCGTCACGGAAATCGCGCAGCAGTTTGCCGCAATAGAAGTGGTACGCGATCAACAGCGCGACCAGTGCGAGCTTAAGCGGCAGCCACCAGGCGCCGGCGTAGGCCTGCCAGGCGTAGGCCCACAGCAGCCACAAGCCGAATACCACGGTCAACACCGCCCACGGCGCGATGAATCGATATAGCTTGCGCTCCATTACCTCGAAGCGCCTGCGCCCCGCCTCGTCTTCGGTCATGGCGTGATAGACGAACAGCCGCGGCAAATAAAACAACCCGGCAAACCAGGCGACCATGAAAATGATGTGAAAGGCTTTGACCCAGAGCATAGAAATAGCTCACGCAAAGGCGCAAAGACGCCAAGAAAAATACCAAGTCATTCCGGGTCCCCGCCTACGCGGGAACAAGCTCCGCGCAGCGGAGGCTCGGAATCCAGAAGCTGCAAACTTACTTACGTTGCCGGGTTCATGAGGCGCTTCCATGTGCCTCACCTGAAGGCCCCTTCGGGGTGCCGTTTGGCAATCCCGCCAAACGGTCATAATGTACGTCCTTGTACATTACCTTGCGGGGGTGCGATGCGGCATTCCTGCCGAATCGTCCCGCTGGAGCCTGCCCCCGCGTAGGCGGGGGCGGGAACGACGATTCAATTTATCGGTAACTTTGGCGTCTTTGCGTGAGGATATTATTTACAGCAAACCCAACACCTGCGCGCGCAGCGCCGTCATGTCCATCTCGCCGATTTTTTCCTGCACGATGCGCCCGTCGGGGGCGATGAGAAAGCTGGTGGGGGTGAGGCGCACGTTGCCGAAGGCTTGCGCGGCCCGCGCCTGGGAGTCGTGGGCGATGAGGTAGGGCACTTGGCGGCGGCTCACCAGGGCGCGTACGTCGGCGATGGGGTCGTAGTCCATGGCGATGCCGACGATTTGAAAACCGCGCGGGGCCAGCTCGCGATGCAATTCCGTAAGATGCGGCATTTCCTTCATGCAAGTGGGACAGGTGGTGGCCCAGAAGGTGACCAGCAGTGGTTTGCCGCGCAATTCGGCCAGGCGCAGCGTGCGGCCGTCCAGCGTGGTGAGTGCGATATCCGGGGCTTGCTTGAATCCGCTCGGCGCCAGCCATACGTAGGCCAGCGCGGCGAGCACCAGCAGCACGCCCGCGCCTATGGATATGTCTTTGATTTTAAATGACATTTATACGTCGAGGTTGGCCACGGCCAGGGCATTGGTTTCGATGAAGGCGCGGCGCGGCTCGACCTGATCGCCCATCAACGTGGTGAAGATTTCGTCGGTGGCGATGGCGTCTTCGATGCGCACGCGCAGCAGGCGACGCGATTCCGGGTCCATGGTGGTTTCCCAGAGTTGTGAGGGGTTCATTTCGCCGAGACCCTTGTAACGCTGGATGTGCAAGCCGCGCTTGGCCTCTTCCATGAGCCAGCCGAGTGCTTGTTTGAAGCTGTACACGGTTTCGCTGCGCTCGCCGCGCACCACCACGGCGCCGGGGCCGAGCAGGCCGTCCAGTTGCTGGCCGAGCGCGACCATGGAGCGATATTCACCGGAACCGAAGAATTCGCCGCCCAGGGTACGCTGGTTGTTGACGCCGTGCGCGGTGGCGGTGATGTGCGCGTAGTAGACGCCGGTCTCGTCGTCCTGCTGCACGCCGATGTCGTAGCGCGCGTGGCTGGCGGCGTCGCCGTTGAGGCGTTTTTCCAGCTCCTTGAACCAGTCCTGCGCCTTGGCTTTATCGCTCAAGTCGGCCGCAGCCAGCGGCGGCAGGTAGATCATTTTTTCCAGCAGCGCCTCATCGTAGCGGCGCGCCAGGCGTTTGATGGTGGCCATGACCGTTAAATAATTTTGCGCCAGAGCCTCCAGCGCCGCGCCGGCCAGCGGCGGCGCGCCCGTGGTAACGGTGAGCGCCGCGCCATCCAGCGCCGCTTGCATGAGGTAGGCGTTCATTTCGGCGTCGTCCTTGACATAGCGCTCCTGCTTGCCACGCTTGACCTTGTACAGCGGCGGCTGCGCGATGTAGATGTGGCCGCGCTCGATGAGCTCCGGCAGTTGACGGTAGAACAGCGTGAGCAGCAGCGTGCGGATGTGCGAGCCGTCCACATCGGCGTCGGTCATGATGATGATGCGGTGGTAGCGCAGCTTATCGACGTTGTATTCCTCGCGCCCCACGCCGCAGCCGAGCGCGGTGAGCAGAATGCTGACTTCTTCCGAGGATAGCATTTTATCGAAGCGCGCCTTTTCCACGTTTAAGATTTTGCCCTTGAGCGGCAGGATGGCCTGGTACTTACGATCGCGGCCTTGCTTGGCCGAGCCGCCGGCGGAGTCGCCCTCCACTAGGAACAGTTCCGATAAGGCCGGGTCGCGCTCCTGGCAGTCGGCGAGCTTGCCGGGCAGGCCCGCAGGGTCGAGCGCGCCCTTGCGGCGCGTGATCTCACGGGCTTTGCGCGCCGCCTCGCGCGCGCGTGCCGCGTCGATGATCTTGGCAGTGATGGCGCGCGCTTCGGCGGGGTTTTCCAGTAAAAATTCCTCGAGCTTTTCCGCGACGATGGACTCCACCACGCCCTTCACCTCGGACGACACCAGTTTGTCCTTGGTCTGCGAAGAGAATTTGGGATCGGGCACCTTCACGGATAGGATGGCGGTAAGCCCCTCGCGCGCATCGTCACCGACCGGCGCTACCTTAGCCTTTTTGGCGATGCCCTCGCGCTCGATATAGTTGTTGAGCGTGCGCGTCATGGCACTGCGCAAACCGGCCAGATGCGTGCCGCCATCGCGCTGCGGTATGTTGTTGGTGAAGCAGTAGGTGTTCTCCTGGTAGGAATCGTTCCACTGCATGGCCACTTCGACGCCGATGCCGTCCTTTTTGGTGTGCAAATAAATCACGCTGGGGTGGATGGGCGTCTTGTTGCGATTCAGATGCTCGACGAAGGCGCGGATGCCGCCCTGGTACTCGAAATGGTCGCGCTTGTCGCTGCGCTCGTCGATGAGGTCGATGCGCGCGCCGGGATTCAAGAATGACAGTTCACGCAGGCGCTGCGCCAGGATATCGTAGTGAAATTCGATGTTAGTGAAGGTCTGGCTGCTGGGCTTGAAGTGCACCTCGGTGCCGGTGTGGTCGGCGCTGCCGATCACCGCCAGCGGGGCCTGCGGCTCGCCGTGGCGGTATTCCTGCTGGTGCAGCTTGCCGTCGCGGCGGATGGTGAGGCGCAGGTACTCGGACAACGCGTTGACTACCGACACGCCCACGCCGTGCAGGCCGCCGGAGACTTTGTAGGAGTTGTCGTCGAACTTGCCGCCGGCGTGCAGCACGGTCATGATGACCTCGGCGGCGGAGCGCCCTTCTTCGGCGTGCATGTCCACCGGGATGCCACGTCCGTTATCGGTCACGGTGATGCTTTCGTCGGCGTGGATGGTGACGCTGATATCGGTGCAGTAGCCCGCCAGGCACTCGTCGATGGCGTTATCCACCACTTCGAATACCATATGATGCAGGCCGGTGCCATCGTCGGTGTCGCCGATGTACATGCCGGGACGCTTGCGCACGGCATCCAGGCCTTTGAGAACTTTGATACTGGTGGAGTCGTAGGCAGGTGCGGATATAGTCATAGCCAAAATTATAGCACAATTATGGCCTGCCGGGCCGCGGGCAAGCCCCCTAACCCGGCGCTTTTCCACGCATGTTCCACGTGGAACATCGCTCTTTAAAGCCGCATGGGCATAACCACGTAACGGCACTCCGCGCCAGCCTCGATCAGGCAACTACTGTTCGGATCGGACAACGTCAGGGTAACCTGCGGCTCGTCGATGGCCGAGAGGGCGTCGAGGAGATAGCCGGCGTTGAAACCAATCTCCAATTCGCCGCCTTGGTAGTCAACGCTCACTTCTTCTTCGGCCTCTTCCTGCTCGGGGTTGTGCGTGTGCAGGCGCACCACGCCGGGGGCAAGTTGGAAGCGCACACTGCGGTATTTTTCGCTGGACAGCACCGAGGCGCGCGTCAGCGCCTGCTTCAACAACATACGATCGGCATTCACGACTTTGTCGCCGCCCTTGGGTAGTACCGCTTGATAATCGGGGAACCGCCCGTCGATGAGCTTGGAGGTGAAACTCACCTCCGGTGTGCTGACCCGGATATGGTTTGCACCCAGTTTGACCTCGACCGGCGCGTCGCTGTCACTCAACAGCCGCAGTAACTCGCGTATACCCTTGCGCGGGATAATGGCTTGGCGCGGTTCTTTGATTTCCAGGTTCGCCGCGGTCTCGCACAGCGCTAGGCGGTGGCCGTCGGTGGCGACGGTCACGAACTTACCGTGGCGCAGCTCCATCATCAGGCCATTGAGGTAATAACGCACGTCTTGTTGAGCCATGGCGAACTGCGTGCGGTCGATGGCCTTCTTCAGTTCCTTTTGCATGACCGAGAAGCCGGCCGCGCCGTCAACGTCATCAGTGCTGGGAAACTCGCTGGCGGGCAGGGTGCTGAGCGTGAAGCGGCTTTTTCCGGAGCGAATTACCAGGCGCTCTTTCTGTAGGCTGATCTCGATGGCGGCCTGATCGGGCAAGGTACGACAGATATCCCATAGTTTCGCCGCCGGCGCGGTGATTTTCCCTGGTTCCGTGCGGCCCTCCAGCGGTGCATGGGCAACCACCTGCACTTCGAGATCCGTGCTGGTCAGTGTCACGCGCTCCGGTTCGACACTGAGCAGCAAATTGGAAAGCACCGGCAATGTTTGTCGACGCTCGACGACACCGCAAACCTGTTGCAGCGGTTTTAGAAATACCTCGCGCTGGATAGTGAACTTCATCTGAATTTCCTAATTATAA
>JBFLZV010000065.1:0-9131 GCA_040756035.1 Pseudomonadota bacterium
CGCGCGCGGTGGCGCGCGCGCTGGAAATCGCCAAGCAGGCCGGCGCCAAACGCGCCATGCTACTGCCGGTGAGCGTGCCGTCGCACTGCCGGCTCATGCAACCGGCCGCCGAGCGTCTGGCCGAGCACGTGCGCAGCATAGAATTCCGCACCCCGCGTGCCGCGGTGCTGAACAACGTGGACGTCGCCGTGTATACCGACGCGGCGTCCATCCGCGACGGTCTGACGCGCCAACTCTACAATCCGGTGCGCTGGTCGGAGATCATCCACGGCATGGCGGCGCGCGGCGTGACGACTTTGCTAGAATGCGGGCCGGGCAAGGTGCTGAGCGGGTTGAACAAGCGCATCGAGCCGGCGCTGCGCGCCTTGCCGTTGCACGATGTGGCAAGTCTGGAGCAGGCGCTGGACGACACAATAAAGGATGAGGCATAAAATGATATTGGCGAATGAGATTGCGTGGGTCACCGGCGCCAGCCGCGGCATCGGTCAGGCCATCGCCCTGGAATTGGGCCGTCAGGGCGCGACGGTGGTCGGCACGGCAACTTCAGAAAATGGTGTAGAATTAATAAATAAGTTTTTGAAAAAAAACAATATTAAAGGCTCAGGATGCCTTTTGAACGTCACCGATCAAGCCTCCGTCGAGCAGGCGCTGGCCTTCATTGAACAAACCTTCGGCGCGCCGACCATCCTGGTGAACAACGCCGGCATTACGCGCGACAATTTATTGATGCGCATGAAGGATGAGGAGTGGCAGGACATTATCGCCACCAATTTGAATTCCGTTTACCGCTTGGCCAAGGTGTGCATCCGCGGCATGATGAAGGCGCGGCACGGCCGCATCATCAACATCAGCTCCGTGGTAGGCGTGACCGGCAACGCCGGTCAGACCAACTACGCCGCCGCCAAGGCCGGCGTGATCGGCTTCACCAAGGCCCTGGCGCGCGAGGTCGGCGCGCGCGGCATTACCGTCAACGCCGTCGCCCCCGGCTTTATCGATACCGACATGACGCGCGCGCTCAGCGAGGAGCAGCGCAGCGGCCTGCTCGCCGCCATACCGCTCAACCGCCTGGGCAGCGCCGCCGAGGTCGCGGCGGCGGTGGCGTTCCTGGCCTCGCCGGCGGCGTCCTACATTACCGGCGAGACGCTGCATGTAAATGGCGGGATGTTTATGGCCTAATGCGCTAACTCAGCGGAAATAAACGGAAATCCGGTGCTGTTCCCCGGAACGGGGGAATCCCTGTATAATGCGCTTCCTCCGTCCGTCGTCCGTCATGATTCTGGTATCACTTGGTAGTTTTCAATAGAATAGAGCCGCTTTTATAACTAGGGAGGTTGTATCCATCATGAGCACTGTCGAAGAACGCGTCAAAAAGATCGTTGTTGAGCAACTGGGGGTCAAAGAGGAGGAGGTCAGCAATGAATCTTCTTTCGTGGACGATCTGGGCGCCGATTCCCTCGATACGGTGGAGCTGGTGATGGCGCTGGAGGAGGAGTTCGAATGCGAGATTCCCGACGAGGCGGCGGAGAAAATCACCACGGTACAGCAGGCCATTGACTATATCAACGCACATCGCGGTTAACCTCGCTCTAAATAACCGGCAATGGCCGCCCGCCCCAACCGGCGCTGCGCGGCCTTTGTTTTTGTGACACGTAATCAATGACCGCCTTACACAGACGCGTAGTAGTCACCGGCCTCGGCATGGTCGCGCCGGTGGGCCTCAACGTGCGCGAGTGCTGGGACAACATCCTGGCCGGGCGCAGCGGCATCGCGCCCATCTCGCACTTCGACGTTTCCGCGTTCAGCACGCGCTTCGGCGGCAGCGTCAAGAATTTCGATCCCGCCCAATACATCCCCGCCAAGGACATCAAGAAAATGGACCCGTTCATCCACTACGGGATCGCCGCGGGCAAAGAGGCCATCGAGGACGCCGGCCTCACGGTCACCGCGGACAACGCGCACCGCATCGGCGTCGCCATCGGCTCCGGCATCGGCGGCTTGCCGGGCATCGAGAAGGGCGTGGAGGCTTATCTGCACGGCGGGCCGCGCAAGATTTCCCCGTTCTTCGTGCCGAGCAACATCATTAATATGGTGTCCGGCAACTTGTCCATCATGTACGGTCTGCAAGGCCCAAACTTCGCCATTGTCACGGCTTGCTCCACCGGCACGCACAGCATCGGCCTGGCCGGGCGCATGATCGAATACGGCGACGCCGACGTGATGATCGCGGGCGGCGCCGAGATGGCGACCTCGCCGACCGGACTGGGCGGTTTCGCTTCGGCGCGCGCGCTGTCCACGCGCAACGACGATCCGGCCACCGCCAGCCGCCCGTGGGACAAGGACCGCGACGGCTTTGTGCTGGGCGACGGCGCCGGCGTGGTGGTGCTGGAGGAATACGAACACGCCAAACGCCGCGGCGCGCGCATCTACGCCGAACTGATCGGCTCCGGCATGAGCGGCGACGCCTATCACATCACCCTGCCGCCGCCGCAGGGCGAGGGCGCACGGCGCTGCATGGAAAACGCCCTGCGCAGCGCGGGCATCCGCCCCGAGGAAGTCGATTACATCAACGCACACGGCACCTCCACGCCCGCCGGCGACAAGGCCGAGACCGACGCCGTCAAGGCCTGCTTCGGCGCGCACGCCTATAAACTGGCTATCAGTTCCACCAAGTCCATGACCGGCCATCTGCTCGGTGCTGCGGGCGGCGTCGAGGCCGTGTTCAGTGTGCTGGCGATCCGCGACCAAGTCGCGCCGCCCACCATCAATCTATTCACGCCCGATCCGGACTGCGATCTGGACTACGTGCCGAACACCGCGCGCCCGATGAAGATCGACGTAGTGCTGTCGAACTCCTTCGGCTTCGGCGGCACCAACGGCACCGTGGTGTTTCGCAAGTTGCGCTAAAAACCAAAGACATAATCTCACGCAAAGCCGCCAAGTACGCAACTTTATAAAAGTTGATAAGACATTGAACAATTTATTCATATTGCTCAATGTGAAGATAAACATTTTCATATTTGCGTCTTTGCGACTTTGCGTGAGGCGGTTTTGTTTGGCGTCTTTGCGTGAGACATTTAGCGCCTCGGATCTATGACTGTTTGCTTAACGCTCGATGCGGATCATGATCTGCTGGCGCTGCACAACGCCGACCCCGCGCGTTATCCGTATTTTTTGGAGAGCGTCGCGCACGGCGCCACGACGCGCTACGATATTCTGTTCGCGTTTCCGCAGGCGACGCTGGCGCTTACTCATCCAAACACGCTGCACGCTACGGCGTTTACGCCGGACGGCGCGGACTTCTTGAATAATTTAGATATATGGTGGCGGCAACAGCGTGTGCCGCAAAATTCTTTACCGCACCTGCCATTCAGCGGCGGCTGGTTCGTCTATCTCGGCTACGAACTCGCGGCGCAGATCGAACCGCGCTTGCGTTTGCCGGCGTGGCGCGACACGCTGCCCATCGCTTGCGCCGTGCGCGTGCCTGCGGCGCTGATTAAAGATCATCGGACGCACCAAACCCTGCTGATCGCCGAGCGTGAACACGAGACACTGTTGCAAACCATGCAGGTGGATTTAAAGAATTTACCGCCGCTCGCGCCTGATCCCGACGGTTCGTTATTGAGTGATGTGTTGCAAGAGGATAATCCGCAACGCTTTTTGCACGACGTGCAGCGCATCCTGCGCTACATCCGCGACGGTGACGTGTTCCAAGTAAACCTGTCGCGCGCCTGGCGCGGGCACTTGCGCCCCGGCGTCACGCCTACGCATATTTATCAACGCCTGCGCCGCCATAATCCCGCGCCGTTCGCGGGCCTGGCGCGCCACGGCGACGCCGCCGTCATCAGCTCCTCGCCGGAACGCCTGGTCAAGGTGCGCGACGGCGTGATCGAAACGCGTCCCATCGCCGGCACCCGGCCGCGCGTGGCGGGCGGCGACAGCGCCGACAAGCGCGCGCTGCTCGCCCATCCCAAGGAACGCGCCGAGCATGTTATGCTCATCGACTTGGAGCGCAACGATCTGGGCCGCGTGTGCGCGCCGGGGAGCGTCGCGGTGGACGAACTGATGGTGGTGGAGAGCTACGCGCACGTGCATCACATCGTGTCCAACGTGCGCGGGCGTTTGCGCGCGGACGTCACGCCGGGACAAGTATTGCGCGCGGTGTTTCCCGGCGGCACCATCACCGGCTGCCCCAAGGTGCGCTGCATGGAAATCATCGCAGAACTCGAACAAAGCGCGCGCGGCCCGTACACCGGCGCCATGGGCTACATCAATCGCGACGGCGGCATGGACTTCAATATTTTGATCCGCACGCTGTTACAAAACGGCGCCGATATCTCGCTGCGCGCCGGCGCGGGCATCGTGGCCGACTCAATTCCGGAGCGCGAACTCGAGGAGACGCGCGCCAAGGCGCGTGGCTTGCTGCTGGCATTGGAGTAAAAATGCATTTGATCAACGGCCAACCCGCGGCGAACATCGACGTGGGCGATCGCGGCCTGCACTACGGCGACGGTTTATTCGAAACCCTGGCGGTACGCGCCGGCGTGCCGTTGCTGTGGGAGCGGCACATGCAGCGTCTGACACATGATTGTGCGCGCTTGGGTATCGCCGCGCCCGATGTTGCGCTGCTGCATCAAGAAGCCGAGCAAGTATGCGCGGCTGCGCCACGTGCTGTGCTCAAGATCATCATCACGCGCGGCGTAGGCGGACGCGGCTATCGTTGCACGGCAAGCACGCCCACCCGCATACTTACCCTGCATCCGTGGCTCGATTATCCCGACGCCTTCAAACAGCAGGGCGTAAAAGTGCGCGTCTGCGCCACGCGCCTCGGTATGAATCCCGCACTTGCGGGAGTCAAACACTTGAACCGTCTGGAGCAAGTGCTGGCGCGCAATGAATGGGATGATGCGGACATCCCCGAAGGACTCATGCTGGACGGGGCAGGGCGCGTCGTCGAAGGCACCATGACCAACGTATTCGCCGTACGCGACGGCGTGTTGCTCACCCCGGATGTATCGCAGTGCGGCGTGGCGGGCGTGATGCGCGCGCTGATTCTGGAGCAAGCCGCGGCATGGGGCATTAAGAGCCGCATCACGCAGTTCGGCGTCGAGGAATTAACCGCCATGCACGAGATCTTTGTGTGTAACAGTCTGATCGGCGTGTGGCCGCTGCGCGAATTGGCGGGCGTGGCTTTCCCCGTCGGGCCGCTGACGCGACGCATCGCCGCGCACGTCGACGAGATCATGCATTTGCTATGTTGAAAATCCTGCTCAGAGCGTTCAGCGTACTAGCCGTCATCGCGGTGCTGGCGGCGGCATGGCTGGTTATCGACTACCGGCAATTCTTGAACACGCCGCTCGCGCTGGGCGGGCAAGCCCTGCACTACGACATCGCGCCGGGCACGGGCGTGAAAAAAATCGCGCAAGACCTGGAACGGCGGGGCGTAGTTAAACATTGGTTTTATCTGGCGGCGCTGGCGCGGCTCCAGGGTCAGGCGCATCAAATCAAGGCGGGCGAATACGAATTCATCGCCGGCACCACGCCCACGCAGTTGCTCGACCAACTGGTCGCCGGGCGGGTGCTGGAATATTCCTTCACCCTCGTCGAGGGCTGGACGTTCCGGCAACTGTTGGAGGCGTTGCGGCAAAACACCGCGTTGCAACACACTCTCACCGGCCTCAACGACGCACAAATCATGGAGCGCCTCGGCTGGCCGGGCCAGCATCCGGAGGGGCGTTTTCTCCCCGACACGTACCGCTTTCCCAAGGGCACGACCGACGCCGCTTTTTTGCAACGCGCCTACCGCGCCATGAGCGAGCGCTTAGAGTCGGAATGGCGCGCGCGCAGCCCCGAGGTGGCGCTCGGTGATCCTTATCAAGCGTTGATCCTCGCCTCCATCGTCGAGAAGGAAAGCGCGCGGCCCGAGGAGCGCGCCGTCATCGCCGGCGTGTTCTTGCGCCGCCTGGAACGTGGTATGCGTCTGCAAACCGATCCCACCGTGATTTACGGCATGGGCGCGGGTTTCGACGGCGACATCCGGCGCCGCGACCTGCGCGCCGATACGCCTTATAATACGTATGTGCGCGAAGGTCTGCCGCCCACGCCCATCGCCATGCCGGGCGCGGACGCGCTGCACGCCGCGCTGCACCCGGCGCCGGGCGCGAGCCTGTATTTTGTTTCGCGCGGCGACGGCAGTCACGAATTTTCGGACACGCTCGAGGCGCACAACAAGGCCGTGCAAAAATATCAATTGAGCAATACTAAAAAAGCGGAAAAATAAAATACCCCGCCGCAAGCGGCGGAGTACGGAGAATAAATGCAGGCGCGTTTCATCACGGTCGAAGGCGTCGAAGGCGCCGGCAAGAGCACGTGCATCGATTTCATACGGCGCGTATTGCGCGCGCGCGGCATCGATGTAGTGGCCACGCGCGAACCGGGCGGCACGCCGCTCGGCGAGCAACTACGCGCCGTGCTGCTCGATCATCGCCAAGACATCACGCCCGACGCCGAGGCGCTGCTGATGTTCGCGGCGCGCGCCGAGCACGTGGCGAGTGTGATCCGTCCCGCGCTCGCGGCGGGCCGCTGGGTGCTGTCCGATCGCTTCACCGACGCCAGCTACGCCTACCAAGGCGGCGGGCGCGGCATCGCGCTGGAACGCATCGCGCAATTGGAAGCCTGGGTGCAGGGCGACCTGCGCCCCGACTTAACGTTGTTGCTGGATATTCCGGTCGAACTGGGTCTGACGCGCGCCGGACGGCGCAGCGCGCCGGATCGCTTCGAGCGCGAACACGCGGCGTTTTTCGAGCGCGTGCGCGCGGCTTATTTGGAACAGGCGCGGCGTCACGCGCAGCGTTATCGCGTCATCGACGCGGCGCAGCCGCTGGAGAACGTGCAGGCGCACATCAAGCGCGCGCTGGATGAATTTCTGCAATGACCGATTTGGAAAAAAAGTTATTACCGTGGCAGCACGCGCCTTGGCAAGCGCTCATCGCGCGGCTGCGCGCGGGCCGCTTGCCGCACGCGCTGCTGCTCAGCGGTGCGCGTGGATTGGGCAAGCGGCATTTCGCAGGAGCTTTCGCGCAAGCCGTGCTATGCACGCAGCCGCACGCCGATGGGCTGGCGTGTCGGCAGTGCCGCTCGTGTTTGCTGTATCGCGCGGGCAACCACCCCGATCTGCACGTGTTGCAACCCGCGGAGGAGGGCAAGGCCATTCTCATCGACCAAATGCGCGAGATGAACGCGGCGGTCGCGCTGAAGAGCCAGTATGGCGGTTATAAAATCGTCATCATCGCACCCGCTGAACAGATGAACGTCGCCGCCGCCAACAGCCTGCTGAAAACGCTGGAAGAACCGCCCGCGCAATCGCTGCTGTTGTTGGTCACGCATCAGGCCGGTACGCTGCCTCTTACCGTGCGCAGCCGCTGTCAAACCGTGCCGTTTGCGCGTCCCGATCCACAAATCGCGTTGTCTTGGTTAAAAGCGCAACTCGGTACGGGCGCGGATGCGACGGAACTGCTCGCCGCCGCCGACGGCGCGCCGCTGCACGCGCTGGCGCTGGCCGAGGGCGGCACATTGGCGCGGCGCAAAGCCATGCTCGCGGATTTCGGCAAACTCGTACAAAATCAAGCCGATCCGGTGGCCGTGGCCGGCGCTTGGTTGGAAGGCACGCCGGTGGAGCAGGCCTTGGCCAATTTGCAAAGCTGGTGCATGGACATGATACGGCTGCGCAGCGCCGCGCGGCCGCCCGTGCTCGCGAACGCCGGCGCGGCGCAATCCTTGTACGCATTGGCTGCGCGGTTTAGGTTGACGGATCTCTACCGCCGCTTCGACGAGACGAGCGAGGCGCTGCGCTTGGTGCCGCGTCAGGCTAATGCGCAACTGTTATTGGAAGACGTGCTGCTGTCCTGGTGCGGCGCTACTAAACAATAGTATTACTTTACTTTCATAAAGTTATGGATTATTTTTAAAGCAATGGTTAATCCGACTCCATCTCCCTCGGCGCCGCAACGCCAAGGTATTTTATCGGTCGCCTTCAAAGACAAGGGCGCCTTGTATTCCGCGTACATGCCGTTCGTCAAAAACGGCGGGCTGTTCATCGCCAGCAATAAAACTTATCAACTGGGCGACGAGGTATTTCTGCTGGTGACGCTGCTCGACGAACCGGAAAAATTTCCCATCGCCGGGCGCGTTATCTGGATCACGCCCAAGGGCGCACAAGGCAATCGCCTCGCCGGCATCGGCATTCAATTCAGCGAATTGGACGGCGGCGCGGCGCGCAACAAGATCGAAACCTATCTGGCGGGTATGCTGCAAGCCGAGCGCGATACGCATACGATGTAATTTTTGATGCTGGTCGATTCCCACTGCCACTTAGACCGCCTCGATCTTCCCGCGGGCGGACTCGATGACGTCATCGCCTGCGCCGCGCAACACGGCGTCAGGCACATGCTGTGCGTGAGCATCGATCTGGAAAGCTTTCCCAATATGCTGTCCGTGGCGCGGCCCTATGCACAGGTCTCGGCCTCGGTGGGCGTGCACCCGAACGAGCACGGCGGCGCGGAGCCGAGCGTCGAACAGCTCGTACAGCTTGCGCAAGACCCCAAGATCGTCGCCATCGGCGAGACCGGCCTGGATTATTTCCGCAGCGAGGGCGATCTGGCGTGGCAGCGCGAGCGCTTTCGTACCCACATCCGCGCCGCCAAAAGCATCGGCAAGCCGCTCATTATTCACAGCCGCGACGCGCGCGCCGACACGCTCGCCATCTTGGCGGAAGAGGGCGCACACGAAGTCGGCGGCGTGATGCACTGCTTCACCGAAGACTGGGACACCGCGCAACGCGCCATGGACCTCAACTTCCACATCTCCTTCTCCGGCATCGTCACCTTCGCCAATGCCAAGGAACTCAAGCAAGTGGCCGCGCGCGTGCCGCTGGAACGCCTGCTGGTGGAGACCGACTCACCCTATCTGGCCCCGGTGCCGCATCGCGGCAAGTCCAACCAACCCGCTTACGTGCAATATGTTGCACAACACATCGCCGACCTGCGCGGCGTACCGTTGGAAACCATCGCCGAGGCCACCACCCGCAATTTCTTTGCCTTATTCCGGTGCGCTCAGCATTAAGAGCGGCTGCAATC
>JBFLZV010000066.1:0-9106 GCA_040756035.1 Pseudomonadota bacterium
TTCGTGACGGCCACGCCCTACAGTCTCGACAGCATGAAAGAAATGCGTTTGGACAAAGTGCGCCGCGAGAATCGTATCGTTAAGCAGAAACAAAACGCCTTCCGAGTAACCGCCAGCGGGTTTTAAACGATCATGAACGCAAGTATGTTTAAAAAGTTCTTTCTCGGAACCTTGTTGTTGATAACCTTGGTCCCGGCAGCGAGGATCCATGCTGCCCCCTGTACGATTAGCGGCGGCGCGGTCAATTTTCCCACGGGGTCATCGTGTGAATACGAGCCAAACACCTACTCAATAACGCTTTATCAATTGGGCCTATGCACCAGTGCCCCGGTCGCACCGACGCCCACTGCGGCGGCGAATTTGGCGTCTTGCACGACGACTTACAATAATCCTTCCGGACTTGCGATTTCCGTGTCGTCGACGGGGGCGCCGGTTGCCCTAACCGGAGGCACTATTACCATACCGCCGGGCGGGACATATACACATGGCTATGCGATTATTTCCAACACCATTGGTATTGCAACCAGCGTAACATTTACATCGAGTCGGAATGGACAGGTCTCGGGTTCCGGCGCGGTGTGCTGGACTGCTAATTTAAACCAAACCGTGTTTTCCGGAAGCAATTCAACATCGGAGTGTGGGAGCAGCGCTGGTTCGGTGGGCACTATTAACTTGACGGTTGATACCTTTGATCTTGGGGCGCTTACCTACAATCAAACGCGCTCTGTAGTCGGAACAAATGACTTGAATGTATACATCCTTGAACCGAGCGGCGTAAGTTTTGCTAACGGCACAGCGCGCTCCGGCGTGGCGAATCGTATTTTAGGAATTCAGGCGTTTGCTTCTCCTGTAACGATAGCGGCGCAAGGCGCGGAATTTTGTGACGTTGCATTTAAAAGCTCAACGGGTTTAACAATCATCGATGCCGGCGGCGGTGCAGTGAAATTCAGCGGCGGACCTTTCGCGGTCAAGGTTACCGCTAAATAGCGTGCGTAGCTCATGGCATAGCGTAAGTTATATATCACTACTCAGTAGTGTCCGGCAATTTAGCTCGGACGGTTAAATAACGGATTGATCGAGAACAGGAAACAGCGTGCTTAGGGGTGTCACCGATTTCAACGTGAGTTTTCTGGAAAACCGGGTTTTTCAGCCCTGGGGTTCCCATCATGCACTCAGGCAAATTGGTGTTCGCACAACTCATGGAGCATCTACCCCTGCACACGTTCCGCCGCTGCGTGCGGCGCTATCCCGCCAAGTATCCGACCAAGACCTTCTCGCATCTCGATCAATTTCTCTGCACGGCCTTCGCGCAACTGACTTACCGCGAGAGCTTGCGCGACATCGAAACCTTCCTGCGCGCGCATCAGGCCAGGCCCTATCATCTGGGGCATTCGCAGTCACGTCGTCAAGAGCACGCTGGCCGACGCCAACGAGCAGCGCGATTGGCGCATCTACGCCGATTTCGCCATGAGCCTGATCCAGACGGCGCGCAAGCTCTACGAGAGGAAGCCATAGCCAGATAGTCCGGATGCAGGGTTATACAAAACCACGCCGAGAACAAAGGGTCGCGTCAGCTTGTGACTTCGTGACTAAAAAAAGCCGGGCTGGATTAATCCAGCCCGGCCTGCTGTAGCCCTAAGTCAGTAACGAGACTGAACAGCTACTTTTTCGCAGCGGCTGACACTAAAGCAGATCGCTCCTTGTTATTGATAACACCCGCCTTGCGTAAGTCAGTTGACGTATGCGAGACACAGCTCACAAATTGCCCGTGGTTCTTGAAGTTATCCGAACAAGTACGCTCCAGTTTGTCTGCAATGCTGCACCCTGAAGCATCAAGTCGGTTGGCAACTCCAGAATTGACCCCCTCTATTTCGACTGTGCTGGAAAGTATTGAGTTTACGCAGACATCGTTATTATCTGAGATGCCATCGCCATCCGAGTCGACATAATTCTGGACAAGAGGATCAGTACCTGCAGCAACCTCGTCACCATCATTTACGCCATCGCTGTCGGTGTCCGGGTTGTTCGGATTAGTGCTGTAGAGGACCTCCTGAGCGTCGGTTAGACGGTCTCCGTCGGTGTCGGGGAATGTAGTACCTGTGTTAGTTACGAGGCGGAACATACCACCGGCCAAACCGCCACCATCGAAAATGATGAACTCAAGTGTGTGTGTTCCACTCAGGGTTACCGGATAGGTTGGTGCCGGGTGTGTTTGATTGGTGTTCTGATAACCTACCAATGTGCCGTCCAAGTAGATCCACGAACAATTATCTGCCAGAAGATTGAGCACGAAATTGCCAGTGCCGGTAACTTCAGTGGAGTATCTCGTCCAGCTGTGTCCGCCGGGACCTTGTGAATTAATATTGCTCCACGCGTTAATCCATTGTGCCGAGAAAGTCTGAGCCCCTTGCCACGGGTGGGCGTATGCCCCGAACTGAAAAGCCTTGTGGGGGTTAACCCAGTTGGAGCTCAAGCCAACGTCGGGTACAGTTTTACAGACCGTCGTGGGCCAATTCGGGTCGGCTATTGACGGATAGATCGGGTCCCAAGTATCAACATGATTACCGCTGGTGTAAGTGACTACTTCTTGTGCAGTTAAAAACCCAGGCGTGAAAGTCACAGCGATACTAATAAGCAAGGGAATCAATTTGATTTTCATTTTTGCCCTCAGAAATATTAACAGAAGAATTAAAGTAAGGAGGCGGGCGATAGATATAAAGCTTGGGAATCCAACACCAGCATTGAATTGTGCCATGGATTTACAAACGTAGTCAATCTGAATCAAAGGGGTCAAGAAGTTTCAAAGAGAAGTTTCAAAGGGGTCAAGTTTGCTGCATGACTACCCTGCCTCTTGTCGTACCTGCGTCAAGGTATGACTGATGGTGCCCACATGCGCTACCGCAAAGGCGTCCACTAATTCCTTAAGCCGATAGCCTACTTGTTGTCCTAGATACATGGCATATTTCCTGGGCCCGTTGGCGTGCGGAAGGCCTTGTTGAGGTTGTGTAATACTGGCTACAGTCACTTTATAGGCCTTCGCAGTGGGCTTTTACTATCTGTTCGATAGGGCGGTGGCCCTGCAGGGCCACCGCTGCTTTGAGGTCATCTTGCCGGGCTGCCTTTTCCCACAGGCCCTCACGGAATGCCGGAGTGCCGATCACCGCAGCGAGATGATGTTTCGTGTAGAACTAGAACTGCCCGATCTCATCATCCATCCCTTGTTCTATAAAGGTCTTGTAGCCGGCATAGCGTTCTCGCTTAGCCATTGATAATTTATAAATCAGGCGTTCTAACACAGGCGGGTAGCGCCGACAACACGTTGGTGGATGCCCGTCAAGCGGGTGTCGCCGCGTCTCGACAGGCTTTCTCCACATATTCCGCGATCTCGTTGAAGTTGAGGTAGCGGTAAATATTTTCCGACAGCGGCGCGATGTGTTGTACGTGGGCTATGTATTCGGCGTGCGTGGGGATGCGGCCAAGGCGGGCGGTAACGGCGGAGAGTTCCGCCGAGGCGAGGTATACATTGGCACCCTTGCCCATGCGGTTGGGGAAGTTGCGCGTGGAGGTGGAGACTACGGTGGCGCCGTCTTTCACGCGCGCCTGATTGCCCATGCACAGTGAGCAGCCCGGCACCTCGGTGCGTGCGCCGGCGCGTCCGAAGATGGCGTAGTAGCCTTCCTCGGTGAGTTGGTGGGCGTCCATGCGCGTGGGCGGCACGATCCACAGGCGCACCGGCACTTCGCCGCCGTCGTCCAGGATTTTTCCCGCCGCGCGGTAGTGGCCGATGTTGGTCATGCACGAGCCGATGAACACTTCGTCGACGTGCGCGCCAGCGACCTCTGAGAGCGGCTTGATGTTGTCCGGGTCGTTGGGGCAGGCGAGTAGCGGTTCCTTGATTTCGTTCAAATCAATCTCGATGACCTCGGCGTATTCCGCGTCTTGATCGGCCTCGAGTAATTCCGGTTTGGCAAGCCACGCTTGCATGGCGTCGATGCGCCGCTGCAAGGTACGCTTATCTTCGTAGCCTTCGGCGATCATCCACTGCAACAGCGTGACGTTGGATTTCAGATATTCGATCACCGGCTCTTTATTCAAGCGCACGGTACAGCCGTTGGCGGAACGTTCCGCCGAGGCGTCGGCGAATTCGAATGCCTGTTCGATCTTGAGATCGGGCAGGCCCTCTATTTCCATGATGCGCCCGGAGAAAATATTTTTCTTGCCCTTTTTGTCGAGCGTGAGCAGGCCGCGCTGCAATGCGACATAAGGAATAGCATTGACCAGATCGCGCAGCGTGACGCCGGGCTGCATGGTGCCTTTGAAACGCACCAGCACCGACTCCGGCATGTTGAGCGGCATGACGCCGAGCGCGGCGGCGAAGGCTACCAGCCCCGAACCCGCCGGGAAGCTGATGCCGATGGGGAAGCGCGTGTGCGAGTCGCCGCCGGTGCCGACGGTGTCGGGCAGCAGCATACGGTTGAGCCACGAGTGGATGATGCCGTCACCGGGTTTGAGCACCACGCCGCCGCGCGTGCGGATGAAGTCGGGTAATTCGTGCTGCAACTGGATGTCCACCGGCTTCGGGTAGGCGGCGGTGTGGCAAAAGCTCTGCATGACCAAGTCCGCCGAGAAGCCAAGGCACGCGAGTTCTTTCAATTCGTCGCGTGTCATGGCGCCGGTGGTGTCTTGCGAGCCGACGGTGGTCATCTTGGGTTCGCAATAGACGCCGGGGCGCACGCCCGCCACGCCGCAGGCGCGTCCGACTATTTTTTGCGCGAGCGTGTAGCCCTTGGCGGTTTCTTTCTGCGCCTGCGGACGGATAAACACCGGTGAATGATCCAAGCCTAATTGCGCGCGCGCCTTGTCGGTGAGCGCGCGCCCGATGATGAGCGGGATGCGTCCGCCGGCGCGCACTTCGTCGGGCATGGTGGCGGGTTGCAGCGTAAAGCGCGCCAATTCCGCACCTTGTGCATCGGTGATGCGGCCCTGGTACGGATAAATTTTGATGACGTCGCCGGTATCGAGTTTGTCCACCGCGCATTCGATGGGCAGCGCGCCGGAGTCTTCCGCCGTGTTGAAAAAAATCGGCGCGATCTTGCCGCCCAGGATTACGCCGCCTTGGCGTTTGTTCGGCACATAAGGAATATCGTGGCCCATGTGCCACAGCACCGAGTTGATCGCCGACTTGCGCGACGAGCCGGTGCCCACCACGTCGCCGACGTAGGCGAGCGGATAGCCTTTGTTTTTCAATGTCTCGATAATTGCCAGCGCATCGGGCATCTTGTTGATCAACATGCTCTTGGCGTGCAGCGGAATGTCCGGGCGGCTCCATGCCTCGGAGGCGGGCGATAAATCGTCGGTGTTGGTTTCGCCCGGCGCCTTGAACACGGTGACGGTGATTTCCTCCGCCAGCGGCGCGCGGCGTGTAAACCACGCGGCGTCGGCCCACGCCTGCAACACCTGTTTGGCCCATGGGTTGTGCGCGGCCTTGTGCGCCACGTCGTGGTAGGCGTCGAAGATCAGCAGCGTGTGCGCCAAGGCATCAAAGGCGGCCGGCGCCAGATCGGCGTCGTCTAGGAGTTCGATGAGCACGCGCACATTGTAGCCGCCCAGCATGGTGCCCAAGAGTTGCGTCGCGCGCGTGCGATCGATGAGCGGGCAAGTGGTTTGGCCCTGCGCCAGCGCCGCGAGAAAGCAGGCTTTGACGTAAGCGGCTTGATCCACGCCGGGCGGCACGCGCTGGGTGAGCAGATCGAGCAGGAAACTCTCCTCGCCGCGCGGCGGATTTTTAAGCAATTCGACCAGCGCGGCGGTCTGTTGCGCATCGAGCGGCAGCGGCGGCAGGCCCTGCGCGGCGCGCTCGGCGACGTGGCTACGGTAGGCTTTCAACATTGAAAAATGTCCGGAATAAGGCGGCTGATTTAGAGTTACTATTTTATGCTTTTATTGGGCGCGGCGATACTCTCATCCCGGCGTTTGGGATATAATATGAAAGTTAAATAAGATAGTGTCCGGCATGGAATTTTCTCCGCTCACCGCCATTTCTCCCCTCGACGGCCGCTATCACGGCAAGACCGGCGCTTTACGTCCCCTATTCAGCGAATTCGGCTTGATCCGCCGGCGCGTGCTGGTCGAAGTGCGCTGGCTGCAATATCTGGCGCGCGAGGCCAAGCTGAGCGAATTGCCGCCGCTCGGCGCCGAGGCCAATAAACTGCTGGACGGCATCGTCGATAATTTCGGCACGGCTGATGCGCAGCGCGTCAAGGACATCGAGCGCACCACCAATCACGATGTCAAGGCGGTCGAATATTTTCTGAAAGAACGCGTCGCGCACAATGCCGAGCTGGTCGCCGCGCGCGAATTTTTCCACTTCGCCTGCACTTCCGAAGACATCAACAATCTCGCTTACGCGCTGATGCTGCGCGAGGCGCGCGATGAGGTGATTCTACCTCTGCTGGACGCGCTGATCGCCGCCATCAAAGACTTGGCGCACCGCCACGCCGCGCAGCCCATGCTGGCGCGCACCCACGGCCAGCCTGCCACGCCCACTACGCTCGGCAAGGAGATGGCCAACGTCGTACAGCGTTTGCTGCGGCAGCGCGCGCAGCTTTCACAAGTATCAGTGCTCGGCAAGTTCAACGGCGCGGTCGGCAACTACAACGCGCACGTCGTCGCCTATCCGGAGGCGAACTGGCCCGCGCTCGCGCGCGGCTTCGTGGAAAGCCTGGGGCTCGCGTGGAATGCGTACACCACGCAGATCGAACCGCACGATTACATGGCGGAACTGTTCGACGCCGTGGCGCGCTGTAATAACGTGCTCGTCGATTTTTGCCGCGACACGTGGGGTTACGTCGCGCTCGGTTATTTCCGGCAAAAGGTGGTGGCCGGCGAAGTCGGTTCGTCCACCATGCCGCACAAGGTCAACCCCATCGACTTCGAAAACGCCGAGGGCAATTTGGGTTTCGCCAACGCCCTGCTGCATTTCCTGCGCGACAAACTACCGGTGTCGCGCTGGCAGCGTGATCTCACCGATTCCACGGTGCTGCGCAACGTCGGCGTCGCGTGCGCGCACACCGCGCTCGCCTATCAAATGTGCGCGCAAGGGTTGCAAAAACTCGAAGTGAACAAACAGCGTATCGACGCCGATCTGGACGACGCCTGGGAAGTGCTGGCCGAGCCCGTGCAAACCGTGATGCGCCGCTACGGCGTGGAACAGCCTTACGAAAAACTTAAAGAATTGACGCGAGGCCAAGGCATCACCCGTGCCTCGTTGTACGCCTTCATCGAAACATTGAATATTCCCACCTCGGCCAAAGCCGCCTTGCTCAAACTCACGCCGCGCAGTTACATCGGCTTGGCGCGGGAATTGGCGGAAAAAGTCTAAAAATTAACCGCCAAGACGCCAAGAAAATTCAATCTAAACTATGGGAAACCGATTCCAAGCATCGACATTTCGCTCCATGGCTTTATATTTTTAATCCTTTGTGATCTTGGCGTCTTGGCGGTTAATTTAGTGATGATGCCCGCCCGGCCCATGCACATGGCCGTGGCGGATTTCCTCGGCGGTGGCCGGGCGCGTCTCCACGATCTCCACGTCGAACACCATGGTTATGCCGGCCATGGGATGGTTGGCGTCCAGCGTCACGCCGAAGTCGTCCAGCGCGGTGATGGTGAACGTCATCGGCTCATGCGTGTCTTCGCGCTGCCCTTCGACGCGCATCCCCACTTCCAATTTTCCCGCCGGAAATTTGCTGCGCGGTTCATGGCGCACCAGCGTCTCGTCGCGTTCGCCGAATCCCTGCGCGGGTTCCACTTGCACCGTCACGCGCTCGCCGGCGCGGCGGCCTTCCAGCGCCTGTTCCAAATGCTGCGGCACGTTGCCATAGCCGCCGTGCAAATACACGGCCGGCGCGTCACCTTTTTCCAGAAGTTTTCCGGAGGTGTCGGTGACGCGGTAATTGAACGTAACGACGGTGTCTTTTTTAATCATAGCGATATCCTAATGAATGCGAAATATTCATTGCTGAAAACTCAACGCCGAGATGCAAAACGCAGGCTTCAAGTCACAAGTAACAAGCGGAAGAATGGTTTTTTCTTGTAACTTGCAACTTGTCACTTGTCATATGCGGGCAGCCGATCCAAGCGCCGGTAGGAAATCGCCTCGGTAAGGTGCGCGGTTTGGATGTCATCGCTGTCGGCCAAGTCGGCGATGGTGCGCGCCACGCGCAGGATGCGGTGATACACGCGCGCCGATAAACCCAAGCGCTCGATGGCCTGCTCCAATAAATGTTGATCGGATTCGTGCAGGCGGCAGGTTTTTTCGATCTGGCGATTTTTCAGCGCGTAGTTGGGCTTGCCGGTGCGTTGCATCTGGCGGGCGCGGGCGCGCGCCACGCGCGTGCGCACCTGCGCGGAATCTTCCACGGTTTCGCCGGACGCGGCGCGTAAATTGGCGCGCGGCACCTTGGGCACTTCCACGTGCATGTCGATGCGGTCCAGCAGCGGGCCGGAGACGCGCGCGCGGTAACGTTGCACCTGCTCCGTCGTGCAACGGCAGCGCCCGTCATGGTCGCCGAGATAACCGCACGGGCATGGATTCATGGCGGCGATCAACTGAAAGCGCGCGGGAAATTCCATTTGCCGCGCGGCGCGCGAGATGATGATGCGTCCCGATTCCAGCGGCTCGCGCAGCACTTCCAGCACGCGCCGGTCGAACTCCGGCAGCTCGTCCAAAAACAGCACGCCGTGGTGCGCGAGCGACACCTCGCCGGGACGCGGATAACTGCCGCCGCCCACCAAGGCCACGCCCGAGGCAGTATGGTGCGGCGCGCGGAACGGCCGCTTGCCCCAGTCCAGCGCGCAAAAACCTTGGTCGCTGATGGACGCGAGGGCTGCCGCCTCCACGGCTTCGTCCTCGCTCATGGGCGGCAAGATGCCGGGCAGGCGGCTTGCCAGCATGGTTTTCCCAGTGCCCGGCGGGCCGACCATCAGCAAACTATGTCCGCCGGCCGCGGCGATCTCCAAGGCGCGCTTGGCGTGATGTTGGCCGCGCACCTCGGCTAAATCATCGAGAGTGTTTTGCGCGGACGGCGCGCCGTTCAAGACATAC
>JBFLZV010000067.1:0-8900 GCA_040756035.1 Pseudomonadota bacterium
CAGCAGCACTTTGTCGCCGGCCTGCGCCAGCTCGCGCGCCAACCTTACCGCGTCGGACATGTCCGTAGCGCGCAGCGTGGGCGCGGCATCGCCCAGCGCCGCCGCGATGAGCGGCGCGTCGCGTCCGATCAACACCACGGCGCGCGTGTGCGCGGCGACGGCGGCGCGCAGCGGCGTGAAATCCGCGCCCTTGCCGTCGCCGCCGGCGATCAGTACGATCTTGCCGGAACCTTTGTCCGGTGAGGGGTGAGGGGTGAGGGGTGAGGTGTTACTCCTAACTCCTAACTCCTCACCCTTCACCGGCGTAGCCGCCAAGCCTTGCAGCGCGGCCAGCGTCGCGCCGACGTTGGTGCCCTTGGAATCGTTGTACCAGGTGACGCCGTCGCGCTCCGCCACCCATTCGCTGCGGTGCGGTAGGCCGGGAAATTCGCGCAACACCTCCAGCATGGGCGCGCGCGGCCACTGCATGGCCGCGCCCAGCGCCAGCGCGGCCAGGGCGTTGGCGGCGTTGTGTGCGCCCTGGATGCGTAGTTCACTAAGCGGCAGCAAACATTCATCGCCGTGCGCGAGCCAGGGCGCACCGTTTTTATCACGCAGGCCGAAGTCATCGGGCGTCGCGGGCGCATCCAGGCCGAAGCGCAGGATGCGGCGTCCGCGCACGGCCATGGCGGCCACCCGCGCATCGTCGCGGTTGATCACCATCACGCCGTCGCCGTTAAAGACGCGCCGCTTGGCGCGCGTGTAGTCGTCGAAGTCGGCATAGCGATCCATGTGATCGGGCGTGACATTCAACAGCGCGGCGGCGGCGGCGTTCAACGAGTGCGTGGTTTCCAGTTGAAAACTGGATAACTCCAGTACGTAGACGTCGGGTTCGGTATCCTGCACCAAGTCGAGCGCCGGCGTGCCCAGGTTGCCGCCCATACGCACCGCGCGGCCCGCGCGCTCGGCCATCAGGCCGATCAAAGTGGTCACCGTGCTCTTGCCGTTCGAACCGGTGACGGCGATCACCGGCGCACGCACCTGGCGCGCGAACAATTCGATATCGCCGAGCACCGGCACGCCGCGTTTCAGCGCCGCCGCGACGGCCGGTTCGCGCAGCGATACGCCGGGGCTGAGTACGATTTGTTCGGCATGCGCCAGCGCGTCGGCGTTGAAGCCGCCCATGAATACCGCGACGTCGGGCAGTTCGTCGCGCAGCGTGTCCAATCCGGGCGGATGCGCGCGGCTGTCGGTGACCGCCACCGGCACGCCGCGCGCCGCCAGAAAGCGCGCGCACGACAGTCCGGTCTTGCCCAGGCCGACAACGACCGTGCGCTTGCCGGGTTGCGCCGCGTGCGGTTTGGAAAATGCGGAGGGCCTGCTCATCTCAGCTTCAACGTCGCCAACCCGATCAACACCAAAATCACCGTCACGATCCAGAAGCGCACGATCACGCGCGGCTCCGGCCAGCCCTTCAATTCAAAGTGATGATGCAGCGGCGCCATGCGGAAAATGCGTTTCCCGGTGAGTTTGAACGACGCCACCTGCAAGATCACCGACACGGTCTCCATCACGAACACGCCGCCCATGATGAGCAGCACCAGTTCCTGGCGCACGATCACCGCGATGACGCCGAGCGCCGCGCCCAGCGCCAGGGCTCCCACGTCGCCCATGAACACCTGCGCCGGATAAGTGTTGAACCACAAGAAGCCCAGCCCGGCGCCGACCAGCGCCCCGCACACAATCGCCAATTCGCCGGCGCCTTGCACGTACGGCACACCCAGATACGGCGCGAAGCGCGCGTGGCCGGCCACGTAGGCGAAAATGCCGAGCGCGCCCGCCACCATCACGGTGGGCAGGATGGCCAGGCCGTCGAGACCGTCGGTGAGATTCACCGCGTTGCTGGTGCCGACGATGACCAAATACGCGACCAGCACGAACAGCGCACCCATCTCCCAGGTGATGTCGCGGAAAAACGGCACGATCAACTGCGTTTCCGCCGGGGTGTGCGCGGTGTAGTAGAGAAATCCGGCGGCGATCAGCCCGAATAGCGTCTGCCAGAAATATTTGTAGCGCGCCGGCAAACCCTTGGAATTGCGCCGCACGATTTTGCGGTAGTCGTCCACCCAGCCGATGATGCCGAACGCCAGCGTCACGGTGAGCACCACCCACACGTGACGGTTGTCGAGGTTGCCCCACAGCATGGTGCTGATGACGATGGACACCAGAATCAGCGCGCCGCCCATGGTCGGCGTGCCGGCCTTGCTCAAGTGCGTTTGCGGACCGTCGTCGCGCACCTGTTGGCCGATTTGATAGCGGCTCAGGCGACGGATCATCAGCGGCCCGAGCAGCAGCGCTAGAGCCAACGCGGTGAGCGCGGCGAGAATGCTGCGCAGCGTGAGGTACTGAAACACGCTGAAGCCACTGTATAAATTTTTTTCCAGGTATTCGAATAACCAGCGCAGCATGTTCAGTGTTCCTCGACGGCATGATCGGTGAGCGCCGCCACCACGCGTTCCATGCGCGCGGCGCGCGAACCTTTGATAAGCAGCGTAATTTTTTCCGGTGCGGCGGCGTCCAACGCGGCGCGCAGCGCGGCGCTGAGTTCGTCTTGCGTGGCGAAATGGCGAGCCGCCGGCCCGAAGGCGCGTGCCGCGTGCGCGCTTAAGATTCCGACGCTGAATAAACGTTCAATATGCGCCGCACGCGCCTGCGCGCCGGCTTGCTCGTGCAGCGCCGCGCCGTCCGCGCCCAGTTCGCCCATGTCGCCCAGCACCAGCCAGGCGTGCGGGGCGTAGCCGCTCAACACCTGCACGGCGGCGGCCAGCGACGCGGGATTGGCGTTATAGGTGTCGTCGATGACGCGCGCGCCGCGGTAGCCGGTTTTGATTTGCAGGCGTCCGGCCACGCCGTGCATGGATTCCAAACCTTGTTGCACGTGTTCGAGCGTCGCCCCGGCGGCGAGACTCGCGGCGGCGGCGGCCAGGGCGTTCATCACGTTGTGTCGGCCGGGCAACGGCAGGGCGATGTCCACGCTGCCCCGCGGCGTGCGCAATTGCACGTCGCTGCCCGTGTCCGTGGCGCGCCATGTGGCGGTCACGTCCGCGCCGGGCGTCAGGCCGAAGCTCACGCAGCGGCGCGCGCCGATTAATTTGCGCCATAGCGACGCGTACGCGTCGTCGTGGTTCACCACGCCGACGCCGTGCTCGTCCAAGCCCGCGTAAATTTCACCCTTGCCGCGCGCCACGCCGTCCAGACTGCCGAAGCCCTCCAGGTGCGCGGGTCCGGCGTTGGTGATGAGCGCCACGGTGGGACGCGCCAGGCCGGTGAGATAGGAAATTTCGCCGAGGTGATTGGCGCCCATTTCGATCACCGCGTAGCGCTGCGCGGCGTCCAGACGGAACAGCGTGAGCGGCACGCCGATGTCGTTGTTCAAATTGCCTTGCGTGACCAATACCGCGCCCGCGCGTCCCAGGATGGCGGCGGTCATTTCCTTGACCGTGGTCTTGCCGTTGCTGCCGGTGATCGCCACCAGCGGAAAATCGAAGCGCCGCCGCCATGTGTGCGCGAGCCGGCCCAGCGCCAGGCGCGTGTCGGGCACGGTGAGCGAAGGAAGTTTGCCGCGCGTCGCGCGGCTCACGAGCGCCGCCGCCGCGCCGCGTGCGACGGCTTGCTCGATGAAATCATGGCCGTCGAAATGCGGCCCGACCAGCGCCGTGAACAGCGCGCCCGGCGTAAGTGTGCGGGTGTCGGTGCTCACGCCGGTGAATTCCACGTCCGCGCCGTCGTGGCGGGCGTGCAGGGCGTGCGCGGCGGCGGATAAATGCATACGGATCATCGCCCCATCCTGTGCAGCGCTTCGATCACGTGCGCGCGGTCGCTGAACGGAATTTTTTGCGCGCCGATCTGCTGGTATTCCTCGTGCCCCTTACCGGCGATCAGCACCACGTCGCCGGGGCGCGCGTAGCTGATGGCGAAGGTGATGGCCTGCGCGCGCGCGCGTTGGATGTATACGCCGTCCGGATTGGTCATGCCGGACAAGATGTCGGCTACGATGCCGAGCGGGTCCTCCGCGCGCGGGTTGTCGTCGGTCACCACCACGTAGTCGGCGAGTTGCTCGGCCACCGCGCCCATCAGCGGACGCTTGCCGCGGTCGCGCTCGCCGCCGCAGCCGAATACGCACCAGAGCCGCGCCGCGTGCGGTACGTGCTCGCGCAGCGCGCGCAGCACTTGCTCGAGGGCGTCGGGGCTGTGCGCGTAATCGACCACCACCAGCGGTTGACCCGCGCCGCCGAAGCGCTCCATGCGCCCCGGCAGATTGGCGACGCGCGCCAAGCGTTGCAGCGCATCATCGAGTGGCACGCCGCGCAGCAACAGCGCGGCCAGCGCGGCGAGCAGATTGGAGGCGTTGAAACGTCCGAGCAAGGTGCTGGACAAATGGCCTTTACCCCACGGCGTGTCCACGTCCAATTCCAAGCCCTTGCCCAGTTGCAAATTCAGGCCGCGCACCGTGGGTATGCCGGGCACGGCCGCGCCGAAACCGTAACTCAGTGTCTGCACGCCGGGCAGCGGCGCGCTCAGCAGCTCGCGTCCGTGGGCGTCGTCGGCGTTGATGACCGCGTAGCGCAGCCCCGGCATATGGAACAGGCGCGACTTGGCCGCGGCGTACGCTTCCATGGTGCCGTGATAATCCAGATGATCGCGGCTGAGATTCGTGAACAGCGCCATGCTGAACGCCACGCCGTTGACGCGGCCCTGATCGAGGCCGTGCGAGGAAGTTTCCATCACCACCTGCCGCGCGCCGCCGTGGCGCAGTTCGTCGAGCAGCGCGTGCAGCGTAAGCGCGTCGGGCGTGGTGTGGCTGCCGGCGCGCAGCGCGCCGTATAGGCCGTTGCCGAGCGTGCCGATGACGCCGCACGGCGACGCGGCGCCGGATAACGTCTGCGCCAAAAAATGACTGACCGAGGTCTTGCCGTTGGTGCCGGTCACGCCGATCACGAACATGTCGCGCGACGGGCGTTCGTAAAAACGGTCGGCGATCACGCCCACCTTCTGGTGCAGAGTCTCGATGCCGATCAATGGCACGCCGCCGGGGTGTGCGACCGGCGCGGCGCGCGGCGCCAGCGGATCGATCTCCCAGGCCACCGCCACCGCGCCGGCTTGAATCGCCGCGTCGATGTAGCGCTGCCCATGGGCGTGCGCGCCTTGGCAAGCGAAAAATAGATCGCCCGGCCGCACGGCGCGGCTGTCGAGCGCAAGTCCGTGGATGTCGCGTTCGCAGGCGGAATCGACGGCGGCGAAACCGGCCAGCAGTTCGCTCAGTTTGTGCGGCGTGGGCGCGCCGGAACGGGAATGCGGGGCGACCATCATCGCGCACCTCCGGTGGTGCGCGCGGCGGCGAGCGTAACCGCTTGCGGCGCGGCGTCGGGCGCCACGCCGAGCAGACGCAGCGCGCCCGCCATCACCTTGGAAAACACCGGCGCGGCCACCAGCCCGCCGTAATAATCCTTGCCGCCCGGCTCGTCGATGAGCACCACCATGACCAAGCGCGGGCGGCTGACCGGAGCCAGCCCGGCGAACAGCGACAGATAACGGTCTTCCAAATAACCACCCGGCCCGGGTTTGTGCACCGTGCCGGTCTTGCCGGCCACGCGGTAGCCGGGCACCGCTGCCAGCGTGCCGGTGCCGCCTTGGGTGGTCACGCTCTCCAGCATGGCGCGTACCTGCGCCGCCGTGGCCTTGCTCAGCACCGCCTGGCCGGGCGGCGCGATGTCGTTGGGTGCGCGTAAAAACGTCACCGGACGCAATTGCCCGTCGCCGGCCAGCACCGTGTAGGCGCGCGCCAACTGCAAGGGTGTGACCGACATCCCGTAGCCAAACGATAGCGTGGCGCGTTCGATTTCGCGCCAGCTTTGATAAGGCGGCAAAACGCCGCCCGCCTCGCCGGGGAAGCCGCTGCCGGTACTGGCGCCCAGGCCAGACGCGGCAAATATTTGCCACAACTGCTGGGGCGGCAGCGCCAGCGCGATCTTGGCCGCGCCGACATTACTGGATTTCTGGATGACCGTGGCTACGTCGATGCGCCCGTAGTCGTGCACGTCGCGGATAGTTTTATAGCCCACCTTGAATAGCCCGCCGACGGCGTCGATGGGCGTGTCGGGGCGGTAACGGCCGCTCTCCAGCGCCGCCGCCACGGTGAACGGTTTAATGGTGGACCCCGGCTCGAACAAATCGGTGGCCGCGCGATTGCGATGCCGCGCGCCGCGCGCATCAAGGAGTTTGTTGGGGTTGTAGGCCGGCAGATTCACCATGGCCAGCACCTCGCCGCTGCGCACGTCCAGGATCACCGCCGACGCGGCGCGCGCTTGATGCGTTAGCACCGCGGCCTTCAATTCGCGGTAGGCGAGGTATTGAATGCGCCGGTCCAAACTGACTTGCAAATCGCGTCCGGGGCGCGCCGCGCGCAGGCTCTCTACATCCTCCACGGCGCGGCCCAGGCGATCCTTCAACACGCGTTTGGCGCCCGGCACGCCGCGCAGCCACTCGTCGTAGGCGAGCTCCAGACCTTCCTGGCCGCCGTCTTCCACACCGGTGAAGCCCAGTACGTGCGCGGTGACTTCGCCGGCGGGGTAGTAACGGCGGTACTCGCGCTGCAACGCCACGCCCGGCACGCCCAGCGCCAGCACCTGCTGCGCAAGATCGGGATTGATGCGGCGCTTGAGATACACGAACTCGCGCGCGCTGCGTTCACGCAAATGTTTTTCCAGCTTCTTGCCGTCCAGTTGCAGCAGGCGCGTGAGGCGCGGCCATTGCGCGCGCGCCTCCAGCAGTTCCTGCGGATTGGCCCACACCGAATCCACCGGCGTGCTCACCGCCAGCGGTTCGCCGTTGCGGTCCGTAATCATGCCGCGGTGCGCGGCGGTCGGCACTATGCGCAGATGGCGCGCGTTACCCTGGTCTTGCAGAAACGCCTTATTGAATACCTGCAAATCCACCACGCGCGCCGCCATCAGCGCCGCGCCCAGGCCGAGCAACGCGAGTAGAAATACGCGCCGTAACGGATAAGCGGGAGGGGAGGGGCTACTCATACCCGCCACCGGCGCGCACGATCACCACCTGCTCCGGGGCGGGCAGCGTCATGTTCAGTTTGGCGTGCGCGGCGTTGTCGATCATGGCGTGCGTGGCGAGCGTGCTTTGTTCAAGTTGCAGTTGTCCCCACTCCACGTTCATGGCGTCGCGCGCCGCCTGCAAGGCTTGCAGCTCGACGAATAATTTGCGGTTCTCGTGCCTGGCGTACACCACGCCCAGGCTGGAAACCAGCACGGCCAGGGCCAGCAGCGCCACGGTGACAGCGCGCGTGTTCATGCCGTCTCCCCGATGAACTCGGCGACGCGCAGCACCGCGCTGCGCGCGCGCGGGTTGGCGGCGATTTCTGTTTCGCTCGGGTGCACGGCCTTGCCGATCGCGCGCAACCGCGGGCGCAACTGCGCCTGTGTCACCGGCAGGCCGGGGGGGTAGATGTCGCCGCGCGCCTGATCGCGGATGAAGCGTTTCACCAGCCGGTCTTCCAGGGAGTGAAAGCTGATGATCGCGAGCCGCGCGCCGGGCGCCAGCACATCCAGCACATTGCGCAAAAACGCCTGCAATTCTTCCAGTTCGCGGTTGATGAAAATGCGGATGGCTTGAAAGCTGCGCGTGGCCGGGTGCTTGCCCTTTTCCCAAGCGGGATTGGCCGCCGCCACGATCTCCGCCAGTTGGCGCGTGCGCGTGAGCGGCGCTTGTGCGCGGGCGCGCACGATGGCGCGCGCGATGCGCTTGGCGTAGCGCTCCTCGCCGTAGTCGCGCAGCACGCGCGCGATGTCGGCTTCGGCGGCTTCGGCCAGCCAGTCTCGGGCGCTGATGCCGCTATTCGGATCCATGCGCATGTCCAGCGGTCCGTCCTGCGTGAAGCTGAAGCCGCGCGCGGGGTCGTCGAGCTGCGGCGACGAAACGCCCAAATCGAGCAACACGCCGTCCGCCTTATGCAGACCGTGCCGCTGCATAGGCCCCTTGATGTCCGCGAAGCTGCCCCGTTCGATCATGAACCGCCCGTCCGCCGCAAATGTCCGCTGTGCCACCTCGCACGCCTGTGGATCCTTATCCAGCGCCAGCAGGCGCCCCCGTGTTCCCAGCCGCTCCAAAATCGCCCGCGCGTGCCCGCCGCGCCCGAAGGTGCCGTCCACGTAGACACCGTCCGGCTTGACGCGCAAAGCCTCCAGCACCGCGTCGAGCAGTACCGGGCGGTGTGCGTAGGCGTCAGGCACAACGTCCTAGAGCGACAGCTTTTTCATGCCGTCGGATAACTCCCTGTAATCCTCCATGTCCTCGCTCAACCATTTCGCGCGGCGTTCACTCCACGTCGCGTCATCCCAAAGCTCGAATCTTTTACCCTGCCCGATCAGCACCACTTGCCGCTCCAGGCGCGCGAACTCGCGCAGCGGCGGCGGCAGCAGCAAGCGGCCTTGGCCGTCCAAGTCGCATTCGGTGGCATGGCCGATGAGCAGGCGCTGCAGACGGCGCGCGTCGCGATCGAAGCTCGGCAGACCGTCCAGGCCGCGCTCAATCTCTTCCCACACCGGCAGGGGGTATAACCACAGGCATCGATCCGCCGGATCGATGGTGATTACCAGTTGACCATTGGATTGGGCTGCCAGGCGCTCGCGATACCTGGTCGGCATCGCGATGCGGCCTTTGGCATCCAGGCTGAGAGTGTTGACCCCACGAAACAATGACGCCCCCCTTGGTCATTTTTTCCACTATGGCCCACTTTGTTCCACTTTGCGCCACTATAGGGAGAAAAACTTGCCCTTGTCAAGCGAAGTTAGGCAAGAATTGTGAGACAGGGTATGAAGACAGGGGCAGGGCTAGGGCCACAGGGGTTG
>JBFLZV010000068.1:0-8729 GCA_040756035.1 Pseudomonadota bacterium
CTTGGATGAAGTGCGTGCCGCCCATCCAAGTTACCACGCGCGCCCGGTGGCGCCGTTCGGCGCTTCCGACCCGCGTTTGTTGATTGTCGGGCTCGCGCCGGGGTTGCACGGGGCCAACGCCACGGGCCGCCCCTTTACCGGAGATTTTGCTGGAATATTATTATATAATACGTTGTTTGAATTAGGATTTAGCAGCCGACCGGAGTCCCGTTCCGTCGCCGACGGGCTAACCTTGAATGGATGCCGCATCACCAACGCCGTGAAGTGCCTGCCGCCGCAAAATAAACCTTTGGGCGCTGAGATCATCGCCTGCAATGCCTATCTCAAGGTCGAATTGGCGGGTTTGCGGCGCGGCGCGGTGGTGCTGGCGCTGGGCGGCATCGCCCACAGCGCGGTGCTGCGCGCCCTGGGGCTCAAGGCAAGCGCTCACAAGTTCCGGCACGGGGCCGTGCATGCGTTGAGTGATCAGCGCTGGCTCATTGATTCCTACCATTGCAGCCGCTATAACACCCAAACCAAGCGCCTTACCGCCACGGCGTTCAAAGCGGTGTTCGAGCAGGCGCGCAACTTGATACATCATGAAAGCAGCTAGGAAAACCACTCCGCCCGCGCCGAGCTTCGACCCCGCGGCCTACGTCAAGACCCTGACCGGCAGGCCGGGGGTGTATCGCATGGTCGGCGCGGACGGCGAGGTGTTGTACGTGGGCAAGGCGCTGAATCTGCAAAAGCGCGTGGCGAGTTATTTCCGCGACACGCCCAAGGACGCCAAGACGCACGCGCTGGTGGAGCAAATCCGCGGCATCGAAGTCACGGTCACGCACACCGAGACCGAGGCGCTGATTCTGGAAAACACGCTCATCAAACAATTCCAGCCGCGCTATAACGTGTTGCTGCGCGACAGCAAGGGTTATCCGTATATTTTTCTGTCCGACCAGGAATTCCCGCGTCTGTCCATCCATCGCGGGCCGCAGCGCGAGAAAGGGCGTTACTTCGGCCCGTATCCCAGCGCCAAGGCGGCGCGCGAAAGTTTGTATTTGATGAAAAAAATATTCCGCGTGCGCCAGTGCGAGGACAGTTTTTTCAGCAACCGCTCGCGGCCGTGTCTGGAATATCAGATCAAGCGTTGCAGCGGGCCGTGCGTCGGGTTGATCGACGCGGAAAGTTACCGGCAGGACGTGCGCCACGCCATCCTATTTTTGGAAGGCAAAAATCATCAAGCTATCGAAGAACTTGCGCAGCGCATGGACGAGGCGGCGCGCGCCCAGGAATTCGAGCGTGCCGCCGAATACCGCGACCAGATCGTGAATCTGCGGCGCGTGCAGGAGCGCCAGTACGTGAGCGGCGCGAAGGGCGATTTGGACGTGATCGCCTGCGCGGCGCGCAGCGGCGTCGCGTGCGTGCAAGTGTTTTACATCCGTGACGGGCGCAATCTCGGCAACAAGACGTTTTTTCCGCGCGTGCCCGGCGACGCGAGCGCCGCCGATATTCTGGCCGCGTTCATTCCGCAATATTATCTGGGCACGGGCGACGCGGCGCCGGCCATTCCCGCCGAAATCCTGGTGAATCATGCGCCGGAGGACACGGCGCTGCTGGAGCGCGTGCTCGCGGAACAGGCCGGGCGCAAGGTGTCCATTGCGCACAAGCTGCGCGGCGAGCGTGCGCATTGGGTGCAGATGGCGGCGACCAACGCCGAACACGCGCTGGCCCAGCAGCTCGCCAGCCGCGGCACGCTGCGCCGGCGTCTGGAAGCCTTGCAGGAGGCGCTGCATTTGGAGCGCACGCCCGCACGCCTGGAATGCTTCGACATCAGCCATACCATGGGCGAGGCGGCGGTGGCGTCGTGCGTAGTGTTCGACGCCAACGGGCCGGTGAAGGCGGATTACCGGCGCTTCAATATCGAAGACGTCACGCCCGGCGATGATTACGCGGCGCTGCGCCAGGCGCTCACGCGCCGCTACACGCGCCTGAAAAAAGGCGAGGGCAAGCTGCCGGACATCTTGTTTATCGACGGCGGCAAGGGTCAGGTCGCGCAGGCCGAGGCGGTGCTGGCCGAGTTGGACATAGCGGACGTACTGGTGGTGGGCATCGCCAAGGGGCCGGGGCGCAAGCCCGGTTTGGAAACCCTGTTCCCCGCGTCCGGCTTGTCCGAGCCCGCCGCGCCGGTTATACTGCCCGGCGATTCCCCCGCCTTGCATTTAATCCAGCAGATACGCGACGAGGCTCATCGGTTCGCCATTACTGGGCATCGGCAACGCCGTTCCAAGGCGCGTACGACTTCGGCGCTGGAGGGCATTCCCGGCATGGGTCCGCGCCGCCGCCAGCGCCTGCTGCGGCAATTCGGCGGATTGCAGGAAGTGGCGCGCGCCGGGGTGGAAGATTTGGCCAAGGTACACGGCATCAGCAAGGACATCGCGCAGCGCATTTATGACACCTTCCACAGCGCCTGACAGCCCCTATGGCCTGCCCAATATCCTCACTCTGGTGCGGATCGGGCTGATTCCCATCTTCGTGATAGCGTTTTACCTGCCGTTCGGGTGGTCGCACGTCGCCAGCGCGTTCATTTTCGCCTTGGCCGCCGTCACCGACTGGCTGGACGGCTACCTGGCGCGCCGCCTCGGCCAAGTCTCCAAGCTCGGCGAGTTTCTCGACCCGGTGGCGGACAAGCTCATGGTGGCGGTGGCCCTGGTGCTGCTGGTGCAGACCCATCCCACGCCGCTGTTCGCCGTGCCCGCGGCCATTATCGTGGGCCGCGAGATCGCCATTTCCGCGCTGCGCGAGTGGATGGCGGAACTGGGTAAACGCACCTCGGTCGCGGTGTCCATCATCGGCAAATTCAAAACCCTCGGCCAAATGCTGGCCTTGCTGCTGTTGCTGTACCGCGAACCGCTCGGCGCGTTCCCGACCACCGCGGTAGGCTTCGTGCTGCTATACATCGCCGCCGGCGCGACGCTGTGGTCCATGGCCGTGTATTTGCGCGCCGCTTGGCCGGGGTTGGCGTCAAGGAATGACAACATAGCTTGACAGTACAGCGCTCATCGTTACAATAGCCCCCTCTCACGTGCGGGAATAGCTCAGTGGTAGAGCACAACCTTGCCAAGGTTGGGGTCGCGAGTTCGAATCTCGTTTCCCGCTCCAGATAGTTCACGATATACTAAATCCTGATTGCGCGGATACCAGGCTGGGTGGCAGAGTGGTTATGCAGCGGCCTGCAAAGCCGTCTACGTCGGTTCGATTCCGGCCCTAGCCTCCACTTCCGCCGCTAATAACCCCGCGAATAAACCCCGCACACTCTTTATTAAATTAAAATGCCCGGGTGGCGAAATTGGTAGACGCAAGGGACTTAAAATCCCTCGGCCCTAAAGGCCGTGCCGGTTCGACTCCGGCTCCGGGCACCACTTGCGTGCGCTTGAATTCGCGTTATTCCAGCCATACTTCTATTTATGTTTTTCTTGGAAATTGGAAACGACCATGGCCGAGGCGTTGCACGTCGTTTGTCCGCACTGTAACACCGTCAATCGCTTGCCCGCGGACAAGTTGGGGGAGGGCGCAAAATGCGGCAAGTGTAAACAGCGCTTGTTCACCGCGCACCCTCTGGAGTTGAGCGGCGCGAATTTTCAGCAACACGTCGGGCGCAGCGATATTCCGCTGCTGATCGATTTCTGGGCGCCGTGGTGCGGCCCATGCAAGATGATGGCGCCGATTTTCGAGCAAGCGGCGGCGCGCCTCGAACCGCGCATGCGCTTGGCGAAGCTCAACACGGACGCGGAACAAATGATTGCCGCGCAGCTCAATATCCGCAGCATTCCCACACTGGTGATTTTCAAAAACGGCCGCGAAGTGGCGCGCCGCGCGGGCGTCATGGACCTCGGCAGCTTAATGAATTGGGCGCAGCCTTATGCGTGACGTTCTCAAACCATGAAATTGTCCGTTAAGGTCGTGCCCAAGGCGTCGCGCAGCGGCGTAGCAGGGTGGCTGGGAGAAACGCTCAAGATTTGCGTCGCCGCGCCGCCGGAGCGCGGCAAGGCGAATGCGGCGGTGGAGCAGGTGTTGGCCGCGGCGCTAGGCGTAGCGCCGCAGTACGTGCGATTGGCGGCGGGCGCCGCGGCGGCGCGTAAGATCATCGAGATCGACGGCTTGAGCGAAGCGGAAGTGCGCCGCCGTTTGACGGCGCATCTGCGCGACGAGACTAAGAGCGTCTAACAAAATTAACCGCCAAGACGCCAAGAGCACCAAGTTTTAACCATTTGAAAAGGCGTGTTCTCTTTAGCGACCTTGGCGTCTTGGCGGTTGATTTCTTTTTACTTAGAGGCTCTAAGCTACGGTAATTTCCTTTTCCAAATACACGTCCTGTATGGCATTGAGCAGTTGCACGCCTTCGCGCATCGGCCGTTGAAACGCCTTGCGTCCGGAAATGAGTCCGGTGCCGCCGGCGCGTTTGTTGATCACCGCGGTGCGCACCGCCTGCGCCAAATCGTTTTCGCCCGATGCGCCGCCGGAATTGATGAGTCCGGCGCGTCCCATGAAACAATTCACGACTTGATAGCGCGTGAGATCGATGGGGTGATCGGTGGTGAGTTCCGAGTAGACTTTTTTGTGCGTCTTACCGAAGTTGATCGCGGTGTAACCGCCGTTGTTTTCGGCCTGCTTCTGCTTGATGATGTCGGCCTCAATGGTCACGCCCAGATGATTGGCCTGTCCGGTGAGGTCGGCGGACAAGTGATAGTCCACGTTGTCTTTTTTGAAGGCGCTGTTGCGCAGGTAACACCATAATATACACGCCATGCCGAGACTGTGCGCGTAACGGAACGCCTCGGTGACTTCTTGAATTTGCCGGTCGGATTCCATAGAACCGTAATAAATGGTCGCACCCACCGCGCAGGCGCCCATGTCCCAGGCTTGTTCGACGTGGGCGAACATAATTTGATCGTATTTGTTCGGATAGGTGAGAAATTCGTTGTGATTGATTTTGACGATGAACGGAATCTTGTGCGCGTACTTACGCGCGCACATCCCGAGCACGCCGAGCGTCGAGGCCACCGCGTTGCAGCCGCCCTCGATGGCGAGCTTCACGATGTTTTCCGGATCGAAGTAATCGGGGTTCGGCGCGAACGACGCGCCCGCGGAATGCTCGATGCCTTGATCGACGGGCAGGATGGATAAATAACCCGTGCCGCCCAATCTGCCATGATTGAAAATAGTTTGCAGATTGCGTAAGACCTGGATGTTGCGATCCGAGCCACCGTGCACGCGGTCCACGAAATCCGGCCCTGGCAGGTGCAATTTTTCCTTGGGCACGGTTTTACATTGGTGCTTTAATAAACTATCCGCTTCCTTGCCCAGCAATTGTATAATGCGATCTATCATAAAGCCTCCCTAATCCGTTGGAAACCGTTCTTTCACGAAATCATCCACACTTCAATATTATCATGACCTTGACCGAACTCCGATACATCGTCGCCGTGGCGCGCGAGCGCCATTTCGGGCGCGCCGCCGAGGCGTGTTTTGTGAGCCAGCCGACCTTGAGCGTGGCGATACGCAAGCTGGAAGAAGAATTGGACGTCACCTTGTTCGAGCGCGGCGCCAGCGAAGTGACGCTGACGCCGGTCGGCGAGCGCATCGTCGAACAGGCGCAGCGCGTGCTGGAGGAGTCGGCGGCCATCAAGGAGATCGCCAAGCAGGGTAAGGACCCGCTGGCCGCGCCGCTGCGCCTGGGTGTAATCTACACGGTCGGGCCTTATCTGCTGCCGCATCTGATTCCCATTCTGCACAAGCGTGCGCCGCACATGGCGCTGCTGATCGAGGAAAACTACACCGCGCGGCTGAGCGAGCAGCTCAAGCAGGGCGAGCTGGACGTCATCATTATTTCGCTGCCGTTTGCCGAACACGGCGTGGTGACGCAGGCGCTGTACGACGAACCGTTCCAGGTGGTGCTGCCGGCGGATCATCGCTGGAAAAAATCCAAGGCCATCAGACCGCGCGAACTCGCGCAGGAAAACTTGCTGCTGCTCGGCGCGGGACACTGTTTTCGTGATCAAGTGTTGCAAGCCTGTCCGGAGCTGAATCGCTTCAGCGCCGTGCCTAGTAATATCCAGCGCACGCTGGAAGGCAGTTCGCTGGAGACCATACGCCATATGGTGGCGTCCGGCGCGGGCGTCACCGTGTTGCCGTGCACGTCCATGGCGATGCGTCAGGCGGAGAGCAAGCTGCTGGCGGTGCGCCCGTTCAGCGAGCCGGCGCCGGCGCGGCGCGTGGCGTTGGCCTGGCGCAAGACTTTCCCGCGCCCGCAAGCCGTGGAGACGCTGCGTAAGGCCGTTTTGGCTTGCTCGCTGCCATGTGTCACCATGCTCAACAACGCCCCCGTCGTGGCGCGCCCCTAGCTCATGTATAGAAATAAGCTATCAATATATTAAAAACAATCAATTAGATTAATCTACCATCCACCCTTATTATTCTCCTCGTGGTGAACATCAACCAGTTTGAAGAGGAGATTGAGTATGAAAAATCCTGAGTCCGTAACCGTTAAAAACATCGAGGCGGCGTTCGCCGGCGAGTCGATGGCGCATATCAAGTATCTGTACTTTGCACGCATCGCGCGTGAACACGGCGACGTCGAAACCGCTAAGGTATTCGAGGAAACCGCCGCGCAGGAGGTGCAGCATGCCTTCGGCCACATGGATTTGCTTTACCCAAAGGCGGAAATGGATGTGCCGACCTGTCTTGACATGGCCATCGCCGGAGAGACTTACGAGTACACTGAAATGTATCCGGCCTTCCGGCATAAGGCCGAACAGGAGCGCAACGACAAGGCGGTGGCGGAATTCGACGAGCAGATCGCCGAGTCCAAGGAGCACGCGGAGCGTTTCCGCGCCACCTTGGAAAAAGCCGCCAAGCGTTTCGCGGCCTTGACCAAGGTCGAGGAACGGCACGCCAACAACTACCGCGCGACACTTGCCAAAGTCCGCGCGGCGGCCTAAAGCCAACTAATCGAGGAGATATTTATGAAGAAATGGCAATGTGTGGTGTGTGGCTTCATTTATGATGAAGCCGTCGGTCTGCCGGAAGAGGGTATCGTGGCGGGCACGCGCTGGGAAGACATTCCCGACAACTGGGCGTGTCCCGACTGCGGCGTCGCCAAGGCGGACTTCGAGATGGTGCTTGTCGGCGAGGCGGCGTAAAAAATCCATCTCACGCAAAGACGCAAAGGCGCAAAAATGAAAAATCTATTGTTTCTATTTGATAGACGCTTTTTACTTTGCGACTCGGCGTCTTTGCGTGAGATTTTTTTGTGATAGAGGAGGGCGGATGAATCCGGTGGTGATTATCGGCAGCGGCCTGGCCGGGTATACGGTTGCGCGTGAATTCAGAAAACTCGATAAAGAAACGCCGCTGTGCATCGTCAGCGCGGACGACGGCTGCTTTTATTCCAAGCCGATGCTCTCCAATGCGCTGGCCGGCGGTAAGAGCGCGGCCGCTCTCGCCATGCAATCGGCCACGCAGATGGCGCAACAACTCAATGCCGACGTGCGCGCGCATACGCGCGTGACGGCGATTGATACGGCGTCGCGCACCATTACGCTGAACGGCGAAACGCTGGCGTATTCCAGTTTGGTGCTGGCGTTGGGCGCCGATCCGATCAGGTCCACGTTGACCGGCGACGCGGCGGATCAAGTGATTGCGGTGAACGACCTACAGGACTACGCGCGCTTTCGCGCGGCCCTGGAAGGCGCGCGCCGCGTCACTATCATCGGCGCCGGTTTGATCGGCTGCGAGTTCGCCAACGATCTGGCCGCTGCGGGCTATGCCGTCAGCGTGGTGCACCCGGGCGAGTATCCGCTCACGCAGTTACTGCCGCAAGAGGCGGGGCAGGCGTTGAGCGCGTCGTTGGCCGGCATCGGTGTGCAGTGGCATTACGGCAGCAAGGCGGTGAGCGTGGAGCGTGCCGCGTCCGGCTATCGCGTGACGCTGTCCGATAACACCGTGCTGGAAACGGACGTAGTGTTGTCCGCCATCGGTCTGCGCCCGCGCGTCGAACTCGCGCGCGCCGCAGGACTCGCGGTCAATCGCGGCATCGTCACGGACAACTATTTGCGCACCAGCGCCGCGGACGTGTACGCGCTGGGTGATTGCGCCGAGGTGGCGGGCATGGTGCTGCCGTTTGTGCTGCCGATCATGCAGGCGGCGCGCGCGCTGGCCAAGACCTTGGCGGGCACGCCGACTGTGGTCACGTATCCGGCTATGCCGGTAGTGATTAAAACGCCGGCCTGTCCGGTGGTTGTCTCGCCGCCGCCGCGGAGTGTGAGTTGTGTTTGGAATGCCGAGGCCACGTCGGACGGTGTGCGCGCATTAGCGTACGATGCTGATCGTAAGCTGCAAGGCTTCGCCTTGACCGGCAAGGCCACGACAGAAAAGGCGGCATTGCTGCCATTATTGCCCGCCTGGCTGTAACGCGCCGGGGTTGAAGAGAGTTTTCCGCGCGGTGGGAACGCCGACTAGTCTCCCGTGCGGTCTCTCTTACGGCCCCGATTTATAAATAGGTTGACTGCCGCAATGACCACGCCAATTATGATCAACAGCAGATACCCTTCAAGTCCCATCATGGCGGATCTCCTTTCTTGATTTCCTCGGCAAGCTTAGGATAAGTCTAATACTGATTAGCGTCCGGTGGCACGTAAATTTGATTTGGAGCAGGGCGTATTTGTAATTAGAGAGTTAAAACGGCGATTTATTCC
>JBFLZV010000069.1:0-8388 GCA_040756035.1 Pseudomonadota bacterium
AAAGATGACAGCCCGCGTGATATTTTTTATTCTGCGCAAGTTCACAAATAAAACTTGGTGAGAAAAAACATGCCGATTAAATCTTTTCATCCTCCACGCCGCGTCCTCATGGGGCCGGGGCCGTCCAACGTCAGTGAGCGCGTGCTCGCCGCCATGGCGCGCCCCACCATCGGCCATCTCGATCCGGTGTTCGTGAGTATGATGGACGAGGTGAAGACGCTGCTGCAATACGCCTTTCAGACCAAGAACGCGCTCACCTTCCCGGTGTCCGCGCCGGGTTCGGCGGGCATGGAGACGTGCTTCGTCAATCTGGTCGAGCCGGACGATAAGGTCATCGTGTGTCAGAACGGCGTGTTCGGCGGGCGCATGAAGGAAAACGTGGAACGCTGCGGCGGCGTGGCGGTGATGGTGGAAGACGCCTGGGGAAGCGCCGTCGATCCCGGCAAAGTTGAAGACGCTCTCAAGAAAAATCCCGACGCCAAGGTCGTCGCCTTCGTGCACGCCGAGACCTCCACCGGCGCGCAATCCGACGCCAAAACCATCGTCGAGATCGCACACCGTCACGGCGCACTCACCATCGTCGATGCCGTCACCTCGCTGGGCGGCACGCCGCTCAAGGTGGACGAATGGAACATCGACGCCATTTATTCCGGCACGCAGAAGTGCCTGTCCTGCACGCCGGGCCTGTCGCCGGTGAGTTTCAGCGAACGCGCGGTGGAAAAAATCAAGGGACGCAAGACCAAAGTACAGAGCTGGTTCATGGATTTGAATCTGGTGATGGGCTACTGGGGCAGCGGTAAGCGCGCCTATCACCACACCGCGCCGATCAATGCGCTCTACGGCCTGCACGAGGCGCTGGTAATCTTGCAAGAGGAAGGCTTGGAAAACGCCTGGGCGCGCCACGCGCGTAATCATCAGGCGTTGAAGGCTGGATTGGAGGCGATGGGCCTGCGCTTCGTGGTGAAGGAAAGCGAGCGCCTGCCGCAGTTGAATTCCATTTATATACCCGACGGCGTGGACGACGCCGCGGCGCGCCAACGCCTGCTGGACGACTACAACCTGGAAGTCGGCGCGGGCCTGGGCGCGCTCGCCGGCAAAATCTGGCGCATCGGCCTGATGGGGCACACCAGCCAGCCGGACAACATACTCTATTGCCTCAACGCCCTCGAAGAGGTGCTCAGCGCCGCCCAGGCGCCGATCCAGACGCGCGCCGCAAAAGCGGCAGCGCAGAAGGCGTTGGCATAATGCACAGGTAAGTAACGTAGTAGGTTGGGGTGAGCAACGCGAACCCCAACGTCATCTTAACGGCAAGCCGAGTAAAAAATCTTTACTTGGTGTTTAGCAAACCCTGCATTCTTCGCAATGCCTCGCGCAGATTTTCCATGCTGGTGGCGAACGATAGGCGCATGTAGCCGGGCGCGCCGAACGCGGAGCCTGGCACCAGCGCCACGCCCGTTTCGCTGAGCAGGTATTCGGCGAGGTCGACGTCGTCTTTCATGCCTTGATGGCGTTCGATGACGCCGTGCATGCTGGGGAAGGAATAAAACGCGCCCTGCGAGGGCAGACAGCGCACGCCCTGTATGGCGTTTAAGCCCTCCACCACCACGTCGTGGCGCTGTTTGAATTCACGGCACCACTCCTTGAGAAAACCTTGATCGCCTTCCAGCGCGGCCTGCGCCGCCACCTGCGAGATCGAGGTGGGATTGGAGGTGCTTTGCGATTGGATGTTTTTCATGGCGGCGATGAGCTTGGGCGGCCCGGCCGCGTAGCCGATGCGCCAGCCGGTCATCGAATAGCTTTTGGAGACGCCGTTGATGACCACGGTGCGTTCGTACAAGTCCGGGCAGGCGTTGAGGATGTTGCAGAACGGCACGCCGTCGAGCAGGATGTGCTCGTAGATATCATCGCTTATAACCAACACTTCGGGATGGCGACGCAGCACGTCGCCCAATGCGGCCAGTTCCGCATGGCTGTACATGACGCCGGTGGGATTGGAGGGTGCGTTGAGCACCAGCAGGCGTGTCCTGGGCGTGATGGCCGCTTCGAGTTGCGCCGGCGTGATCTTGAAACCTTGTTCCAGGCCCGCCGCGATGACCACCGGCACGCCCTCCGCGAGCAACACCATGTCCGGGTACGACACCCAATACGGCGCGGGGATGATGACCTCGTCGCCCGGATTAAGCAGCGCCTGCGCCAGGTTGTAAAAACTGTGCTTACCACCCACCGACACCAATATCTGGCTCGGCGTGTAATTCAGCCCGTTGTCGCGCGCGAATTTGGCGATCACGGCCTTTTTGAGTTCCATGGTGCCGTCCACGGCGGTGTATTTGGTGAAGCCCGCGCGGATGGCCTGGATGGCCGCCTGCTTGACGTGTTCCGGCGTGTCGAAATCCGGTTCGCCGGCGCCCAATCCGATGATATCCTTGCCTTGACTCTTCAATGCCGCGGCGCGCGCGGTGACGGTGAGCGTGGGCGACGGCTTGATATTTTGAACCCGTCTTGATAATTGTACGTCCAAACCCCAAATCCCCTTATAAAGTCAGAGAAAAGATACAAGAGAAAAGATACAAGCGAAGTCAAAACCATGAGGTTTTATCTTTTCTCTTGTATCTTGTATCTTTCCTCCGTAGTTATGATACTTGAATCGCGCGCGTATCAGAATCCCCATGAGCCAACGTTTTGCAATAAATTCCAGTTTCAAACCCGCCGGTGACCAGCCGGAGGCCATTGCGCGACTGGTGGAGGGTGTCAACCAGGGCCTGGCCGGACAGGTGCTGCTCGGCGTCACCGGATCGGGCAAAACCTTCACCATCGCCAACGTGATCCAAGCGGTGCAGCGCCCGGCCATCATCATGGCTCCGAACAAAACCCTGGCCGCGCAACTGTACGGCGAGATGAAGGAGTTTTTCCCCGACAACGCGGTGGAATATTTCGTCTCGTATTACGACTACTACCAGCCGGAAGCCTACGTGCCCTCGTCCGACACCTACATCGAGAAGGACGCCTCCATCAACGAGCACATCGAGCAGATGCGCCTGTCCGCGACCAAGGCGCTGCTGGAGCGCGAGGACGCCGTGATCGTCGCCACCGTGTCGGCGATCTACGGCTTGGGCGACCCGCAATCCTATTTGGGCATGGTGCTGCACCTGAAGCGCGGCGAGCGCATCGACCAGCGCTACCTCTTGCGCCGCCTCGCCGAGATGCAATACACGCGCAATGACATCGAACTGGCGCGCGCCACCTACCGCGTGCGCGGCGAAATCATCGACGTGTACCCCGCCGAATCCGACCGCGACGCGGTGCGCGTCGAACTATTCGACGACGAGATCGAATCGCTGGCGTTTTTCGATCCGCTCACTGGCGAAATCCTGCGCCGCGTGCCGCGCCTCACCATTTATCCGAAGAGCCACTACGTCACGCCGCGCCAAACGCTGCTGGAGGCCGTCGACCAGATGAAGGTCGATCTGCGCGAGCGCCTCGAGCAACTCTATGCCGCGAATAAACTCGTCGAGGCGCAGCGCCTGGAGCAACGCACGCGCTTCGACATGGAAATGATTTTGGAGTTGGGTTACTGCCCCGGCATCGAAAATTATTCACGCTATTTATCACGGCGCAAGCCGGGCGAGCCGCCGCCCACGCTGTTCGATTACCTGCCGCCGCGCGCGCTGCTGATCGTCGACGAAAGCCACGTCACCATCCCGCAAATCGGCGGCATGTACCGCGGCGACCGCTCGCGCAAGGAAACGCTGGTGGAATACGGCTTTCGTTTGCCGGTGGCGCTCGACAACCGGCCGCTGCGCTTTGACGAATTCGAGCACATGGCGCCGCAGGCCATTTACGTGTCGGCCACGCCGGGGCCGTACGAACTGGAGCACGCCGGCCAAGTGGTCGAGCAAGTAGTGCGTCCCACCGGGCTGATCGACCCGGAGGTCGAAGTGCGCCCCGCGCTGTCGCAAGTCGACGATTTGCTCTCCGAAATTCACAAGCGTGTCGCGGTGAACGAGCGCGTGCTGGTCACTACGCTCACCAAACGCATGGCCGAAGACCTCACCGAATATTTGCACGAGCACGGCGTGCGCGTGCGCTATCTGCACTCCGACATCGACACCGTGGAGCGTGTGGAAATCATCCGCGACCTGCGCCTCGGCGAGTTCGACGTGCTGGTCGGCATCAACCTGTTGCGCGAGGGGCTGGACATGCCGGAAGTATCGTTGGTCGCCGTGCTCGACGCCGACAAGGAAGGCTTCCTGCGCTCCGAACGTTCGCTCATCCAAACCATCGGACGCGCTGCGCGCCACATCCACGGCAAAGCCATCCTCTACGCCGACACCGTCACCGGCTCCATGCGCCGCGCGCTCGACGAAACCGAGCGCCGCCGCGCCAAACAAGTCGCCTACAACCGGCAGCACGGCATCACCCCGCGCGGCATCCAAAAGGCCATCAACGATATTTTAGAAGGCGCCTACGCCGGCAGCCCCGGCACACCCAGGGAATACGCCAAGGTCGCGGAACAAGTGGCGCAGTACGCCGCGCTCACGCCGGAAAAATTGATGCAAAAAATCAAAAAACTCGAACAGCACATGCACAAGCACGCGCAGAATTTGGAATTCGAGGAGGCCGCGCAACTGCGCGATGAAATCAAGGCGCTGCAAGCGCATCAGCTTGGTTTGATTACCGGCAAGGCGAGTTAAAAAAACTAGCTCACGCAAGGGCGCGAAGACGCAAAAATTTAAGGAAGTTCTGATTATTCCTTTTTCGTCATTCCCGCGGACGCGGGAATCCAGTAAGCCGCTGAATTACAGGCACTGGATTCCTGAGTCTCCGCTACGCCTCGCCCGGAATGACGATACATCAGAACTTCCTTACTATTCTTAACCTTGAAATCGTTTTTTAATTCGCGTCTTTGCGCCTTTGCGTGAGGCATTTTATCTTTCAAACGGAGTTTTAAAATGTGGCTCAAGTGGCTGCCGTGGAGATATCTGATCCGCCGCGTGGCGCGGGCGCAGGGATTCCTGGACCCGATCCTGGTGCTGTCGCATCTGCGCCGCTTCGCGCAGCCCTCCGAGGTGAGCGTGCCCCTGGAGCTGTTGCGCGCCGGCGTGGTGTTTCACGCACGCGGCCTGCTCAACACCGGCGCCATTCAGCACAATCTCGATTGGGTGTGGCCGTATTGGATCGAACGCCAGTTCGATCCGCACGACGACGCCTTCATCCCGCGCGCATTTTCCATCACGCACGTTAATTTGTCGCATCGTAATTGGACGGCGCTCGGCCTGCCCGATTGTGAACATCTGCCCATCGTCGATCCACGCGGATTGTTGACGCCATTTTGGGACGGCTGGTCCCTGGACGCCTGGATCATCACCGATGACAAGCGCGAGCTCATTCCCTCACAGGCGCACGATGTGCGGCAATATCTAGACATGGATCACGCGCTGAGCGTGGTCACGGAAACGGCGGCGCAGGGATTATCGTTGTACTGCCGCGCCGACATGATCGTACATAACGAAATGATCACCTGCCGGCAGCGCGTCGACGCGAGCGCCGACCGCGACGCCTGGCTGGCGCTGACGCTGCGTCCCTACAACTGCGAAGGCGTGAGCTTCATCAATGAAGCCAACCTGGAAGACGACGGACGCGCCTGGCGCATCAACGGCAAGCAACGCGTCGAATTCAGCGAGCGCGTCGAGCGCTATCAGTTTTCCAACTACCGTTACGGTGACGTGCACGTGCAACTGCCCAAACCGAGCGAGCGCACCGCCACGCACTGCGACGTCGGTATGGCCAGCGCCGCCGCGCTATTCAAACTGCAACCCAATGTCACACGCTCCATTACATTGCACATCCCGCTCGGTACGCCCACGCCACCGCGACGCGTCCACCCCTCTTGGCCCGACGCGCTCGCCGAGCACGCGCGCCTCAGCGTACCCGATGCACACGTGCAATTCCTGTACGACGCCGCGCTGCGCACGCTCATCCTGCACACGCCGGACGACGTCTACGCCGGCCCTTACACCTACAAGCGCTTCTGGTTCCGCGACGCCGTTTACATCCTACACGCCATGTTGTGCGCCGGCCTCACTGCGCGCGCGACGCGCACCCTGCGCCGCTTTCCCGACCGGCAGACGCACGTCGGCTATTTCCTATCACAGGAAGGCGAGTGGGACTCCAACGGCCAGGTGCTGTGGCTGATGCAACGCCACGCCGAACTCACCGGCCACCCACCCGCCCCCTGGCAAGCCAAATCCATCCGCAACGGCGCACTGTGGATCACGCGCAAGCGCTTGAAAGACACGCTCGGCGTGCCGCACGCCGGCCTGCTGCCCGCCGGGTTCAGCGCCGAGCATCTCGGTCCCAATGACTACTATTATTGGGATGATTTCTGGAGCATCGCCGGGCTGCGCGCCGCCGCGGATTTACTGGACACGCTGCGCGACGCCGACAGCGCCACGCAGTTCCGCACCGAGGCCGAACGCCTCACGGCGGCCGTCGAGCACAGCTTGCAAGCGACCGCGACGCGCCGCGACCGGCCGGGCCTTCCGGCCTCGCCATACCGGCGCATGGACGGCGGCGCCATCGGCTCCATCGTGCTCGGCTACCCGCTGCAACTCGCAGCGCCGCGCGACCCGCGCCTGCTCGACACCGTGGAATTCCTGCTCGACAAATGCTTCGTCGATGGCGGTTTTTTTCAAGACATGATCCACTCCGGCATCAATATTTATCTGACCCTGCATGTCGCGCAAGTGCTGCTGCGCGCGGGCGACGCGCGCGCCATGGAACTTATGCGCAACGTCGCCCGGTTCGCCTCGCCCACCGGTCAGTGGCCGGAGGCCATCCACCCGCGCACGCGCGGCGGCTGCATGGGCGACGGCCAGCATGCATGGGCCGCGGCGGAATGGGTTATGATGGTGCGTAACTGCTTCGTGCGCGAAGAGCCGGGACGGCTGATCCTGGCATCGGGCATCCCCGGTGAATGGCTCGCCGCGCCCAATCGGCTGTCCTTCGGCCCCGCGCCTACGCCGTACGGCGATATTTCCGTTAATTTGGAGTCCAATGCCGAGCGGATTATGATTAGCTGGCAAGGCGCATGGCGCACCTCCGCGCCGGTCATCGAAATTCATTTACCGGGCGCCGCGCCCGTCGTCGCCGCGTCAGGCCAAACCAGCGCCACGCTGCATCGAGGTATACCATGAACATCCTCATGCTGACCAACACCTACACACCGCACATCGGCGGCGTCGCGCGTTCGGTGGCGTCATTCAGCGCCGCGTACCGCGCCCTCGGCCACCGCGTGCTGGTCATCGCCCCGGTATTTGAGGGCATGCCGAAACGCGAGACGGACGTGATCCGCGTGCCCGCCATCCAGCACTTCAACGGCAGCGATTTTTCCATGCCGGTGCCGGTGCCGCATTTCTTGAATTCTTCGCTGGAACAATTCCGGCCCGACATCGTGCACTCGCACCATCCTTTCCTACTCGGCGACACCGCCCTGCGCATCGCCGCCATGCGCAATCTCCCCGTGGTATTCACGCACCACACCCAGTACGAACGCTACACGCACTATATCGGCAGCGGCTCGCCGCGCCTGCAACGCTTCATCATGGATTTGGTGCGCGGCTACTGCACGCTGTGCGACGCCGTCATCGCCCCCAGCGCCAGCATCGCCGAAGTCTTGCGCAACAACGGCGTCGCCACACGCATCGAAGTCATCCCCACCGGCGTCGACTTAACGCAATTCAACGCCGGCGACGGCCACGCCGCGCGCGCCGCGCTGCGCATCCCCGCGGACGCCTTCGTGGTCGGACATGTGGGCCGGCTGGCGCCCGAAAAAAACCTCGATTTCCTGACCGACGCCGTCGCCGCCTTTCTGCACCGACACCGGCGCGCGCATTTTCTCGTAGTGGGCAGCGGCCCCATGGAACAGGACATGCGGCGCCGTTTCGATGAACAGGACTTAAGCGCGCGCCTGCATCTCAGCGGCAATCTGCAAGGCCGGCGACTGGCCGACGCCTATCAAGCCATGGACGCCTTCGCGTTCGCCTCGCAAAGCGAAACGCAGGGCATGGTGTTGGTCGAGGCCATGGCGGCGGGCGTGCCGGTGGTCGCGGTCGACGCCGCGGGCGTGCGCGAGGTGGTGCGCGACCGCCACAACGGACGGCTGCTCGCGCACGAAGACACCGCCGAATTCGCCGCCGCCCTAGCGTGGCTCGCCGCGCGGCCACGGCACGAGCGAGAAACCCTCGCCGCCGCGGCGCGCGCCACGGCGGAAAATTTCTCCATGCCGCGCTGCGCGCGCCGTGCGCTGGCGCTGTACGAATCCCTATGCGGCGCCGGACGCGCCGAGCATGACAACAGCGTCTGGCGCACCGCGCTGCGCCTGATCGACAA
>JBFLZV010000070.1:0-8267 GCA_040756035.1 Pseudomonadota bacterium
GCGAGCAGGGCGGGGGGCAGGGGGTGGAACACCTGCAAGCGTTCGCCGTCGCGGAACAGCGTGGCGTGGCCGCCGAGGCGCGCGGCGGTGGCGCGGATGACTTCCGCGGGCAGCGGGTTTTTCAGCCAGCGCTGCGCGCCGCCCCAATCGATGAACCATTCGCCGGGCAGATGCAGCGGCGGAGCCGCCGGCGGCAGCGACAGCCGCCACAGCCGCGCGGCGTCGGAGAAAAAGCGCAGTTCCTGTTCGCGCAGTTTTTCCCAGAAGGATGCGCCATCCGGCACGGGGTCGCCGCCGATCGCCTCGCGCGCGGCGCGCAGGCCGCCCTCGGTGCCGGACAGCCGCACATAAAGATGCGCGCCGTCGAAGCAGGCGGCGGACAGCGGCAGCGGCTGGCCGGCCCAGGCGTTCATGCGCCGCAGCGCCTGTTCCGCCGTGTCGGGTCGGCGCAGCGTGATTTCCTGTTCCGGGCGCGGCAGCACTTTGAGCGAGACTTCCAGCAACACACCGAGCGTGCCGAGCGCGCCGGCCATCAGGCGCGCGACGTCGAAGCCCGCGACGTTTTTCATCACCTGGCCGCCGAAGCGCAGAATGTCGCCTTTGCCGTTGATAATTTTTACGCCGAGCACGAAGTCGCGCAGCGCGCCGCTGTAGGGGCGACGCGGGCCGGACAGTCCGCAGGCGACCGCGCCGCCCAATGTGGCGTTGGGGCCGAAGTGCGGCGGTTCAAACGGCAGCATTTGCCTGTGCTCGGCGAGCAGCGTTTCGATTTCCGTAAGCGGCGTGCCGGCGCGCGCGGTGATGACCAATTCGGTCGGCAGGTAATGAATCACGCCGCGATGCGCGCCGACCTGAAGCGGCGCGCCGCTCGGCGCGCGGCCGTAAAAATTTTTGCTGCCGCCGCCGCTGATTTGCAACGGCGCGCGCCGCGCGAACGCCTCGCGCACGCGCTCTTGCAATTCTTTACCGATATCGGCGTCCATAAAAAATCTAGCGCAAAGACGCCAAGACGCAAAGGATAAAAAATTCTTTAAAAATATCTGGCATCTTATTTAATCATTCGGGAAATAAATATTTAATCGAACTTTATCTTTCGTTTCTTTGCGTCTTGGCGTCTTTGCGTTGAGATTTTATGAGGTTTTAATTCAAAAACGTTCCAACTCCGGGAACGGCAACTCGCCGCGATGCACGTGCATGGCGCCGAATTCCGCACAGCGTTGTAGCGTGGGCACGGCCTTGCCGGGATTGAGCAGGCCTTGCGGGTCGCAGGCGTACTTGACGGCGTGAAACTGATCAAGTTCGGCGGCGCTGAATTGCGTGCACATCGGCGTGAGTTTTTCCACGCCCACGCCGTGCTCGCCGGTGATGGTGCCACCGACCGCCACGCACAATTCCAAAATTTTTTCACCCAGTTGCTCGGTGCGCGTCAGTTCGTCGGGTTTGTTGGCGTCGTAAAGAATCAGCGGATGCAGGTTACCGTCGCCGGCGTGAAACACGTTGGCGACCGGCAGACCGTAGGCGGCGGAGAGTTCGCTGATGCGCGTCAGCACCTCGGCGAGACGGCCGCGCGGGATGGTGCCGTCCATGCAGTAATAGTCGGGGGCGAGGCGGCCCACGGCGGGGAACGCGGCCTTGCGCCCGGCCCACAGTTTCAGGCGTTCGGCATCGTCGAGCGCGGTGTGCACGTCGCGCGCGCCCGCGGCGAGCAGCAGTTGGCGCACTTGAAAAATTTGCACGGAGACTTCTTCGTTGGTGCCGTCCAGTTCGCACAGCAGCAGCGCGGCGGCGTCCTCCGGATAGCCGGCGTGCGCGTATTGTTCGGCGGCGCGGATGGCGAGGTTGTCCATCATCTCCAGGCCGGCGGGGATAAAGCCCGCGCCGATGATGCGGCTTACGGCAATGCCGGCCTTGGCGACGTCGTCGAAGGCGGCGATGATGAGTTGCGCGCGCTCCGGCTTGGGCAATAATTTCACGGTGACTTCGACGATCACGCCGAGCAATCCTTCGGAGCCGTGCATGAGCGCGAGGAGGTCGTAGCCAGGCGCGTCCGGCGCGGCGCCGCCCAGTTCGAGCACGTCGCCGTCCATGGTCAGTATTTTCAGCCCCAGTACGTTGTGCACGGTGAGTCCGTATTTAAGGCAATGCACGCCGCCGGAATTTTCCGCTACGTTGCCGCCGATGGTGCAGGCGATTTGCGAGGAGGGATCGGGCGCGTAGTACAGGCCGTGTTCGGCCACCGCCTGCGAGATGGCGAGGTTGCGCACGCCCGGTTCGACGCGCGCCACGCGGTTGAGCGGGTCGATGTCCAGGATGCGCTTGAACTTGGCGAGGCTCAGCAGCACGCCGTCGGGCAGCGGCAGCGCACCGCCGGACAAACCCGTGCCCGCGCCGCGCGCCACCACCGGCACCTGCAGGGCGCTACACACGCGCAGCACGGCTTGCGCTTGCGCCAGCGTGGCGGGCAGGCACACCACGCCGGGTAGTTGCCGGTAGGCGGTCAGGCCGTCGCACTCGTAGGGACGCAGATCTTCCGCGTCACTCAGCACGCAATCACGCGGCAACACGTGCAACAATTCGGCGATCAGCTGTGCATGATCGATTTGTACCGGCGGCGCGACGGGATGGTTCATGAACCCTGCTGTGTGCGAGTCATCTGAAGATTAATTTGCTAATTATAGCAGGGTAGGAGGCTGAAAATGCGCCGGTTTCTATTGACCAAATGCACCCCCGCCCTTACTATACACACCCCTATCTTCCCCGGTAGCTCAGTCGGTAGAGCAAGTGACTGTTAATCACTGGGTCGGCGGTTCGAGTCCGTCCCGGGGAGCCATGCTTAGTTTGAGTGATGTTTGAGTCGTAAGTCGTTGCTGTTTTATAGCTTCGTTGCGCACGGACTCTCACCGCCTTCGGGGGTGATGCGCGCCATCCATGGCGCGCACCCTACGGGCAGACTGCGTCTGCCCCGTTTCGATCCCGTCGAAACGGTCGAGTCCGTCCCGGGGAGCCAATTTTGTAAACGAACCACTCTATGCGCCTGCGCTTTGCAAGTTTTTTAATTCTCGCCTGTCTGCTGGTTGTCGCGCAGCACGGCGCGGCGGTGCATGCGCTGTCGCATTTGTCCGAGCCGCCGGCGTCGTCCACGTCCGACAACGATCAAGACGGCGCCAAGCATCTGCCCGCCTGCGACAAGTGTGTCGGCTACGCGAGCGTGGGCGCGGCGCTGCACACCGCCGCATTAGTCATTCATGCGGCTAATTTGTTATTGCTATTGCCGGATGCTGCATCCGATCCGGCGCATCTCCCGTCTCCTTATCAACTCCACCCCTCGCGCGCACCACCTGCATTCCTCTGAGAAATAAATTTTAACGCGCGGCCCGCTAAGGCCGCGCCGTATATTTTTATTTTAGACGAGGACAGTATGCGCAAAATTTCTATGATTGCGCCGGGCGTCATTGCCGCGATGCTCAGTTTGACGGCGCAGGGCGACGAATTACGGCAACTCCGCACTGAATTAGAACAACTGAAGCAGACTTACGAGACGCGCATCCAGGTGTTGGAGCGGCGCTTGCAAGAGATGCAAAGCGCCGAACCGAGTGGCGCGGCGCACGCGCATGCGAACGCCGGGAACGCACCCGCCGCGCCGTCGCCGCAGCGCGGTGTGCGGCGCGGCAATGCTTTTAATCCCAATGCGAGCGTGATTCTCAACGCGACGTTCGGAGAATTTTCCCGCGATCCCGCCATGTACGCGCTGCCCGGTTTCGCCTTGGGCGAAGACAGCGGTCCGGGCGAGGAGGGGTTCGCGCTGGGTGAGGCCGAGTTGATTTTCGACGCCAACATCGACGACCGTTTTTACGGCAGTCTCACGCTGGCGTTGGCCACGGAAGACGGAGAAACCAAGACGGAGTTGGAAGAGGCGTATATCCAAACCCTGGGGCTGCCCGCGGGTTTCACCGCCAAGGCCGGGCGTTTCTATTCACGCATCGGTTACTTGAATGAATTCCATCCGCACGTCGATGACTTCGTGGACCGGCCGTTGGCGTACCGCGCGCTGCTCGCCGGCCAGTACGGCGATGACGGCGTGCAACTGCGCTGGGTGGCGCCCACCGATCTATTCCTGGAAATCGGCGGCGAGGTGCTGCGCGGCGCGAATTTTCCCGCCGGTGGCGCGGCGCACGACGGCAAGGGCGCGGCCAGCTTGTTCGCGCACCTGGGCGGCGACGTGGGCGTGAGCCACAGTTGGCGCGCCGGGCTGTCACATTTGCACGCACAAGCGCGAGAGCGTAAATCGGACGACGGCGATAACAGCTTCTCCGGCGACAGCGACGTCACCATCGCCGATTTCATCTGGAAATGGGCGCCGCAGGGCAATCCCAGCCGCACAAATTTCAAATTCCAAACGGAATATCTGCACCGCGCGGAAGACGGCCTGTTCAACGATCTGGATTACAGCGGCGAGCAAAACGGCGCGTACGCGCAAGGCGTGTACCAGTTCATGCCGAAGTGGCGCGCCGGCGTGCGTTACGATTGGCTGGAGGCCGATAACCGCGGCGCGGCGGTGGCGGACAGCGTGCTGGACACGCTCGGCCACGATCCATGGCGCGCCAGCGCGTTGCTGGAATACGATCCCAGCGAATTCAGTCGTCTGCGTTTGCAATATAACCGCGATGCCTCGCAGCCGGACGTGGATCATCAGTTATTTTTGAATTTCGTGATGAGTCTGGGCGCGCACGGCGCACATGCTTTTTGAGGAACCGACATGAAAAAATTATGGCTACTACTCGGTGGCGCGCTTTTTTATATCACCCTCGCGCAGCCCGCGCACGCCGCGCTGGCCGTGTTCGCCTGCGAACCGGAATGGGCGGCGCTCGCGCAGGAACTGGGCGGCGATAAGGTGTCCGCTTCCAGCGCCACCACCGCGCTGCAAGACCCGCATCACATCGAGGCGCGCCCCAGCCTGATTGCGCGTATGCGCCGCGCCGATCTGGTGGTGTGCACGGGCGCCGATCTGGAAGCGGGCTGGCTGCCGCTGCTGCTGCGCCAAGCGGGCAATGCCAAGGTGCAGCCCGGCAGTCCCGGTTATTTCGAGGCGTCGCAGTGGGTGGAGCTGCTGGAAATCCCCGCGCGTCTGGATCGCGCCGAGGGTGACGTGCACCCGCAAGGTAATCCGCATTTGCACACCGATGCGCGCAACATCACGCGCGTGGCGGCGGCGCTGGCCGCGCGCCTGGCGGAAATCGACGCGGACAACGCGGCGTTCTATCGGGCGCGTCATCAGGATTTTGCCGTGCGCTGGCAAGCCGCCGTGCAACGCTGGGAGCAGCAAGCCGCGCCGCTCAAGGGCGTGCCGATCGTAGTGCAGCACCGCGCTTGGCCGTATTTGAATCGCTGGCTCGGGCTGCGCGAGGTGGCCGCGCTGGAACCAAAGCCCGGCGTCGAGCCGAGCAGCGCACAGCTCGCCGCGGTGTTGTCGGCGCTGCAAAATGAACCGGCGAAATTCATCGTGCGCGCCGCGTACCACGACGCGCGGCCGTCGGAGTGGCTGGCGGAGCGCGCCAATCTGCCCATCGTGGTGTTGCCTTACACGGTCGGCGGCAGTGACGCCGCGCAAGATTTATTCGGCTTGTTCGACGACACCATCCGGCGTCTGTTAGCGATTGCGCAATGAGCTGGGGCGCGCTCGACGTCGATCTGCTCGGGCCCGCGCTGTGCGCCGGGCTGCTGGTGCTCGCCACGCACGTGCCATTGGGCCGCCAGGTGTTGGCGCGCGGCATCGTGTTCATCGATCTCGCCATCGCGCAAGTGGCGGGGCTGGGCGTGATCGCCGCGAACATGCTGGGCTGGGAGGCGCAGGGGTGGGCGGTGCAAATCGCGGCGGGTGGCGGCGCGCTGCTGGCGGCGCTGTTGCTCGCCTATACCGAGCGGCGCTGGCCGCGCGTGCAAGAGGCGTTGATCGGCGCGTTGTTCGTGCTGGCGGCGAGCGCGGCCATGCTGCTGCTCGCGCGTCATCCGCACGGCGGCGAGCACCTCAAGGACCTACTGGTGGGGCAAATCCTGTGGGTGAACTACGCGCAGCTATTGCCCGCCGCCGTGCTCACACCGATTATTCTCGCGCTATGGTGGAGGCTGGGACGGCGCGCCGGGTATTGGTTGTTCTACACGCTGTTCGCGCTGGCGGTGACGGCCTCGGTGCAACTGGTCGGCGTGTATTTGGTGTTCGCCAGCCTCATTATTCCCGCGCTCGTCGCCGCACGCGGCGGTCTGGCGGCGGGTTACGCGGTCGGCGCGTTGGGCTACGCGCTCGGCCTAGCCGCTTCGGCGTGGTGGGATTTGCCCGCCGGCGCGCTCATCGTATGGGCGATGGCGGGCGCGGGCGCGGCGCTGTATGGGCGGTGCGCCCGCCATGTAACGGATAATTAAAACGGCAATTCGTCGTCGAATTCGATATCGGCGCGGTTTTCCGGCGTCTCCCAAAAATCGCGGGTGGTTTCCTGCGACTCCTCCACAATCGCCGGCTGCCGGTGCGCGGTCTCGCTCTTGCCGCCCACCAGCGTGACGTCGATGACGCGCACGTTGAGGCTGGCCTTGTTGGCGCCGTCACGGGCGATGTATTCATCGAGCGTCACTTCGCCGGTGACGGCTACTTCGCGGCCTTTGGTCAAATAAGGAATCACGCCGCTTTCGGCGAGTTTTCCCCACAGCGTGCATTTGATCCATTGCGTTCTCTTGCGCTCGCCGAAGCCGATTTCATTAGCGGCGGTGAACGTCGCCACCGGTGTTCCGCCGCTGGTGTAACGTACCTCCGCGTCTCGGCCCAGTCTGCCGGTGAAGCTGAAAATATTCACGTGCGTCTCCTTAAATAGGTTAGGCCGCTTTGCGTTTCTTTTCCAACGCCGCCACGGCGCGTTCATAATCCGCGGCGGGCAATTCCGCCAGGCTGCCGACGCGGAAATAATTGAGAAACCGCGCCTCATCGGCGCCGGTTTGTTCGATCAGCGCCTCCAGCGTGGCTCGCTGTTCGGCATTGATGCGCACCGGCTCCGCGCCCTCCGGCAAATCCTCGCCCGCGTAGATGTACAACCCCAGGCCGTGCAGCGCGATAGCCTTGACCAGGCAGCGCTGAATGCTGGTGTTGATATCGAACACGTTGGGCTCCAGGATCGGCCGGTTGCGGCCGTCCAGCACCGGGTGGATTTGCGACAGCGTGACGCCGTTCACGGTTACGGCGACCTCGACGAAGTAGCCGCAATCGGTTTTGAGATACGGCATGCCGTCGAAGCGCTTCACTTCCCAGGTCGCGTCCGGATGCAGGCGGCGCAAGCGATCCACCGCCCAGGCCCACGATAAATAGGAAAACTGGCCCTTCTTTTCGACATGTTCGCTGACGTCGAGCTTGGCGAGTTCGGCGAAATAATTTTCGTCCGCCTTCTTTTTGCGCAAATGCTTCACCTTTTTTTGCTCCTGCTGCTCGAACTCCTGCTGTTCAATCTCTTGCTGGTGCGCCCAGGCCCCGCCGTCCTCTGCCATTTCAATTTCGCGGTAAGTCATCACATCTCCTCCTTCAACGTATGCTGCGTTGTTGCATAGGTCGAGCGGCTGCTCGATCTAGCCGCGTCCCCGTTGTGTCGGTGCGGCGTGCCGCTGCGGCGCCGATTTCGGCTTTGCTCACGCACTGCTTCATGACGATTCGCGCCCTGGCGCCCCAAGAGCCTCGATCGGATGTTTGCTTGAAATCTCAATAACTTATATTGATCGAACTATACCAAAAAGGTATATATTTGTCAATTCTGAACAAGACGCGGAACCGCCGAGGATCGCGGCTGATTGCCGCGCGGACGGGTGGGTCGGGCGGTTAAGAAAAGCTCATGACCATCTGCTTGACGACGCCGCAGAGGGTGGTGGATTTGTTCACTTCGATAATGGGATAGCGAGGATTTACGGGTTTCAAATAGCGCTTGCCGTCGACCACCAGTTGTTTGAACGTAGTCTCGCCGGTATCGCGCAGGTGCGCCACCACGAAGGAACCGTGCTGCGCCGCGGCGTCGGGATCGACGATAATGATAGCCCCTTCCGGAAATTTCGGTTCCATGGAATCGCCCACGATGCGCAGCGCGTAGGCGCGCGGGCCGACCGGCGTGGTGGCGGTGACCCGTTCAGTGATGTCGCGCGCCGCGCGCACCGGCCCCAGCGCGCTGCCTTGTCCGGCCTGCACCCAGGAGATTACCGGTATATCCCTGCGGATTTTCAATTGCGCCGCCGCGCGCGTCGCG
>JBFLZV010000071.1:0-8137 GCA_040756035.1 Pseudomonadota bacterium
ACAAGGTTCTTGGGAACCATAAGGATGGGTTTTAATCGGAGGATTCGATGAACAGGAAAATTCTTGCAGCCGCCGTTTCGTCCGCTGTTTTTACTCCCCTTATCGCTCAGGCGGATGAGGGCGCCGTAACAGTCTACGGCCAAGCGAACGCCGCGGTTGAAATCACCGACACCGACGCGCCCGGCTCCAGCAACACCAACAACGTGGCCAGCAACGGTTCACGCTTGGGCATCAAGGGCTGGGAAGGGTTGGGCAACGGTTTGAAGGGCGTATTTCTCATGGAGGCGGGCGTCGGATTGGATAACGGCACGGACGGCACGTCCGGTTCGTTGTTCGGCGGCGGCCGCGACGGTTACGTCGGCGTGGCGGGCGGCTTCGGCACCGTGGCGCTCGGCTTCCACGGCCAGCCGTACAAAACGTCCACCAATCAATTGGACGTGTTCGGCGACACCATCGCCGATTACTCCGCCATCATGAACGGCGGCAGCACGTCACTCACGTCAAGCACCACCAACACGCTGACCACCGGCATCAGTGTGAACGGTTCACTCTACGATAGCGCCATCACCAATTCCGTCATGTGGTTCCTGCCCAATTTCAACGGCTTCAGCGGGCATCTCCAGTACGGCACCGACGAAACGGCGGGCAGCGATAATGATATATGGGGCGCGCAGTTCAATTATTCCAACGGGCCATGGTACGTAACCTACGCGCACGCGGACGTCGATGCCTCCGCCGCCGACGCCGACCGCAGCGCGGACAAGATCGGCGCGAGTTTTACTTTTGGCGGCGCCACTACCATCGGCGCGATTTATGAAAACCTCGACAGCGACGGCGCCTATGCGGCCGCCGCGCATACCGATCACGACGCATGGTATCTGAGCGCGGCGCACAACATCGGCAACAATACTTTGAAACTCGCCTATGCCAACGCCGACGATGACAAAGTTACCGACAGTGGCGCATCGTACTGGGCGCTGGGCGCCGAGCATCATTTCTCCAAGCGCACGCACGTATATGCCCTGTACACGCGCGTCAACAATGATTCGGCGGGCACCTACGGCCTCGGCGCAACCGGCTCCAGCAACGCCACCGGCGCGGTCGGCGCCGGCCAGGACCCGGATTCCTTCGCGGTCGGCGTGAAGCATATTTTCTAACTCGATCTCACACCGCCAAACTAAAACGGGCGCACCAAGCGCCCGTTTTTTATGTGTTCGCTTTAAATGTCGCTAAATTTCGGGTAAGGTATATGCAGAATGAGGGAAATATTTGGGCAATCCTTTGTTTAGCGTTCGCTTTGACAAAGAAGTAATACTACCCATGCCCGAAACCGCACGGAAGAACGTCAAATTAGCAGCGAACAACTGACTGAAGTCATTGAAACCGGCGCCATCCACGAAAAAGATCAGAAGCGCATCTGGATATTTAAGAGGTTAGCCGGGCGGCATGATAATCCGGTTTGTGTAGCGGCAACCGTTGAAAACAGTCTTGTAGTAAAAACCGTTATGATAAATTGGGAATTAAAAGGTTAATCTATGGACATTACATACAACGATAAAGAAGACATCCTCTTTATCAATTTCAATCATGAGAAAATCGTTAAAGACATTTCCTATGGCTGGAACGTCAATGTCGGGCTAACCGACAAGGGAATAGGACAGATCACCGTCCTTGACGCAAAGGCTGCGCATTTATTGCCCGTTCACATCTCGCCTGAAATAGCGGCTTAGGTATGTAAATTACGAGGTCGAGTGAAGCGACCTCTAACAACAACTGTTCTCCATTACTCAACCGCTTCGATCATTCCCGCCGCGACGGTGTTGTTGGTGTGCTCGTCGATGACGATGAAGCCGCCGGTGGCGCGGTTTTCGCGGTAGAGGTCGCAGATGACGGGTTTTTGCACCTTGATCCGCACGCGCGCGATGTCGTTCATTTTGAGTTCGGCGGCGTCGCTGATTTGATTCAGCGTGTTGATGTCCACCTTGTATTCCACTTGCGCGATCATGGCCTTGACGGTGGAGGTGGTGTGCTTGATGAGATATTTGCGGCTCGATTGCATGGGCTGTTCGCTCATCCAGCAGAGCCAAGCCGCGAATTGCTTCGCCACGCGCGGCGCGTCGTGCGGGCGCGCGATCAAATCGCCGCGCGAGATGTCGATATGATCGGCGAGCGTGAGCGTGACGGACTGCGGGGCGACGGCTTCTTGTAGGTTACCGTCGTAGGTGACGATTTCCTTGACGCGCGAGCGCAATCCGCTGGGCAGCACGACGATTTCGTCGCCGGCCTTGATGGAGCCCGATTCGATGCGCCCCATGTAACCGCGAAAGTCGTGCAAATCCGCGCGTTGCGGACGGCAGACAAGTTGCACGGGAAAACGGAACGGGCGCGCCGTGAAGTCACGCGCGACCTTGATGTTCTCCAGCGCGTCCATCAATGTCTCGCCGCGGTACCAGGGGAGATTATCGCCGCGCGTCACCACCATGTCGCCGTGCAGCGAGGAGATGGGAATGAAGCGCACGTCCGGCACGCCGAGGCGCTGCGCGAACGCGCCGAATTCCGCGCGGATATTTTGATAAACCTGTTCGGAATAATCCACCAAGTCCATTTTGTTGATGGCGACGATGAAGTGTGGGATGCCGAGCAGGTTGGCGATGTAGGCGTGGCGGCGCGATTGCGTGAGCACGCCCTTGCGCGCGTCGATGAGAATGACGGCGACGTTGGCGGTGCTGGCGCCGGTGACCATGTTGCGCGTGTACTGTTCGTGGCCGGGCGCGTCGGCGATGATGAATTTGCGCTTGGGCGTGGCGAAGTAGCGATAGGCGACGTCGATGGTGATGCCTTGTTCGCGTTCGGCCTGCAGGCCGTCGGTGAGCAGCGCCAGATCGACGCCGTCGCCGCCGCGCCGCGCCGTGGTGCGCGTGATCGCCTCGAGCTGATCCTCGAAGATCGACTTGGAATCGTACAGCAGCCGTCCGGTGAGCGTGCTCTTGCCGTCGTCCACGCTGCCGGCGGTGATGAAGCGCAGGATGTCCATTTTCGGGGTAACGTCTTGTGTAGATGTAGTCATGTGGTTGCTCTCCCTGAGCATGAGCTGATTCAGGTTCCGCGTGGGCGCAAACGGCGCCCACCCTACGCTATTAAAAATAGCCTTCCTTTTTGCGCAGTTCCATGGAGGCTTCCGACGTTTGATCGTCGAGGCGCGTGGCGCCGCGCTCGGTGATGCGCGCGATGGCTGTCTCCATGATGATTTCCTGCGCGGTCTTGGCGTCGGACTCCACAGGGCAAGTGCAGCTCATGTCGCCGACGGTGCGGAAGCGCACCATTTTATTTTCGATTTTTTCACCCGCCTTGGGCTGCACCAGGTGCGAAACCGGCAACCAGCCGCCGCGCCAGATGACGTCGCGCCGGTGCGCGTAATAAATGGACGGCACTTCCAGATTTTCCTGCGCAATGTATTGCCAGATGTCCATTTCCGTCCAGTTACTGATCGGAAACACGCGCATGTGTTCGCCGGGATGCACGCGCGTGTTGTACAAGTCCCACAATTCCGGACGCTGATTTTTCGGGTCCCATTGGCCGAATTCGTCGCGGAACGAGAAGATGCGTTCCTTGGCGCGCGCCTTTTCCTCGTCGCGGCGCGCGCCGCCGAAGCAGGCGTCGAAGCCGAACTCGGCGATGGCGTCGAGCAGCGTCACGGTTTGCATGGTGTTGCGGCTTTGATTGGGGTCCTTGACGATAATGCGGCCCCGGTCGATGGAATCCTGCACCGAGCGCACGATGAGGCGCTCGCCCAGTTCCGCGGCGCGCTTGTCGCGGAATTGAATAACCTCCGGAAAGTTGTGCTCGGTGTCGATGTGCATGAGCGGAAATGGAAACTTGCCGGGCCGAAACGCCTTTTCCGCGAGACGCAGCATGACGATGGAATCCTTGCCGCCGGAAAACAGCAGCACCGGATTTTTGCACTCGGCAGCCACCTCGCGCATGATGTGGATGGATTCGCTCTCCAGCGTTTGAAGATGCGTCAAGCCCGCATCGCCGCGCGCGCGCGTAACGCCGTTTTCGATTTCGTGTGCCCGTATTGCCATGGTTATGGGAGACGTCGGTGACGATGAACTATGGGTTAATAACTCTGCGCTTGCCGTATCCATTGTGTACTTCTCCTTGTTGTTTCATTAGCGTCTCTTCTCGTGCAATCCGCACTCCTTGCCCGACTCATTTTCCCACCACCAGCGCCCGGCGCGGATGTCCTCGCCCACCGTGACGGCGCGCGTGCACGGCGCGCAGCCGATGCTGGGATAGCCCTTGTCGTGCAACGCATTATACGGCACCTCGTGGGCGCGGACATAGGCCCACACGTCTTGTTGCGTCCAGTCGGCGAGCGGATTGAATTTTTGCAAGTTGTGTTCGGCATCCCATTCGGTCGCCGGCAGTTCCTTGCGCGTGGTCGATTGCTGGCGGCGCATGCCGGTGATCCACGCGCGCTTACCCGCGAGCGCGCGGCGCAGCGGCTCGACCTTGCGTATAAAGCAGCACGCCTTGCGCAGCTCCACGCTTTCGTAGAAGGCGTTGGGACCGTGCTCGCGCATGTAGCGCTCGACGGCGTCGGCCCGCGGCGCGTAGCTTTGCAGCACCAGGCCGTAATGCGCGCGCAACTTGTGCATCAATTGATACGTTTCTTCCGGCAGCCGCCCGGTGTCGAGCGTAAAAATTTCGATGGCGAGCCCGTTGCGGCAAATAAGATCGGTGAGCACCATATCCTCCGCGCCCAAGCTGCTGGAGAACGCGGCGGGCGCGTAGTCGCGCGCGACGCGCCGCAATAATTCCAGCGTGTCGCCGACCTTTTGCTCCAACGCCGTGGAGGTGTCCGGTAATGAGCTAAGCGTGTGCAATGGCCTGCGCCTTCGTTTCCGCTTTGCGCACCCGCACCCGCATGGCGGCACCTTCCTCGACCGTTGACACTATGTTGTGCCCTTCCTTTTCGAGACTTTCCGAAACCTGTTGCGTGGCGTCGCCGGGCTCAAGCAGGAAATCGATGACGTCGCCCGCGGCGAGCTTGCCGAGTTCCACGCGCGCCTTCAGGAAATGCACGGGGCATCCGTAAGAGGACAAGTCCACGGTGGTGACCGTCGCGCCGCCGGCTTTGCCGAGAGCCGATCCGGCGCGCACCGGCGTCTGCGCCTGGCCCTGCGCGAGCGGCAGGCTGCCGGATAAATCCAATTGCGTGTCGAGCGCTTGGCACGTATAGGCCGCCTGCACCGTCCAGTTGTCGAGATCGGTCATGAGTTGCGTGTAGGCGTCATTCTCGAAATTGATTTTAAGCTGTGCAATGCCGTGCGCGAGGCGCGCGAGTTCGGGGCCGAGCGGCGTCGATGCGGGGTGCGTTTCGGCGAGCAGCGTTTCCAACTTTTGCGCAATCTCGTTGATATCCTCGATTTTGTTGTGGCCGCACACGAACAGCAGCGACTGGCCGATCAGGCGCGCGATGACTTCGGCGCATTCCAGCGCCTCGGTGTGGTGGCCTTGATACGTATAGGCGTTGCGGTTGGCGCGTTCGTAGGCGGCCTCGGCGAAGTGCGCGGACACCAGTTCCTGCGCCGCGCCGGCGCATTCGCCGCCGCCCAGTTGCAGCACCTTGAAAGCGCCCGCCTCGCCGTGGTCGTTGATGACGTCGGGCAGTTGCTCGGCGCTTACCACCGTGAGGTCTTTCAAGAGTTCGGTGAAGGATTCCTTGCCGCGCCGGCGCGTCCACTGGAAGAAGTTTTCGTCGGTTTGACGCTCGTCCAGATAAGCCTGCTGCACGCGCGCGACGGCGGTTTCCACACGCGCCGCCGGCACGCTGAGGCTTTTGAAACCGATGCCGCCGCCGGTGCGGCCGTCGCCGCCGAAGTACATTTGATAGTGCGGCACGAGCTTGCCGTGCATACGCTTGCCTTCGCCGTAGATGCCGATGTCGCCCATCTCCGGCTGCGCGCAGCCGTTGTGGCAGCCGGACGCGCGGATGCGCAAATCCGCGACGCCGCCGCTCAATTTGGCGCCGATGGTCTTGCTGGAGGTGATGCCTAAGCGGCACGTCGAGGTGCCGGGGCAGGCCACCACGTCGTCACCGGCCTTGGGCTCGCCCAGGCGCACCGCCGCGAGCGCCGCGCGCACCGCGTCGAGGCGCGCCTCGGGCACGTTGATGAGAATCAGATTTTGATCCTGCGTAGTGCGAATTTCATGGAGGCCCTCGTCGCGCATCAGTTGCGCGATGGCGCGCAACTGCGGAGCCGTGATGTCACCGATGTGCACGCTGATTGGAAACACGTACAGGCCCGCCTGCTTTTGCGCGAACACGCCGCGCGGCGCGCCCGCCGTGCAGGCCGCGCCGGGTTGCGCGTCATGCCATACGCCGGTGGGATAGGCGCGCCCCTGGAACGCCGCCTTGGTGCGCGCGTATTCCTCTTTGTATTTTTCGACGAAGCCTTGCGCTCCGAAACGATCCACCAGGAATTTGATGCGCGCCTTAGCGCGCTTGGCGCGGTCGGAATAGCGGTGGTGCAGCGACACCACGGCCTCCATGCTGGGCAGTAAATCTTTTTCCTCGATGAATTCCTCCACCGTCACCGCCTCGTGCGGCTTATGGCCGAGGCCGCCGCCGGCCAATATCTTGAAGCCGAAGCGTCCGTCTTTCTTTTGCGCGACCACGCCGAGGTCGTGCATCATGCCTTGCGCGCAGTCGCACTCGCAACCGGAGAAACTGATCTTGAATTTGCGCGGCAGGTGCTGCGTGAGCGGATGGCGCAGGAAATGCGTGACCGCGCCGTCCTTGAACGGCGTGATATCGACCAGCTCGCGCGGACAAACCCCCGCCAGCGGCGCCATGGTGATGTTGCGCACGGTGTTGCCGCATGCCTCGCGCGTGGTGAGCCCGGCGCGCGCCAAGTGGCGCAGCGCCGCCGGCGTGTCCTCGATCGGCACATAGTGGATTTGAAAATCCTGGCGCGTGGTGATGTGCACCACGTCGTGACGCGCGTACTGCTCCAACACCTCGGCGATGGCGGTCAACTGTTGCGCGGTCAACTGCCCGCCGGGTATTTTCACGCGCACCATGTTCACGCCGTCCTGGCGCTGGCCGTACACGCCCTGCTGCAAGCGCGCCGCCATAAAGCGGTCGCCGTCCAGGCGCTGGCTTAGAAACGCCTGCACCGACTGCTCGTAGCGGTCGATTTCGTCGTCTTTGACCAGAATTTCTGCATTGTTCATTAATCTATCCCCTAAGCACTTTGACTACGTACCGACAAATTTAAATCCAATCAACGCCAGCATACTCGCCAGCGTGAAGCGCAGCACCCGCTCCGGTATCTTCACGCTCAAGTGACTGCCCAGATAAATACCGGGTAACGAACCCAGCAACAGACTGCCCAGCAGGGTGAAATCCACGTTGCCCATGTGCACGTGCCCTAAACCCGCGACCAGCGTGAGCGGCACGGCGTGCGCGATGTCGGAGCCGACGATGCGCACCGTGGGGATCAGCGGATAGAGTAAAAATAACGCCACCACGCCCAGCGCCCCGGCGCCGATGGAAGTAAGCGTCACCAGAAAGCCGAGCGCGGCGCCCAGCGCGATCGTTACCGGACCCAAGCCGCGCGCGCGCCAACCGGCGTTCAAGTCTTCGTGCTTGGCGAAGCGCAACAACTGTGCCTTGAACAGCAGCGCCAGCGCGGTGAGCAACAGCGCCACGCCCATCAGCGGCACAATCAGCGCGTTGACCTGTTTGGGATCGAGATAATTGAGCAGCACCAGCGTCAACAGCGACGCGGGGATGCTGCCCGCGGCCAGCAAGCCGACCACTTTCCAATCAACGGTGCCGCGCCGCCCGTGCACCCACACGCCGCCCATCTTGGTGATGGAAGCGAACAGCAAATCGGTGCCCACCGCCACCGCGGGGGAAAACCCGAACAGCAATACCAGCAAAGGCGTCATCAGCGAGCCGCCGCCCACCCCGGTCAGCCCGACCAGCGCGCCTACGAAAAAACCGGATACGGTGTATAGCAAGTCCATGAGTTCGCTCCTTATTTTACCATCCGTGGCGGGGCTTCAGTTTTTTACTAAACCCTAATGCATTACCTTGATACAGGTTGCTTACTATAAACAATTT
>JBFLZV010000072.1:0-7761 GCA_040756035.1 Pseudomonadota bacterium
CGCGCCGCCGCCGAGCGCGGCGCGCGCCTCGATCTGCTGCGCTACCAAGTGCAGGAACTGCAAGCGTTGCAACTCGGCGACACGGAGATCGCGGAAATCAACGAGGAACACACACGCCTCGCCCACGCCGCCAAGCTCCTGGAAGCCTGCCACGGCGCGTTGCAAACTCTTTACGAAAACGACGACGCTTCAGTGTTGAGCCTGCTCGGCCACAGCGCGCGTGAGTTGGAACAGGCGCGCCAATTCGACGAACGCCTGGGCGCGGCGCACGAACTGTTGAACGGCGCGGTCATCCAAATTCAAGAAGGCGTGTCCGAGCTGCGTCGCTATCTCGACGCCATGGAGGTCGATCCGGAACGCCTGCAATGGTTGGAACAGCGCCTCGGCGGCATTCACGACCTAGCGCGCAAACACCGCGTGACGCCGGAAGAGTTGCCGCAACGCCTGACGCAACTTGCCGAAGAATTAGCGACGCTGCAACACGCCGACACACGCCTCGAACAATTGCAAAGCGAAATCGAACAAGCGCAAAGCGCCTACCGCGCAGCCGCCGCAAAACTCAGCACCGGCCGCGCGACGGCGGCGCGCGCGCTGAGCGAGCGCGTGAGCACCGCGATGCAGCAACTCAACATGGCCGGCGGGCGCTTCGAAGTAAAACTGGAGCCGCTCGGCGCGGAGCAATTTTCCGCGCACGGCGCGGAGCGCGTGGAATTCCTGGTCAGCGCCAACCCCGGCCAGCCGCTCAAGCCGCTCAACAAGGTCGCCTCGGGCGGCGAGCTATCGCGCATCAGTCTTGCCATTCAAGTGATCACCGCGCGGAGCGGACGCATCCCCACGCTGATCTTCGACGAGGTGGACGTGGGCATCGGCGGCGGCGTCGCCGAAATCGTGGGCGCGCAACTGCGCGGCTTGGGCAAAACTCGCCAAGTGTTGTGCGTGACGCACCTGCCGCAAGTCGCCGCGCAGGGCCATCAGCACATTCAGGTGAGCAAGCAGACCCGGCGCGATACGACGCACGTCACGCTGCGCAAGCTCGAAAACGCGGAGCGGCGCGACGAGATCGCGCGCATGTTGGGCGGCGTGCAAATCACCCCGCAAACGCTGGCGCACGCCGAGGAAATGCTGGAACGTACCGCGGTGGAAACATTATCCTCACGCAAAGGCGCAAAGGCGCGAAAAAAATAAGCAGAGGTCATTCTGAGGGCACGCAAGCAACCGCAGAATCTCTTAAGGAATCTCTGATTTATTCAGAGATTCCTGCGGCATAGGGAAGAGCGCAGCGAAGGGTCCTACCGCCATTTTTCAAATACGCAAGCATTGAAAAATGAAGAAACGCAAAAACCATGTTTTTGTTTTTCGTGCTCTGATAATTTCTGGATGGAATTATTCAGAGCTTCCTTAACCAGATCAGGAATAGAGATTCTTCGCTACGCTCAGAATGGCAGCCTTAAATTGTAGTAAGTTCGAATTATTTTTTTGCGGCTTTGCGCCTTTGCGTGAGATGTATTATTCCGCCTTGCCGCTTTTACGCCGCTGACAATCGCCGCAAATGCCATAGATGTACAGCGAGTGGTCGGTCATGGAAAATCCCGCATTTTTGGCGATGGCGTGCTGGCGTTCCTCGATCACCTCGTCCATGAACTCCTCGATCTTGCCGCATTTCACGCACAGAATGTGATCGTGGTGCTTGCCCTCGTTCACCTCGAATACCGAGTGGCCACTCTCGAAATGGTGGCGGGTAACCAGACCCGCCGTCTCGAACTGCGTCAACACACGATACACGGTCGCCAGCCCGACGTCCTCGCCGCTGTCCAGTAGCGCCTTGTACACGTCCTCCGCGCTTACGTGACGCGCCTTGCTGTGCTCCAGCATCTCCAATATCTTGATACGCGGCAAGGTGGCCTTTAGCCCTGCTTTCTTTAACTCGCGACTTTCCATACCGCCTCCGTAGACCCGTTTAAACCAACCACCTGTTTAGGGTATTATGCAGCACTGCATATTATCGGATACCCTCCACACAGATGCAAAAGATTCTCATTTCTTCAGCGCTCGCCGCGAGCCTGATTTTACCGGCTTGTTCGTCGCTCCACGTCCCCGGCGTGCACCGCATCGACATCCAGCAGGGCAACGTCATCACCCAGGAAATGGTCGATAAGCTCAAGCCCGGCATGGATAAAAATCAGGTGCGTTTCGCGCTCGGCACACCCACCATTGTGGACGTGTTCCACCAGGAGCGTTGGGATTACGTATACAGTTTCCAGCCCGGCGGCGGTGAACGCCAGCAGCGCCATCTTGCGCTGTTTTTCGACGGCGACCGGTTAGTGCGTATCGAGGGCGACGTGCAGCCGGGCGCGGGAACGCGCGGAGATGAGACGCCGACGGCGTCCAGCGAACCGGGGGCCGGCGGGGACACCGCCGTCACGGTGCATCCGCCCGCGCAAAAGAAGGGCCTGTTCGAAGGTTTGAAAAGCGCCATCGGTCTGGGCAAGGAAGACGACCTGATGCGCGCACCCGCGTCCGCCGAGGGTGATCGAGCAGCGCCCGACGAAACCACTGCGGAACCTGAAGCTGCCGAGACACCGGCGCCTTAACTCTCAATCGTTGGGGTTCACTTCGTTCACCCCAACCCACTACTTTTTGGACGCTTGCTCGGCGCGCTGCTTGCGCACTTGCTTAGGGTCGGCCAGCAGCGGGCGATTAATCTCCACGCGGTCACCGGGGCGCAGCGAATTGCTCAACTTGGCGAGCTTGCCGAACACGCTTACCTTGTTGACGTTCAAGTCGATTTCCGGAAAGCGCTCCAGAATGCCGGACGCGCGGATGGCGTCTTCCAGCGTAGCCCCGGGCGCCACGTCCACGGGAATAATCACCTGCACGTCCGGGCGCGCGTAGGCCACCTCCACCTTGACGGATGCGTCGTGCAAATCAGCGTTTACCATACACGTCCGCCGCGCGTTTGCAAAAAGCGTCCACCAGCGTATTGGCGACCTGATTGAATACCGGCCCAAACACCAATCCGGCGAGCTTGTTGGAGAATTCGAAATCCAAATCCAGCGACACCTTGCAGCTTGCATCGCTCAGGGGCGTGAAACGCCAAAAGCCCTCCAAGTGGCGGAACGGACCCTCGACCAGGCGCAGTTCGATCATTTTATTCTTTTGCAGCCGGTTGCAGGTGGTGAACGCCTTATGCAGGCCGCCGCGCGTCAATTCCAGCACGGCGCGCACCTCGTCTTCGTCGCGGCTCAACACGCGCGCCGCAGTGCACCACGGCAGAAAGCGCGGATAGGACTCGATGTCGTCCACCAGCGCGTACATGTCGCCCGCCGCATACGGCACCAGCGCGCTTTTACTGATCGTCGTCACCTCTTAACCCGCCTCGTGCAAAAGCGCCATTGTCGGCGAATTTGCCGCGCGCCTCAATATCTCGGTGAAATCACCTATAATAGATTTATGTCCAAACAAAAACCGTCCGCCCCCGGCCGCGTCATCGCGCTCAATAAACAGGCGCGCCATGATTACTTTCTGGAAGAACACTACGAGGCCGGCCTGGTTCTGGAAGGCTGGGAAGTAAAAAGCCTGCGCGCCGGGCGCGTGCAGCTCAAGGAAAGCTACGTGCTGCTCAAGGACGGCGAAGCCTGGCTGTTCGGCGCGCACATCTCGCCGCTGCCCACCGCCTCCACGCACATCCACCCCGATCCGCTGCGCACGCGCAAACTGCTGCTGCACAGCGAAGAATTAAAAAAATTGATCGGCGCGGTGGAACGCAAAGGCTACACCCTGGTGCCGGTGTCGCTGTACTGGAAAAACGGCCGCGCCAAAATCGAAATCAGCCTGGCCAAGGGCAAGCAAGCGCATGACAAGCGCGCCAGCGAAAAAGAACGCGACTGGCAGCGCGAAAAACAGCGCCTGCTCAAGTCGCATTAACGGCATTGTTCCCTGCGGAACTTAAGCGTAAACTAATGATCTTAGTTTAGATACCTTATGGGGGCGACCTGGCTTCGACGCGGGTTACGAAACCTGAGGGGCATGCCGAGGCGCAGCACACCTCGTAAATCCAACTGCAACCAATATAGTTGCCAACGACGACAACTACGCCTTAGCGGCTTAATCCCCGCTAACCTCTGACCGGAGCCGTGCTTGTGCGTCCGGGTCCGCAAGGACATTCAGGGGTCGACGCTCACAAGATCGCGCAAACGCTCGTCCAGGGCCGATGCGCTAAAATCCAACTGGAATCGCCGTCTGTTTTCCCTGCCTGTCGGGTAGCAGCCGGTTAAAACAAAGACCAGGCTACGCATGTAGAACCAAGGGCGGAGAACTTACGGACGCGGGTTCGATTAACACAATGGTCGCCTCTGCTCGTAAGAGCAGAGTGAAAACGGGGCTCACATCGGCGAACCCTGCAACCACGGCAATGTGGCATGGCGACGCCGAGGGGTAGGAAGAGGGCCAACCTCATGCCTGCCCTGTAGAGACTCATAGACTCGCTGACGCCGACCCATCGGCTGAGCGGGCACTAGGATTCGCCAAATCACCAGGCGAATAACACGCCCCGCATCCTGGCAACAACAGGATGAAGGCATAGTCCAGCCCGTCTCGAAAGAGATGGAACAAGCTGTCCCGCCGCCTCCACCAACACCGGCCGCCGGATTTCCCGGCGGCCATTTATTTTTGTAAGCCAAAGGGATGCACAACAAACTATCGACTACCGCAGCCGCTTACATCGCCGGTTTGATCGACGGAGAACTCCAAGTCTTTCTATGAGGGGTAGTGGCTTCAGGGTTTCGCGGTGTGCAGGCAGGCGAAAACCGCAGGTTGAGTCCCGATCACGCAAACGTTGTCGTTTACAACAAACTCGCCTGAACCGCTCCTGTCCGTTCCCGCAACCGTGCGAAATCCAACATCTCCGCCATGCGCGCATTCTTGTCCCGCCATTCGTAGAACGTGGCTTCCGATACTAACACGTAGTGCCATCCCCGGTTCGCGCGTTTTTCCGCAGGCAAGCGATTGATGTTCGCACACCAGTTCACCGCAGCCATCTTTTTGCGTTGCACGTTCGGGTGACTGATCTGTCCCTTGGCCTTTGTCTCCACGAGATAAATGCAGTCCTTGGAACGCACGATGAAATCAGGCGAGTAAAAGGCGGGCAAGCCATCGTCCTTGAGGTAACGCAGCCGAGCGAAATGATGGCGCTGCTCGTTGATCTTGCAGAATGCGTCAACGGTACTGTCCGCGTCAGCCCACAGGATGAAGTTCTTCTCCAGATTTCCGCTCTGCGAAGGATAGGGCAGCCTCGGATAGATGCACTTGACCACCTCCACCGAGAATGACTCGCGCATCGAAAGCTTCGCCACTTCGGAAAGATAGCGATAGGCCACGACCGTTTCACCCTCTATGCGGATTTCCTCCGCCGCCATGATCGCCCGGGCAAGCTGGGTGATAACGTGCGTTGCTACGGGGTCGAGCAGCAGCACGCGCCAGTTCTCATCTTCCAGAGGCATAAACTCGCCACCGAATAGCCGCTGCCGAATATAGCGCTCCGCGAGCCCAGCAAGTTTAGGCTTTTCGATCTGCATGTACGGGAATTTGTCTTTGTTGGCATAACTACGCTTGGTCAACGGCTCGCTCAGCATCAGGCTCACGCGGTTGACCAGCCGTGCAATGTAGTCGTTATAGCCGGTCGCGGTCATGATCCCGCCGTCTACCCGGTAATCACCGAACATCTTTCCGGTTTCCACGTCATGAGACGTGAACTTGTCGCCTTTCCCGACCAAGTTCTTTAGCTGGGCGAACGTAAACGCATCAAATGGCGCCAGCTTCTCCAATGGAATGTCCCTGCGCGAAACCGTCTCTTCCTCCTCTTCGAGAATGAAGGGAATGCCGATATCGTATTCTTCGTAACCTTCCCGCAGGCCCACGGGGATCAGATCTCCGGTCGTACCACTTCCGGGCGCTTCGTCGGTCGTCTCACCGACAAGACCTTCCTTCATGAGTTCGGCATAAAACTCCATGAAGGCCGGATGCTCAACGATGCTCAGTACGTCTATCAGGCTATCGGGTTCCTTGCCTTGCCGAATGAGTTGCCGGTTTTCGGCTTTGGTTTCGGCATATTCGGCATCGCGCCACATCAACCGCAGCCCACGACCGATGGTCTGCTCCAGCAGAATCTGCGCCTGCGTCGAGCGAAGCGGCACGATGACACAGATATTGTTCACGTCGAATCCCTCGCGCAGCATCAGCACGGAGATGATGACGCGAGGCTGCGGGTGCCGGTCCACGTCGAACAAGCGCTCGCGCACGCGGTCCCAGTCGTCTTTCTTCAGTTCATCTTTTTTGCCGGAGTCCACGCGCAGAAATTCATCGTCGCTCAAACCCTCGGCACGAAAGAACTCTTCCACAAAGGGGGAAACATCCGTGTCCTCGCACATCACCATCATCTTCGGCCGCCGTTGCGGATCGAGCCGGGCAAAGTCTTCCTCCAGTTTTTTCAACTTCGTAAGGCCGGCGCGTAGCATCACGCGCTGGCCATCCGACAAGCCGATGACCTTGCCTTTCTCATCGCGTTCCGCCTTGAAGTCGAGTTCGAGACTGGCGATTTCCTTGCGTTTGTCGAGCACCAGCGATTTGACCAGCCCAGCTTTCATGGCGGTCTTGAGGTCATAGTCCACCACGATGTGCGGGAACATCGCCTTGGTGAGATTCTTGCCGGAACCGATCTGGTTGTACGGCGTGGCGGAGAAATCCACCTGCACGAAATGCTTGCCCTTGCCTTCGGCGATGTAGATAAGGCTTTTCTGCCATTCGACTTCGGTAGTCTCGCCGGCCTTTTTGACCGCGTGGATGCGATGCGCCTCGTCGTTAAACACGACGAGGCTCGCCAGGTTTGCCAGATATTGCAATTCGCTGCCGCGAACGTAGTTCTGATCCAACTGATTCAAATCATTGCCCGTGGACTTTCCGGGGCGGAGGGGAAATACCGACTCCACCACCTGATCCGGCTCGATGGCCTGGCCCGGGTCCACAACGGCCTCTTCGCTCAACACCTCTTCCAGACCGGCGAGCAGATGCCAGTTAGTGATAGCGATCAGTCCACCTCCGGTCACCTTACGGCCGATCTCTTCCTTCGTGGCAACAGCGCCCTGCACAAAGCTGAAAATTTCCTGCCGGTAGGTGTCGGGTACGAACAGGCTCTGAAACTTCGCCAGATCGGAGGTCTCGAAATTCCGTTCGCCCTCGTGCTTCTTGCCGAGAAACGCATCCAGCAACCGGTCGTAAACGATGAGCCCCGGCGCGACAATGAGAAAATTCGTGCTGAATGTCGCGCCCGTATCCTGTCCGTCATGGTGCTTGGCGTTCAGGTATTGCCAGATGAGCAAGGCTTGCAGCACCCAAGTCTTGCCGGTGCCGGTCGCCATCTTCATGCAGTATTTCGGGTGTGCGTTCTTGGGAGCCGACAGCTCCTTGGCCAACCCGGCGGATGCAAGCAATTCATCGGCGGCAAATTCGGCGTAGAGGTCTTTGGGCAGGGGCGCTTTCAACACCTCGTGTGCATAGATGGCGTTCAGGATCGCCTGCCGCTGGCCAGGGTGGTAGTTGTATTCCCGTGCGTCTATGTGCCCTTGGGCGAACCACCAGACGAGCAGGTCGCGGGTCACGCCCGTGACCATTTCCAGAATCGGCGCTTCCCCGGTTCCAAGCCCGACGCACAGGTCATTGACCCGCGCGGTCAGGTTTTTGGCCAAGGTCAGATCGTTAACACTCATA
>JBFLZV010000073.1:0-7744 GCA_040756035.1 Pseudomonadota bacterium
GTTAGTCGCTTCCAGCATAGGCCTCTATCCGAGCTTTGAGTTTTTGTCCGGAACGGAAGGTTACCACACGCCGTGCGGTAATGGGTATCTCTTCGCCGGTCTTGGGGTTGCGCCCAGGGCGCATGTTTTTGTTTCGTAAGGCGAAATTTCCGAAGCCGGAGAGTTTGACCTGCTCCCCGCGCTCCAGCGCGGCGCTGATCTCCTCGAAGAACATCTCGACGATTTCCTTGGCCTCGCGTTTGTTCAGGCCAAGTTCCTCGAATAATTTGTCCACCATGTCGGCTTTTGTGAGGGCCATAGTTACGTTCTCAACGTCGCGCCAAACTTGTTATTCAATGTTGTGATGATCCGGCTAACCAGGGCATCGGCTTCCTGATCCGTAAGAGTGCGCGAAGATGCTTGCAACGTCAAGCCCAAAGCAAGACTTTTTCTTCCTAAATCAATACCTTTTCCTTGATAAACGTCAAAAACCTGTAACTCTTGAAGCAGCTCGCCGGCGGCTTGGGCGGCGCAGTCCAGCACCGCCTGGGCGGGTAGCGTTGCGTCGATGATGACGGCGATATCACGGCGTATGGCCGGGAATTTCGACAGTTCGCGGAATTTCGGCAAACTTCCCGCTGCGAGCGCGGCGAATTGCAACTCAAATAGGTAGATGCCACCGTGCAGGCCGAGTTCATTGGCGACGGCAGGATGCAGCGCACCGGCCCAGCCTACCGCGTGTCCGTCGCGGTTGATTTGCGCCGATTGGCCGGGGTGTAAAGCGGGGTGGTTGCTGGGGCTGAATCTGAAAAGATTGTTTTCTCCCGTCAGCGCGGCCAGCGCCTCGATGTCGGCCTTTATGTCGTAGAAGTCCGCCGGACGCGCCGGCATAGCCCATTGCTCGGGGTAGGCGTTGCCGCTCATCACGCCGGCAATGTACATTTCTTGTTTTAATTCATTATCTTGCTTAATAAAGTTAAGGCCGGACTCGAATAGGCGCAGCCGGGTCTGCTGGCGCTTTTGATTGTAGAGTAGGGTCTGAAGCAGCCCGCACCATAGCGTGGTGCGCATCACCGACATATCGCTGGAAATGGGGTTGGCGAGCGCGAGCGGGGCGTGTTCCGGGTCGAGCAGGCGCTGCCATGCGGGATCGACGAAGCTGTAGGTGACGATCTCCTGATAACCGCGATCCGCCAGCAGTTGGCGCATACGGCCCAGGTTCACCTCGGCCTCGGGCTGCGGGGTCATGGCGAGTTCCGCTTGCGGATGATGGCTGGGCAGGCGGTTGTAGCCATGGATACGCGCAATCTCTTCGATCAGATCGGCCTCGATGGCGATGTCGAAGCGGTAGCTGGGCGGGGTAGCCTGCCAGCCTTGCGGTTGCGTAACCGGTTGCATGTTCAGGCGTGCGAGGATATCGGTAACATCGCCGGGAGCGATATCCGCGCCCAGCACGCGCCGCAGGCGTTCGGCGCGCAGCGGCACGGGCGCGCGTGCCGGCAGATGCGCCTGCGAACAGACCTCGATGATCGGCCCGGCCTGGCCACCGACGATTTGCAGCAGCAACGCGGTGGCGCGCTCCATGGCGCGGCGCGGCAGATCGGGATCGACGCCGCGCTCGAAGCGGAATGAGGAATCGGTATGCAGACCGTAACCGCGCGCGCGGCCCACCACGGCCTGCGGCGCGAAGAACGCGCTTTCCAGGAACAGCGCCGTGGTGCCGGGGCCGATGGCGCTGTCCAGCCCGCCCATGATGCCGGCCAAGGCGAGCGGCCAGCTATGATCGGTGATGAGCAGTGTGCCGGGTTGCAGCGTGACGGTCTGTCCATCCAGCAGCGTGAGCGTTTCGCCGGCGCGCGCGTGCCGCACTTGGATACCGCCTTGCAGTTTATCGAGATCGAAGGCGTGCATGGGCTGGCCGAGTTCCAGCATGACGTAATTGGTGACATCCACCACCGCGCTGATGCTGCGCAGTCCGCCGCGGCGCAGCCGCTCTTGCATCCACAGCGGCGTGATGGCGTTTTGGTTCACGCCGCGCAGCACGCGCCCCACATAGCGCGGGCAATCGGCGGGGGCGCTGACGGCGACGTCGAATTTATCTTTAATGACGTGCGCGACCGGCTCGATGGCGGGGGCGTGCAGCGCGCTTTGCGTGAGCGCGGCCACTTCGCGCGCGACGCCGGCGATACTCAGACAATCGCCGCGATTGGGTGTGAGGCCGAGTTCGATGGATACGTCGTCGAGACGCAGATATTCGTACACGTCTTCGCCGACGCGCGTGTCGGACGGCAGTTCCAGCAGGCCCGCGGATTGTTCGCTGAGGCCGAGTTCCTGCGCCGAGCACAACATGCCCTGCGAGGTGACGCCGCGCACGGCGGTTTCTTTAATGACGACTTGATTCGGCAATTCCGCGCCGACGATGGCGAGCGGCGCGCGCAGACCGACGCGCGCGTTGGGTGCGCCGCACACGATGGTGAGCGGCTGCGTATCGCCGACGTGCACTTGGCAGACGCGCAGCGCATCGGCATTGGGATGCGCCGCGACGGCGACGATCTCGCCCACCACCACGCCCGCGAAGTTGGGCGCCACGGGCGCGACGGCGTCCACCTCCAAGCCCGCCATGGTCAATTGCTCGGCCAGTTCGGCGGTGGAGAGCGGCGGATTCACCCACTCACGCAGCCATTGTTCGCTGAATTTCATAGATTATTAAATCGCTCTCACGCAAAGACGTAAAGTCGCAAAGAAAACTAATATCAAATTATTACAATCTATTTCAGAATAACAATGTCGCTACCAAGAGATTCTTCGCTGTGATCAGAATGACAAAAAACCTTAGTATTTTATTTTTATCTTTGCGACTTTGCGACTTTGCGTGAGAGTCTTTATCTAAACTGCTGCAAAAAACGCAAATCGTTTTCAAAAAACAAGCGCAGGTCGTTCACGCCGTAGCGCAGCATGGCGAGGCGTTCCACGCCCATGCCGAAGGCGAAGCCGGTGTAGCGTTCGTTGTCAATGCCGACGTTGTGCAGCACTTGCGGGTGCACCATGCCGCAGCCCAGCACTTCCAGCCAGCCGCTGTGGCCGCACACGCGGCAGCCGGCGCCCGCGCACATCACGCACTGGATGTCCGCCTCCGCCGACGGTTCGGTAAACGGAAAATAGGAAGGACGGAAGCGCAGTTTCAACGTTTGTTCGAAAAAGTTGCTGAGAAAATCGTGCAGCACGCCGCGCAGATCGGCGAAGCTGACCTGTTCGCCGACCATGAAGCCTTCTACTTGGTGAAACATCGGCGTGTGCGTGAGATCGGAATCGCAACGGTAAACGCGCCCGGCGGCGATGATGCGCAGCGGCGGGGTGCGGTTTTGCATGGCGCGGATTTGCACCGGCGAGGTGTGCGTGCGCAATAGGGTGTGCGCATCGGCGATGGGATCGAGCCGAGGGCCGCGGGCCACGGAGGGCCCGTTTGCGGACTCGGCGATGGGATCGAGCCGAGGGCCGCGGGCCACGGAGGGCCCGTTTGCGGACTCAAAATAGAAGGTGTCGTGCATGGCGCGCGCCGGGTGCTGCGGCGGAATGTTGAGCGCCGTGAAGTTGTGGTAGTCGTCTTCGACTTCGGGGCCGGTGGCGCTCTCGAAGCCGAGCGTGGCGAATAAGTTTTCGATGCGCGCCAGGGTGCGCGTGACCGGGTGCAGTCCGCCGCTTTTTTGCCCGCGCCCGGGCAGTGTGACGTCCAGCGCCTCGCCGGCGAGCTTGGCGTCCAGCGCGGCCTTTTCCAGCAGCGCGCGGCGCGCGGCGATGGCGTCTTGCACGGCCTGTTTGGCCTGATTCACCGCTTGGCCGACCTGCGGACGCTGTTCCGGAGCAAGCTGGCCCAGCGATTTGAGGTAGTCGGTGAGCACGCCTTTCTTGCCGAGATAGTGAACGCGTAAGTGTTCCAGCGCGGCTAAATCGCCGGCCTGGACGATGTCCCTCTGGGCTTGTTCGACTAATGTAGCGAGTTCTTGCATTGCTTTTGTTTTTTCAAAAAAGAAAGGGGAAGGCTACCAGCCTTCCCCTCGCTTAATCACTCTAAGATTCCGTGCGTGGCGCGATTAGGGCGACAGGCTGGCCTTGGCCTTGGCGGCCAATTGTGCAAACGCCGCCTTGTCGAACACGGCGATGTCGGCCAGGGCCTTGCGGTCCAGGTCGATCATGGCCTTGTGCAGGCCGTTCATCAGGCGGCTGTAGGACAAGCCGCACTCGCGCGCGGCGGCGTTGATGCGCGCGATCCATAGGCCGCGGAATTCGCGCTTGCGCACGCGGCGGTCGCGGTAGGCGTATTGGCCGGCCTTGATGACGGCCTGCTTGGCGACGCGAAAGACTCGGCTGCGCGCGCCGCGGTAACCCTTGGCTTGCGCGAGGACTTTTTTGTGCTTGGCGTGCGCGGTGACGCCACGTTTTACTCTGGGCATGGTGATTTACCTTGATATCAGCTAAAGGGCAGCAGGCGGCGCAGCGAGGCCACGTCGGAAGCATCGACCATCTGGCTGTTGCGCAGGTGGCGCTTACGCTTGGTGCTCTTCTTGGTCAGGATGTGGTTGTGGTACGCCTGGGCGTGCTTGTAGCCGCCCGACGCCGTGCGCTTGAAGCGTTTGGCCGCGCCACTGTTGGTTTTCAGCTTTGGCATTACTATACTCCGGTTAGTTAAGCGGCAATCCTGACTGCGATGCCAGGGTAACCGAGATACAAGAGAAAAGAGGCAAGAGAAAAGAAAAACCCTGCATCTATGTCTTTCTTTTCTCTTGTCTCTTGCCTCTTTTCTCTATATTTGGCGCCATCCCTGGCCTGACAGCCTCTTTCTCATCACCAACCGCCGGCACATCCATGTGCCGGCGTTCGCTGCTTCGCAGCTCACCTTTTCTATTTCTTAGGCGCGATCAGCATCACCATCTGCCGCCCTTCCATTTTGGGGAATTGTTCCACCGTTCCCACTTCGGCGAGGTCTTGCTCCACGCGCTTGAGCAGCTTGAGGCCGAGTTCCTGGTGCGCGAATTCGCGCCCGCGGTAGCGCAGCGTGACCTTGGCCTTGTCCCCCTCTTTCAAAAAGCGCATCAGGTTGCGCAGTTTGACTTGGTAATCCGCTTCCTCCGTGCCAGGGCGGAATTTGATTTCCTTGATTTGAATCTGTTTTTGTTTTCTCTTGGCGGCGTGTTGTTTTTTGCCCTGCTCGAAGAGGAACTTGCCGTAGTCCATGATGCGGCACACCGGCGGCTGCGCGTTGGGGACGATTTCCACCAAGTCCAGTTCGGAATCGAAGGCGAGTTTCTGCGCTTCGGCCAGCGGCACGACGCCTAGCTGTTCTCCCTGGCTCCCGATCAGGCGCACCTGCGGAGAGGTAATTTCCTCGTTGAGACGGGTCTGTTTGTCAGCTGCTATAACGAAATCCTCCAAAAAACGAATACGGTACCTTATGTTTAAGCCTGCGCCGCGGCGAGTTTAAACGAAAGATGATGCTACTCGGTGATTTTACCACGGCGCGCGATTTCTGCGCGGCAGCGGTCGATAAAGTCTTGCAGCGGCATGGTGCCCAGGTCTGCGCCGTTGCGCGCGCGCACCGCTACGGTATTTTGTTCGACTTCCCGGTCGCCCACCACCAGCAGGTACGGGACACGTTGCATGGTATGCTCGCGAATTTTAAAGCTTATTTTCTCATTTCTCAAGTCGGATTTGGCTCTTAGGCCCTGCTTGACAAGGTTTGTCGCGCATTGCAGGGCATAATCGGCCTGGTTGTCGGTAATATTCATGACCACCGCCTGTAGCGGGGCCAGCCACAGCGGGAAGGCCCCGCCGTGCTCCTCGATGAGAATACCGATGAAGCGCTCCAGCGAGCCCAGGATGGCGCGGTGCAGCATGACGGGGACGCGCTTGGCGCCGTCTTCGGCTATGTAATAGGCGCCCAGCCGGCCCGGCATGGAGAAATCGACCTGGATGGTGCCGCATTGCCAGACGCGCCCGATGCTGTCCTTGAGTGAGAATTCGATCTTGGGGCCGTAGAACGCGCCTTCGCCGGGTTGTAAATCCCACGGCAGATTTTTGGCGTTGAGGGCCTGCTCCAGGGCGTGTTCGGCCTGATCCCACACCTCGTCGGCGCCGACGCGGTTGGCGGGACGGGTGGAGAGGCGGTATTGGATGTCTTGGAAACCGAAGTCGGCGTAGGCGCGGTGCAGTAGGTCGATGAAGGCGGCCACCTCGGCCTGGATTTGCTCTTCGGTGCAAAAGATGTGCGCGTCGTCCTGCACGAAGCCGCGCAGGCGCATGAGCCCGTGCAGCGCGCCGGATTGCTCATTGCGGTGACAGGAGCCGAACTCGGCGAGCCTGAGCGGCAGGTCGCGGTAGCTCTTGAGGCCCTGATTGAATACTTGGATGTGGCCGGGGCAATTCATCGGCTTGACGGCGTATTCGCGTTTTTCCGATTCGGTGACGAACATGTTGTCGTGAAATTTTTCCCAGTGCCCGGACTTTTCCCATAGGCTGCGATCCATCACCTGCGGGGTGCGGATTTCCTGGTAGCCGTTCTCGCGCAGCAGTGCGCGAATGTAGTTTTCCACTTCTTGATAGATGCGCCAGCCGTGGTCGTGCCAGAACACCATGCCGGGCGCTTCTTCCTGAAAATGGAACAGGCCGAGCTGTTTAGCGAGTTTGCGGTGATCGCGTTTTTCGGCTTCTTCGATGCGGTGCAGGTATTCCTTCAGAGCCTTTTCGTTGCCCCAGGCGGTGCCGTAGATGCGTTGCAGCATTTCGTTGTTGGAATCGCCGCGCCAGTAGGCGCCGGCCAGCTTGGTGAGTTTGAAGGCCTTGAGCTTGCCGGTGGAAGGCACGTGCGGGCCGCGGCACAGGTCGATGAAGTCGCCTTGCTTGTAGAGCGACAGGGTTTCATCGGCCGGGATGCTTTGGATGATTTCCGCCTTGTAGGTTTCGCCCATGTTGCGGAAGAACGCGACGGCCTCGTCGCGCGCCATGGTGGTGCGCACCACGGGTAGATCGCGCGCGGCCAGTTCCTTCATCTTGGCCTCGATGGCTTGCAGGTCTTCCGGGGTGAAGGGGCGCGCGTAGGCGAAGTCGTAGTAAAACCCGTCCTCGATGACCGGGCCGATGGTGACTTGGGCGTCAGGGAACAATTCCTTGACCGCCTGCGCCAGCAGGTGCGCGGCGGAGTGACGGATGACGTCGACGCCCTCCGGGTCCTTGTCGGTGATGATGCTGACTTTCGCGTCGCAGTCGATCACGGCGGAGAGGTCGGCCAATTTGCCGTCCACCTTGGCGGCCAGCGCCGCCTTGGCGAGCCCGGGGCCGATGTCGGCGGCGATGTCGCTGAGGCTGATCGGCTGGCGGTATTGGCGGCGACTGCCGTCGGGGAGGGTGATGTTGGGCATATTAAATTCAGATACAAGATACAAGAGGCAAGAGAAAAGAAAGAGTAGCCGGCGTTTATCTTTTCTCTCTTGCCTCTTCTCTCTGTTTTAATGGTAGGCGCGAGTGGGATCGAACCACCGACCACTACCATGTCAAGGTAGTGCTCTACCACTGAGCTACGCGCCTGTTTAAAAAACTGATTTTAACTTAGTAGGGTGGATGACTCAACTTTAATGCGTATCAACGTTGTCCGCGTGAGCTGAGCAAAAGTAGGGTGGGCACGGTTTTTGTGCCCACCATTCGCGCGTGCCGAACACTAATGCAGGGTGCTGCGCGGGGAGTCCGCCGATTTTTTCAGCGCCGCGCCGGCGGC
>JBFLZV010000074.1:0-7689 GCA_040756035.1 Pseudomonadota bacterium
TTGTAACCTATTAATCCGGCAATTTAAATTGCCGGATTAATAGCAAAGCACGGATGCCTTGACGCGGCCTTAAGCCGCGAGAGCCGAGGTCAGGCGTGCGCCGACCTCGGCAAGGGCAAAAAATATATAGGGATATATTTTTTGACAAAATCAGGGTGAGTAAAAGGGAAAAGCGGCGTGCGATTTTTAACAAAAGAAGCGCCTGTCATGGTCGGTCTGGATATCAGTTCCACCGCCGTGAAGCTGTTGGAACTCAGCCGCAAGGGGGCGCGTTATCACATCGAAAGCTATGCGGTCGAACCGTTGCCCGTGGGCGCGGTGGTGGAAAAAACCATCGCCGACAGCGCCGCCGTGGGCGACACCATCCGCCGCGCCGTGCAGCGCTCCAAGACGCGCGCCAAGCGCGCCGCCGTAGCAGTCGGCGGCTCCGCCGTCATTACCAAAGTCATCCCCCTGGCGGCCGATCTCAGCGATGACGAAATGGCCAGCCAGATCGAACTGGATGCTCACCAGTATATCCCGTATCCCTTGGAAGAGGTCAACCTCGACTTTCAAGTGCTCGGCCCGGCGCACGAGAAAGGCATGGTGGACGTGCTGCTGGCCGCCTCGCGTAGCGAGAACGTCGACATGCGCGTCGCCGCCGTGGAGCTGGCGGGATTGACGCCGGCCATCGTCGACGTCGAGGCGTACGCCACCGAGACCGCGCTGGATTTGATTATCGAGCAAATGCCGGGCAAGGGCGCCGGCAAGACACTGGCGGTGTTCGACGTGGGCGCGACCATGACCAGCTTCAACGTGCTGATCGACCGCAAGATCGTCTATACGCGCGAGCAATTGTTCGGCGGCAAACAACTCACCGAAACCATTCAAAATCGCTACGGCATGAGCTACGAGGAGGCCGGCAAGGCCAAGCGGCTGGGCGGTCTGCCCGCCGATTATACCGGCGAGGTGCTGGAACCCTTCAAGGAATCCGTGGCGCAGCAAATCTCGCGCTCTTTGCAATTCTTTTTCTCCTCCACGAACTACAACCACGTGGACCATATCCTGCTGGCGGGCGGCAACGCGCTGATACCGGGCATCACCGAACTAGTACAGGCCAAAACCGACACGCCCGCCTCCATCGCCAATCCGTTCGTCGGCATGAGCGTCGCCGAACGCATCAACAAACAAGCGATCACCGGCGACGCGCCGGCGCTGATGATCGCCTGCGGCCTGGCGTTGCGGAGCTTCGACGCATGACGCGCATCAATCTGCTCCCCTGGCGCGAGGCGCGGCGCAAGGAACTGCAACGGCAGTTTGTGTCCATCCTGCTGGGTAGCTTGATCTTGATGGTGGCGATTATTTTCTACGCGCACATCCACATCGGCGCGCTCATCGAACGCCAAAACGCGCGCAACGATTTTCTCAACAAGGAAATCGCCGCGCTGGACGAGCGCATCAAGGAAATCAACACGCTGGAAACCGAGAAGGCGCGCCTGCTGGCGCGCATGGGCATCATCCAGGAACTACAAAGCAGTCGGCCGCTTATCGTACATTTGGTTGACGAACTGGTGACCAATTTACCGGACGGCGTGCATTATACACGCGTACAATTAAAAGACACTCTGCTCACACTGGAAGGCGTGGCGCAATCCAACGCCCGCGTGTCGCAGCTCATGCGTAATCTGGAAGTCTCGCCCTGGCTGGAAAACCCCGTACTGGACATCATTGAGACCAACGAGAAGGACCGGGAACGCGTCTCGCGCTATGTGTTACGCGTAAGCCAGCGGCAACAGCCATCGCAGATGCAAGCAACACAAAAAGTGGTGGCGGCACAATGAACCTGTCCGATCTCAATAGTCTGGACTTCAACAACGCCGGCAGCTGGCCGCGCCCGGTCAAGATCGGCGCCGTTGTGCTCGCGTGTCTGATAGTGCTGGGCGCAGGATATTGGTTCGATACGCAGAGTCAATTACAAATTCTCGATCAAACTCGCGCCAAAGAGCAAGAGCTTAAACAAGCGTTCGAGGCCAAGCAGGCCAAATCCGCCAATTTGGAAGCCTACAAAGAACAGATGGATCAAATGCAAAAATCGTTCGGCGCGATGCTGCGTCAGCTACCGAGCAAGGCGGAAGTGGCGGATCTGTTGGTGGATATCTCACAGACAGGTCTGGCCAGCGGTTTGGAATTCGAATTATTCAGTCCCAAGGAAGAAGTCGCCAAGGAATTCTACGCAGAGTTACCGATTAGCATTCGCGTAATAGGCAGCTACCATGAATTAGGCGCATTCGTCAGCGGCGTAGCCGCGCTGCCGCGCATCGTGACACTACACGATCTCGTCATCTGGCCTTGGGAAAGCAAAGAAGGCCAGGCAAGCACAGCGGATTCGCAAGGTAAGCTCTTTATGGAGCTTACTGCAAAAACCTATCGCTATCTTGACGAGCCGGCTCCTGCTCAGAAGCAGGAAGAAGGTCGAAAGGAAGCGAAAAAATGATACGTGCGTCCGCTATGTATAAACTCACCGCCTGCCTTGCGCTAAGCCTGGCGTTGGTCGGATGCGGCGGCGATAACTTTGAGGACTTGCGGCAATACACTGATCAAATAAAGGCCAGGCCTCCGGGGAAAATAAGTCCTTTGCCGGAGATTAAAGCACAGGAACCCTTCCTCTATTCGGCAACGCAGTTGAGAGACCCGTTTACACCCTCCGTACAAGAGACTGCTCCCAGTTCATCAGGAAAGGGCATCCAGCCGGATCCAAACCACATTAAGGAACCGTTGGAAGCCTATCCGCTGGACACGCTCAGAATGGTGGGGACTTTCGAGCTTGGCAGCAACAAATGGTCACTCATCAAAGCGCCTGATGGAGCAGTTTACCGTGTTCAGCCGGGCAATTACTTGGGCCAAAACTACGGTAAGATTTTACGGCTTTGGGACGACAGTATCGAATTAGTGGAAATTATAGAAGACGGCCAAGGCGGCTGGATGGAGCGCGCCGCCTCGCTGGCGCTGAGCGAAGAATCAACTGAAGGGGGCAAGCCATGACGCTCGCATTGCATAAATTTATCCGAATTTCAGCCGCGCTGTTTATAGTGACGGCGGGGCTGGCTCAGGCGCCTTCAATGAGCGCCGCCGAGCCGGCTGTCGTTGACTTGCAGGATATCAGCTTTACCGCGCTGCCCGGCGATCGTGTGCAAATCAAGCTCGGCATGTCGGCGCCGCCCGCGCAGCCGATCAGCTTCACCATCGACAACCCGGCGCGCATCGCGCTGGATTTTCCGCGCACCAGCGTCAAACTGCCCAAGAGCAGCCAGCCGGTGGGGCTGGGCACGGTGCGCAGCATCAACGCCGTCGAGGCCAAAGGTCGCACGCGCGTGGTGTTGAATCTCGACAAACTGGTGCCCTATGAGACGCGCATCGAAGGCAACGACGTTTATCTCACGCTCGATACCGGTGCAGCGGCGGGCACGTCCGTCGCCAAGGGTGAAGATCAACCCGCCGCCATGGCGCAGCGTCCGGCCGCCGGCGCGACGGCCCAACGCGCGATAAGGAACATAGATTTCCGCCGCGGCGAGAAAGGCGAGGGTCGCGTCCTCGTCGCACTTTCCGATCCGGCCACCGCAGTCGATATTCGCGAGGAAGGCGGCAAGATCGTCGCCGAATTTCTGAACAGCAGCGTGCCGGAAAGTCTGGAGCGGCGTCTGGACGTGACGGATTTCGCCACGCCGATTCAAAGCGTGGAAACTTCCGCGCACGGCAACAACGTGCGCATGGTGATTTCGCCCACCGGCGAATACGAGCACTTGGCTTATCAAGCAGGCGACGCATTCACCATCGAGGTCAAACCCATGACCAAAGCCGAGCAGGAAGCGGCCAAGAAGGAAAAATTCGGCTACACCGGCGAAAAACTTTCGCTGAATTTCCAAAATATCGAAGTGCGCGCCGTATTGCAACTGATCGCGGACTTCACCGGATTGAATATCGTCACCAGCGACACCGTGCAGGGCAACCTGACCCTGCGCCTGAAAAACGTGCCGTGGGATCAGGCGCTGGACATTATCCTGAAGAGCAAGGGTCTGGCGATGCGCCAGATCGGCAACGTCATCCAGATTGCGCCCACCGAGGAAGTCGCGGCGCGCGAAAAACTGGAGTTGGAGGCGCAGAAGCAAGTCGAGGAACTCGCGCCGCTGCGCTCGGAATTCATCCGCATCAATTACGCCAAGGCCGCGGACCTCGCCGCGCTGCTCAAGGCCAAGGAAAATTCTCTGCTGTCGGCGCGCGGCAACGTGACGGTGGACGAACGCACCAATACTTTGCTTATACAAGATACCGCCGATAAACTTGCCGATGTGCGCAACCTAGTGGCCACGTTGGATATTCCGCAACGTCAAGTGCTGATCGAATCGCGCGTGGTGATTGCCAATGATGATTTCAGCAAAGATTTGGGCGTCAGATTCGGCGCAAGCAGGGATAGTAGCGGCTTATCCACCGAGGGAAGAAAAGCGGCCATCTCGGGGACGCTCAACGGAACGACGCAGCTAATAAGAAACGACAATCTTGAATTTAATGACCGCCTCAATGTCAATCTCCCGGCAAACCTTACTGAGGGAGGCGGGTCTATCGCCTTGGCCTTGGCCAAACTGCCGCTGGGCACCTTATTAGAATTAGAATTGTCCGCCATGCAGGCTGAAAATCGAGGCGAAGTTATTTCCAATCCACGCGTAGTCACCGCGGATAAAAAAGAGGCGTTTATCGAGGATGGTGAAGAAATCCCCTATCTTGAGGCAAGCTCCAGCGGCGCAGTAACCATTTCCTTTAAAAAGGCGGTGCTCAGCCTCAAGGTTAAGCCACAAATTACGCCCGATAAGAATGTGATCATGGATCTGACCGTAACCCAGGATACGCGTGGGCCGACTGTCACACTCGGCGCCTCGGTAGTGCCCAGCATCAGAACACGTGAGGTCTCTACGCAGGTGCTGGTAGATAATGGGGAGACCGTGGTGTTGGGCGGTACCTATATACAAACCACCACCCTGGAAAGCGAACGTATCCCATTCTTTGGCGACCTCCCCTATGTTGGCTTTTTGTTTAAGCAAACCAAGGATACGAATAACAAACGGGAGCTGCTCATCTTCGTTACCCCCAAGATATTGGATAATACCCTGAGCCTTCAATGAAGGATGGCCTTGTCAAGAAATAGCATAAGCCCTGGCAAGCAGAGCCAGGCTATCTCATTATGCTTAACTCTTAATTCCCTTGATTTATCCCGCCGATCCTGGCATACCTGCCGGGTATGAAAACCCAGGATAATGTTTTTTTAATCGGCCCGATGGGGGCGGGTAAAACCACCATCGGGCGCGAGCTGGCCAAATCGCTCAAAATGGAGTTTGTGGACAGCGACCGCGAGATCGAGCGGCGCACCGGGGCCTCCATTCCGTTGATTTTCGAACTGGAGGGCGAGGCGGGCTTTCGCGTACGTGAGCGCGCCGTGATCGACGAGTTGACGCAGCGCCACGGTGTGGTGCTGGCCACCGGCGGCGGCGCCGTCCTCGACGCCGACAACCGCGCCAAGCTCGCCGCGCGCGGCCGCGTGGTCTATCTGTACGCCGCCATCGAACAACTGCTCAAGCGCACCGCCAAGGATCAGCACCGTCCCCTGTTGCAAACCATCGACCCCGGCGCGCGCCTGCGCGAGATCATCAACGCGCGCGACCCGCTGTACCGCGAAATCGCCGATTTGATAATCGAGACCGATGGCCGTACAGTACGCAGCGTGGTGCAGGAAGTCGCGCGGCGCATTGCCCAGCCGGACTGAGCCCCTACGCAACCTATGAAAACACTCACCGTCGAACTAGGCGTACGCAGTTACCCGATCTATATCGGGCGCGGCCTACTGGGCCGTGCCGATCTGCTCGCACCGCACATCGCCGGGCGCCGCGTGGCGCTGGTGAGCAACACCACGGTCGCCCCGCTGTATTTGGAAAAGGTGCGCACCGGCCTCGGTGATCGCCAGTGCACCGACATCGTGCTGCCGGACGGTGAGCAGTATAAAACGCTGGAAACGCTGAACTTGATTTTCGACGAATTGCTGCGCAACCGCTGCGACCGTCAAACCACTCTGATCGCCTTGGGCGGCGGCGTGATCGGCGACCTGGCCGGTTTCGCTGCGGCCTGTTATCAGCGCGGCGTGCCGTTCATCCAAATTCCCACCACGCTGCTCGCGCAGGTCGATTCCTCGGTGGGCGGCAAAACCGGCGTCAACCATCCGCTCGGCAAAAACATGATCGGCGCCTTTTACCAGCCGCGCTGCGTGATCGCCGACACCGACACGCTCGACACCCTGCCCGATCGCGAACTCGGCGCCGGCATCGCCGAAATCATCAAATACGGATTGATCCGCGACCGCGCCTTCTTTGAATGGCTGGAAACCAACATGGAGGCGCTGGTGCAGCGCGATCCCGAGGCGCTGGCCTACGCCATCGAGCGTTCGTGCCGCAACAAGGCCGAAGTGGTGGCGGCGGACGAGCGCGAGGAGGGTGTGCGCGCCACGCTCAATCTCGGCCACACCTTCGCGCACGCCATCGAGACCGGGCTGGGCTACGGCGTGTGGTTGCACGGCGAGGCGGTGGCCGCCGGCATGTTATTGGCCGCCGACCTTTCGCAACGCCTGGGCTGGTTGAGCGCGCACGACAAGGAGCGCATCGCCGCGTTACTCGCGCGCGCGCGCCTGCCCGGAGCCACGCCCGCCGCGCTCGACAACCAGCGCTTCCTCGAACTCATGGCGCTGGACAAAAAAGTCCTGAACGGCAAACTACGCCTGGTGCTATTAAAGGGCATCGGTCAAGCGGTGATCAGCAGCGATGCGAGCATCGAGCAGATCAGCGCCACGCTCGACGCCTGCCGCGCGCGCACCGCGGTGCAAGCCTGATGCTGGCCCCGTACGCCGCGCATCCAGACCGCTCACGCGGACGCCTGCACGGCGAATCGCCGCCCTCCTACCGCAGCGAATACCAGCGCGACCGCGACCGCATCATCCATTGCGCCGCGTTTCGCCGCCTGGAATACAAGACCCAAGTGTTCGTCAATCACGAAGGCGACATGTTCCGCACGCGCCTCACGCACTCGCTGGAAGTGGCGCAGATCGCCCGCTCCATCGCGCGCACGCTGGCGCTCAACGAGGATTTGACCGAGGCCATCGCGCTCGCTCACGACCTCGGCCACACGCCGTTCGGCCACGCCGGGCAAGACGCCCTCAACCACTGCCTGCGCGACCACGGCGGCTTCGAGCACAACCTACAATCATTGCGCGTGGTCGACACGCTGGAGGAGCGCTACGCCGCGTTTCCCGGCTTGAACCTCACCTTCGAAACGCGCGAAGGCATACTCAAACATTGCTCTCTGCCCAAGGCCCGGGAGCTGGGCGAGCTCGGCCAACGCTTTCTCGATCGCACCCAACCGAGCCTGGAGGCGCAGCTCGCCAACCTCGCCGACGAGATCGCCTATAACAATCACGATGTCGACGACGGTCTGCGCGCGGAGCTCATCAGCGTCGAGCAGCTGCGCGAGGTCGAACTGTTCGAGGAGCAATATATTTTAGTCACGCGCAGTTATCCGGACCTGGCGCCGCGGCGCATCGTGCACGAAGTGATCCGGCGCATGATCAACCGCCAGATCGTCGATCTCACCGAGGAGAGTCGCGCGCGTATCGCGCGC
>JBFLZV010000075.1:0-7556 GCA_040756035.1 Pseudomonadota bacterium
CTCAATTTTAAAGATGGCGGAGAGGGCGGGATTCGAACCCGCGATACGGGGTTACCGTATACACACTTTCCAGGCGTGCTCCTTCAACCGCTCGGACACCTCTCCTGATACTTTTACAACATCTCGGCCATCCCTGGCGATACGTCGGATTTCCAGTAAGCCCCAGCCAAACCATCCCTGGTTTGGCGTTCAGCCATTTCATGGCCTCACCCGCTCGGACACCTCTCCTGATACTTTGTACAACATCTCGGCCATCCTGACCTGGTGTTCGCCGCTTCGCGGCTCACCCTCTCCAGAAAACAGAACCGCTAAGGTTAACCCAGAATCGCGGGGCGCGCAATTCCGCGCTTCGGGATATTCAAGCATGGCGGGGAATTTGCTATACTATGCCTCTGCCGTAGTATCCCGCCCGGCGCAGCAGCTCGCCTTCTTAAGATTCTCGGCATCGCGTTTAACGGCCTCTGCCTACAGCGGCTCGGGCGGCTATTTTCTTGAACCCAGGTATTTTGACAAGGAGCGTCATGAAAGGAACAAACGACATGCACAATGGTACGACACTGACTCAATTCATCATCGAAGAACAGCGCCAGGTGCGCGCCAGCGGCGATTTCACGTCACTGCTCAACGACGTGGTGACGGCGTGCAAGGTGATCTCCAACGCCGTCAACAAGGGCGCGCTGATCGGCGTGCTGGGCAGCGCGGGCAGCGAGAACGTGCAGGGCGAGACGCAGAAGAAATTGGACGTGCTCGCCAACGAAGTATTCATTAAATCCAACGAGTGGGCGGGTCATCTCGCCGCCATGGGTTCCGAGGAAATGGACGATATCTACCCCATTCCGCGCCAATATCCCAAGGGCAAATATTTGCTGGTGTTCGATCCGCTGGACGGCTCGTCCAACATCGACGTGAACATCAGCGTCGGCACCATTTTTTCCATTCTGCGCTCGCCCAAGGGCATGAGCCAGGAGCCGGTGACGGCGCAGGATTTCTTGCAACCCGGCACGCAGCAAGTATGCGCGGGCTATGCGATTTACGGGCCGTCCACCATGCTGGTGCTGACCAGCGGCCACGGCGTGAACGGCTTCACGCTCGACCAGAACATCGGCGAATTCATTCTCACCCATCCCAACATGAAAATTCCGCACGACTGCCACGAGTTTGCCATCAACTCCTCGAACTCGCGCTTCTGGGAAGAGCCGGTGCGCCGCTACGTCGATGAATGTTTGGCGGGCGTGGAGGGGCCGCGCAAGAAAAATTTCAACATGCGCTGGATCGCCTCCATGGTGGCCGAGGTGCACCGTATTCTGATGCGCGGCGGCGTGTTCATGTACCCGAAGGACACCAAGGATCCGTCCAAGGCCGGCAAGCTGCGCCTCATGTACGAGGCCAATCCCATGTCGTTCATCGTGGAGCAAGCGGGCGGCCTCAGCTCCACCGGGCGCGAACGCATCATGGACATCGTACCGTCCGATCTGCATCAGCGCGTGCCGGTTATTCTGGGTTCCAAGAACGAAGTCGAGCGCGTGATCTCTTACCACCAGAGCGATCTGGCGCGCAGCGTGGCCTGATCCACTGTTTTACCACCCAGCGGGGGACGCCGCCGCGTCCCCCGCTATACTTTACATCCCTCCTATTACATACGGCATTTTTATGCGGTATGCTTGTCTCAATAGAAACTCATTCAACCCTCCAAATCGTATCCTAGGAGAGCACCATGCATTACCGAAACCTTGTGCCTATATTGTCCCTGCTGGGTATGTTGAGCGCTGCGCCGCTGCCGGGCGTCGCCGCGGAGGACGTGGCGGCGCTGACGCAAAAGGCGCAGGCGGGCGACGCCGCCGCGCAATTCGCGCTGGGCAGAATGTACGACAAAGGCGAAGGCGTGAAGCAGAATTATGCCGCGGCGCTGGATTGGTATCGCAAGGCCGCCGAGCAAGGCGACACCAAGGCGCAAACCAATCTGGGCTTTATGTACGCCGACGGGCGCGGCGTCAAGCAGGATTACGCCGAGGCCGCCAAGTGGTACCGCAAGGCCGCCGAGCGCGGCGATCCGGTCGCGCAGGGTAATCTGGCCGGTCTCTACGCCGAAGGCAGAGGCGTCGAGCAAGATTTATCCGCGGCGCTGGATTGGTATCGCAAGGCCGCCGAGCAAGGCTCCCCCTACGCGCAGAACAAACTCGGTCTCATGTACGCACGCGGCGAGGGCGCCGAGCAAAATGACGCCGAGGCGGTCGAGTGGTTTCGAAAATCCGCCGCGCAAGGCTTTGCCGAGGGTCAGCATGATCTGGGCGTGATGTACGAGGAAGGTCGCGGCGTGCCGCAGGATTATGCCGAGGCCGCCAAATGGTACCGCAAGGCCGCCGAGCAAGGCTACGCCTACTCGATGAACAATCTCGGCTGGTTCTACGCGCAGGGCAAAGGCGTTCCCAAGGATAAAGCAGAGGCAGTGAAGTGGTTCAAAATGGCGTCCAACGCGCGTAATCGCCGTTAACCTGACGAGGTGCGGGTCATGCACTCTTTACACGCCGCATTGCTCGGCAGCATCTTATTAATCAGCGCCGCGCCGGCTTATGCCATCCCGCCGGAACTCTTGCAAGAAGCCGAGGCCGGCGACCCCGACGTGCAGCGCACCGTGGGCTTTATGTACGGCAACGGCATCAGCGTGCAGCAGAATCTCACCGAGGCCGCCAAGTGGTACCGCAAGGCCGCCGAGCAAGGCAACGCCGAGGCGCAATATCTATTGGGTTTCGCTTACGCCGACGGATTGGGCGTGGAGCAAAGCAGCGCGGAAGCGATCAAGTGGTTCGAAAAGGCCGCGCAACAAGGTCACGAAAGCGCGCGCTTGCAGTTGCAGAAATTGCGCGCCGAAAATCCTTAGTTTCTGGACGTGATCGACACCAACAACACGCCCGTCAGAATAATCAACATAGCAATCACCTGCACGGCGCTGAGCCGTTCGTCCAGCAGCCACCAGCCCAGCGCCACGGCCACTGCGGGGTTTACATAGGCGTAGGTGCCGAGCTGCGCGGGCGTGACGTTATGCAGCAGCCAGATGTATACCGCGTAGGTGCTCGATCCGAACACTATCAAATAACCGAGCGCCGCGAGACCGGGCAGCGTCCACTTCCACTGTTGCACCTCGCCGGTGGCCAACCCGATCGCGCACAGCACCAGCCCGCCCACCAGCATTTGCATGGATGCCGCCATGAGCAATGGCACCGCGATGGGCCGGCGCTTGTTGTAAATGGAGCCGCTCGCCCACAACAAGGCCGCGAGCATAATGCCGAGCTGCCCGCCGAAATGGGCGAAAGAGAATTTTTCCGCGTTCGGATACAGCAACAACACCACGCCGAGAAAACCGATCACCAAGCCCAACAGCGTCGGGCGCGTGAGCGTCTGCCCCTGCGCGCCCAGCGTGCCGAGCCCCGCCAGCCATAGCGCGGTGGTCGCCACGATCAGCGCCGCCTGATTGGAAGGCACCCATTGCTCGCCCCACACCACCAGGCCGTTGCCGCCCGCCAGCAGAAATACCCCGACTATGCCGGTGATCTTCCACTCGCGCAGCGTGCGCGGAAAAGCCATGCCGTGCCAATGTGCGATGGCGCCGAGCGCAATGCCCGATATCACGAAACGCGCGCCCGCGAACAGCGCCGGCGGCAGATCGGCCACGCCGACGCGGATCGCCAAATACGTCGAGCCCCACACCAGGTAAACGGTGAGAAAGGCGAGCGCTATTTTAGAGGTGCGTGAAATGGCTGCGCTCATGCCTTAGATTGGGAGATTGGGGATCACGGATCCAATCTCGCCCTTGCGTTTGCTATTTAAGGGTGGGATTCACTCGGCGCATCCGTGTCTCCCGTCTTACGAGAAGCGCTATCGCGCTGCGCAAATCGGCTACCCTGCCGATTCGTCAAGCCCAACTATTTGAATCGCGGGTTCAAATCCCGCGCATTTTCACTCAATTTTCCAAAAGGGGCAGCTAAGCTGCCCCTTTTGGAAAATGGCGGAGAGGGCGGGATTCGAACCCGCGTGGGGCGTTAGCCCCCAACCGATTTCGAGTCGGTGCCGTTATGACCGCTTCGAGTACCTCTCCATATAAACATTTTACCATACCACGCGCTTACGCCATATCCACGGAAATGAGCGATTTGACCCTATAATAACGCATGGAAATCATATTTTTAGACCGCGCCACGCTGGCCGAGCAAGTGGTCTTTGCGAGACCCGATTTGGCCGACTGCCGCTGGCGCGAATATCCGACGACGGCGCCGCGCCAGGTGGCGGAACGAGCGGCGACGGCCGACGTCATCATCACCAATAAAGTGCCGCTCGACGCCGCGCAGATCGAACGACTGCCCGCGCTGCGACTCATCGCAGTGGCGGCCACCGGCGTGGATCATATCGACTTGGATGCCGCGCGCCGGCGCGGCGTCGCCGTGTGTAACGTGCGCGACTATGCGCAACACAGCGTGCCGGAGCACGTGTTCGCCCTGCTGCTCGCGCTGCGCCGCCAAATCAACGCGTATCACCTAGCGGTGCGCCGCGGCAACTGGTCGCGCGCGCCGTGTTTCACGCTGCACGACTATCCTATCCATGATTTAGAGGGCGGCGCGTTCGGTGTGATCGGCGGCGGCAACCTGGGCCAAGCCGTGGCGCGTTTGGCGGCGGCCTTCGGTATGCGCGTGCTCCTCGCGGAACGGCGCGATGCGCCTTCCGCGCGTCCGGGTCGCGTTGCATTCGAACAGGTGCTGCGCGACAGCGACGTCGTGAGCCTGCACGCGCCCTTGAATGATGAAACCCGCCATTTGATCGGCGCGGCGGAATTGGCTCTGATGAAACCGAGCGCGATCTTGATCAACACCGCGCGCGGCGGCGTGGTCGATGAGCAGGCGCTGGCCGCGGCGTTGCGCTCCCGGCGCCTGTACGGCGCGTGCGTGGATGTGTTGAGCGCCGAACCGCCGCCGCCCGATCACCCGCTGCTGGCCGCCGACCTGCCCAATTTGATCATCACGCCGCACGTCGCGTGGGCGAGCCTGGAGGCGCAAGACACGTTGGCGCGGGAAGTCAGCGCCAATATCGAGGCGTATTTCCGCGGCGAACGGCGCAACCGCGTCGTTTAACGTCACGCGCCGTTGCGCAAACGCGATTCGACGGCGTTCCAATTGACATTGGAGAAAAACGCTTCGATATACTTCGGACGATCCGCCGGTTTATAATCGAGCATGAAGGCGTGTTCCCACACGTCCATAACCAGAACCGGACGATAGCCCGCGACGTTGTTCACTTCATGCAACGTTATCCAATGGTTGGACAGGCGTCCGTTTGCCGGGTCTTGGTAACAAACGGCCCAGCCTACGCCGCGCATTTTGCCGACGCCCACGAAATCGGTTTTCCACACGTCGTAACTGCCATAACTCGTCTCGGCAGCGGTGCGAAACGGCGAGTTTTTGCCGGGATCGCCCTGCCCGCCCTTTTGCAAATTTCCGAAATAGTATTCGTGCAATATCATGCCGTTGTATTCGAAACCGAAACGGCGTTTCAACTCGGAATAAGCGGGCGTTTCATCCGGGTCGATTTGTCCGTCCCTCAAAAATTCCGCGATTTTTTCATTGAGCCGGTTGGTTTCCTTCACGTAGCCTTCATACAGCTTGAAGTGGGTTTCCAGCGTCTTGTCCGAGATGCCGCTGAGGCCGCTCAAGTTGAACTGTTGCACGTGATACAGTGCGTATGTGCGTACGTCATCCATGAATCGTCTCCTTCACCGGATTGCCATTCCCGTTAGACCATGAATCGCATCGATAGATCATCGTCGCCGCCCGCGCGGCGGCGCGGGGGAATGCGCAAAGTTAAATTATCCTGCGTCCTTGGATAAGACGCACCACGGCCAATATGATCGCGATGACCACTAGAATGTGGAGGAGTCCGCCCAGCGTGTAAGCGGTGACCATTCCTATCAGCCACAACACGAACAAGATTGCGATAACAGTCCAGAGCATGTTCAATTCCTTTTGCTAAACAGCGTTGGTCTAAAGTTTCTTCAGCCAAGCGCGCAAATCGTACGCCAACTCCGGGCGCGCCAGCGCCACCTTTACCACTTGGCATAATTACTCCCTGCTAACTCAAACCGGAGAATAAACGAGACAACATTGTGCGCGGAAAATTCTCCGCCACGAATCAGCGCCTCAACGCAGCTCGAACACCACGGAGACGTTAAAGTGCGTCTCGCGCGCGCCCGGCTCGACCGGAACCTGCGGCGCCGTCTCGGCTTTCATGGACAACGGCTGCGGCGGAAACGGCGGCTGTCCGCCGCCCTCGCTGATGATCAACGCGCGTCCCAGCGAGCGCCCTGCGGCCTGCGCCAGCACCTGCGCCTTGGCGCGCGCGTCCTCGAAGGCGCGCTGCAGTCCCTCGGTGCGGCCGCGCGATTGATCGGCCACCGTGAAATTCAGACTCGACGCCTGATTGCCGCCGGCGTCGATGGCCGCTTGCAACAGCGCACCGGCGTTGGCCACGTTGTCGCGCGTGACGGTGATGCTGTTGTTGACTTGATAGCCGGTGATGCGCGGCGTCCGGCCTTCGCGAAAATCCTGGCGCGGCGTGATCGAAAAATTGGAGGTCTGCATTTCCCGGTCCGTGACGCCGGCCTTTTTCAAAGCGGCAACGACTTGTGTGGTTTTTTCGCTGTTGAGCCGCGTGGCTTCTTCGAGCGTGGCGCCGGTGCTTTCCACGCCCACGGTAAACACCACGCGGTCGGGCGCCAGCGTCACCGTGCTGGCGCCGTTCACGCTGATCGTCTCCTGCATGGGCACGCCCGGCGGTGTTTGTGCCCACGCGCCCACACACCACGCCCACAGCCACAGTGCCGGAAAAATTTTTTCCATAACTTCCCCCTTCGTACGCTGTACGGCGCGTTCAGCGCGGTGCTCCGCGCCGCTCGGAAATCGGTTCGACTCTCTTCACTTTGGATAAATTATCAGTACTCTCGCTCAGCATATCGTTCGGCCTATCATCGCCAACCGCCACACCCGCACGCCACTCCGCGGCGCGTTTTTGGATGTCCACCGGGCCGTGATCACGGATGATATCTTCCGCCACCTCCGCCATGTCATCCGATGCGCTAATGCTGAGCAGCGTGCCGCCGCGCTGCACGCCTTCCGCGTAATACTGCGCCTCATTTTCGGGGATACCCCAGCGCGTCATGGCGCCGATCAAACCGCCCGCCACCACGCCGACCCCGGCGCCGGCCAGCGCAACCGCCAATGGCCCCGCCGCCAGCACCGGCCCGACGCCGGGAATAGCCAGCATCACCAAACCTACCACCAAACCCGACAGCCCGCCCACCATCGAACCCGCGCCGGCGCCCTTGACGCTGGCCACCAGGTCGGCCTTATATTCCGCGTCCGCCTGCAACGCTTCCGCGCCTTCGTCGGGTAATCCCCCCATTTTTAACGTGAGTCAGAAGTAGGGGTTAAGCGGCCATGGCCAGCCGCTGAATGGGTGTGAATCCGCCCAAGGCCATGTTTGGGCGTTCGTGATTGTAAGTCCAGAGCCATTGG
>JBFLZV010000076.1:0-6798 GCA_040756035.1 Pseudomonadota bacterium
GGAGGCGAAGGGGGTGGTGGGGCAAGGGGACATATGAATAACGTATTCAAAAACAACAATGTATGGCAACAAAAAATATAAAGTGTCTTAATTTCACGTTTATATTTTTCCTGCTCACCCTGGTTTACGCGCCGGGGGCGGTTGCGCTATCCGACAGCAAGAAATACCGCGAACTCACGCTGAACTCGAATCACGCGGTGGTGGTGGATCAAGCCACGGGCAAAGTGCTGTACGCCAAGAACGCCGACGAACAAAAACCCATCGCCTCGATCACCAAGCTCATGACCGCCATCGTCACGCTCGACGCGAAGCTGCCGATGGATCAGAAAATCCGCATCACCGAGGACGATGTCGACACGCTGCGCAATTCGCGTTCGCGGTTGAAAGTCGGGCCTAGTCACAGCCGCCGCGAGCTGCTGCAACTGGCGCTGATGTCGTCGGAAAACCGCGCCGCCTCGGCGCTGGCGCGCAGTTATCCGGGAGGCCGCGCGGCTTTCATCGCCGCCATGAACAAGAAGGCCAAGGAACTCGGCATGGCGAACACGCGTTTCGCCGACTCCACCGGCCTCGATAGCGATAACGTTTCCACCGCGCATGACCTGGTCAAATTGGTGCAGGCAGGCTTTCAGTATCCACTCATCCGCCAAATTACCACCACGCCCAGCTATGATCTCAAACGGGGCACCGTGCTCAAATACAAAAACACCAATCCGCTGTTCAAGGACCGCAACTGGCAGATCGGCCTGAGCAAGACCGGCTACATCAAGCCCGCCGGTCATTGCCTGGTGATGCAGACCGAGGTGGTGGAGAAGCCGCTGATTATCGTATTGCTGGACGCGCCCGGTAAGGGCACGGTATCCGCCGATTCCAACCGCATCAAGCGCTGGTTTGCGAGCCTGCTGAACGCCACCTCGAAGGTCGCCGTCGCCGCCGAGCCGGAGAGCGAAACGCTGGCGGCATCGAGCGCCGCGACTATCGAACAGGGCGGCGCCGTGCAGACTATCGCGTTGCCCGATAAGGTGCGCGTCAAGTTCGAGCCGACGCGGCCGCTGGCCATTCGTTCCGAGTAAAAGCCGTCGCGCGCTTTCTTGCGCGCGTTGTTGTGGGGCGGACGCGCAGGTTTGCGCGCCGCAACTCCCCCCTTAAAAACAATCCTATCTAGGAGAGAACACCATGCCTATTAATCTCGAACAGCTACGCAACTTACGCGAGCAGGCGCGCATCAATTTCGATTTGATCGACCGCGGCGATATTCTGCTGCCGGGATTTTTGCGCCCGTGCCGTATGCGGATACTGATGGTGGTGGACGGCTATACGGGCAGTTTTTTGAACATCACCTACGGACGGCTTTATTTCAGTTTGGCCACCGTGGTCGATACATTGACCAATAATCCCGAGTGGTGGGTGAAGTTCAACATCACCAAGGCGCACCGTCAGACCGACCCGCTCGGCGCCGCCGACGTCAACGGTTTCCGTTTCACCGCCGGTTCGCTGGATAATTACGATCAGGTATGGCTGTTCGGCGCGCGCACCGACGACGCGGAGCGTTTGAGCGATACGGAATTGGAGGTGTTGTCGCGTTGGATGGACCAGGGCGGCGGCGTGCTGGCGATGGGCGATCACGCGGATTTGGGCGCGGGACTCTGCTCGCGCATTCCGCGCGTGCGCAGCATGCGCAAGTGGACCAATGCGCAAGGCGTGCCGCAGCCCACCGGCGCCAACCGGCACGACACGCTGTTGAAGGGGCACGACGGTTTCTACACCTTCAACGACGAATCGGACGACAGGCCGATGCGGACCGAGGTGCGTAAATATCCGCTCAGCAGCTGGTCGCCGTTTTTCCACCGTAGTCAGCCGCACCCGGTGCTGTGCGGCGCCGACGGTGTGATCGACATCCTGCCGGATCATCCGCACGAGGGCGAAGTCATCGAGCCGAGCGATCTCACGCAAAACTTCAGCTTCGGCGCGTACGTGAACAAGCCCGAATATCCGAACGTGGCCGGCAATCAGCCTGCGCCGGAGATTATCGCCTGGGCATTCGTGCAGGGCGATCATACCAATGGCTTAGGCGGCGCCGCCGGCACCGATCGCAACAAGGGCGCGGCCAACGCCAAGCGCTTCGGGGCCGTCGGCGCGTATGACGGGCACGGCGTGAACGTGGGCCGCGTGGTGGTGGATTCGACGTGGCATCACTGGTTCGACGTGAACCTGGTCGGGCGTCCTCTGGGGCCGGGGCAAGACCCGGTCGACCCGGTGACCGCCGCCGATCCCAAGTCGCAGGGTTTCGAGTTCAGCGCGGACGGCCAGGCGGCGCTGGCGCGCATCAAGAATTATTTCCGCAATGTGGGCATCTGGCTGGCCTCGCCGACGAAGCAGCATTGCATGTTCATGCACGCATTGTGGGGCGGCGTGTTGCGTTATCCGCTGGTGGAGCAATTGAGCCCGAAGTTGCCGTTGTGGGAGCTTGGCACCTACGCGCGCGATGCTATCGGCCGGCGCGCCGGGCAGTGCACCATCATCGAGTGGGTGTTCAAATTATTTCCGCTGGAAATACAGGAAGTGTTTCGTCCCAAGATACCGCGGCCCGATCCGTGCCTGAGCTGTCCGCCGTTCGAGGTGCTGGAGGCTTATACACTGGGCGGCATCGTGCGCGAGATGCTGACGCTCGCCTACGACGCGCGTGTCGGTAAGGCGAAGGTGAGCGAAGAGAGCTTGGCCAAAACCATGGTGGTGGGTGGCGAGCAGGGCGTAAAGGAATTTTTCCGGGTGCAACACAATTCACTGGAGCAGACGCGCTCGCTGATGCAACGCCTGGAGCCCAATTTAAAGATACAGGCCAAGGCCGAGATGTTCGTGCATAAAGAAACGGCGCGCATCACGAAGAAGGGCGCCGCGAAAAAAGTCGCGGCGCGGCGTAAGACGAAGGTGAGGCGCGGATAGCGCCGAACGGGTTTACACGGATGTAAACCCCGTGTTTCGCGCGGAGCAGGGCGAGTGACGAAGTCACGAGCGCCCAGGCAGGGATGCCTGGGCTGGGCTTCCCGCGTAGCCAGGATGGCGTAGCATGGAAGCGTAGCGCGAAACCCGCGCTGAGCTATCCTCAGTCCGCCGGTTCCATGTGCTGCACCAGCAGTTGCAGGCTGCGCTCGTCGCGGTATTCGTTGACATCGAGCTTGTAAGCGACGCGCAGTTGCGCGCCGGGGAATATCGCGGGGGGCGCGGCGGCGTTACTGCACGCGTTGAACGCGATGGCGTCGAGCGGGCGCGCGGCGCCGTCCGGTTTCAGCGCCAGCTTTAAATGTCTCTCGCCGACGATGCGCCGGTCGATTACTTCAAAAATCCCGTCGAACAACGGCTCCGGAAAACCTTGCCCCCATGGCCCGGCGGCGCGCAGCGCTTCGGCCAGCTCCAAGCTAAATTCCTCGGCGCTGAGCGCGCCGTCGCTTTCGATGACGCCGTGTATCTGTTCCTCGGGTAAGTGGTGTCGCACCTCCAAGTCGAACGCGGCGCTGAAGGCGTCGAAATTTTCCGGCTTGAGGCTCAAACCCGCCGCCATGGCGTGGCCGCCGAACTTGCTGAGCAGGCCGGGATGGCGCGCGGCGACGGCGTCCAGCACGTCACGGATGTGCACGCCGCGCACCGAACGCGCCGAGCCTTTTAACTCGCCCGCGTCGGCGGGCGCGAACGCGATCACCGGACGATGCAGGCGATCCTTGATGCGCGCGGCCAGAATTCCGATCACGCCTTGATGCCAAGCGGGGTCGAACAAGCACACGCCGCGCGGCAACGCCTCCGCATCCAGACGCATGGCGGCGAGTGCGCTCAACGCCTGTTCCTGCATCGTCGCCTCGATGCAACGTCGTTCGCGGTTCAGTTCATCCAGGCGGCGCGCCATGCCGAGCGCCGCTGCGTCGTCATCGGATAATAAACACTCAATGCCCAGCGCCATATCCTCCAGGCGTCCCGCCGCATTGAGCCGCGGCGCGATCAAGAATGCGAGATCGTTCGCGCTAGAGCGCTGCGGCGGTTTGCCAGCGACCTGCAACAGGGCGCGGATGCCGGCGTTGCAAACATCGGCACGGATGCGCGCCAGGCCTTGCGCCACCAGGATGCGGTTGTTGTGATCGAGCGGCACCACGTCGGCCACCGTGCCGAGCGCGACCAAATCCAGGATTTGCGCGAGATTCGGTTCGTCGATGCGCTGTTGCGCAAACCAGCCGATCTCGCGCAACCGCGTACGCAGCGCCGTCATCACGTAAAAAATCACACCGACGCCGGCCAGATTTTTGCTGGGAAATTCATCGCCGGGCTGATTGGGATTGACGATGGCGTCGGCCTCCGGCAACACGGCGCCGGGCAAGTGGTGATCGGTGATGAGCACGCGGATGCCGCGCATCAAGGCGGCGCGCACACCCTCCACGCTGGAGATGCCGTTGTCCACGGTGATGATCAAGTCCGGTTGCTGCTGCGCAGCCACCGCGACGATCTCCGGCGTCAGACCGTAGCCGAATTGGAACCGATTGGGCACCACATAGCGCACGTCGCGCGCGCCCAGCAGGCGCAGTGCGCGCACCGCGAGCGCGCACGATGTCGCGCCGTCGGCGTCGAAGTCGGCGATGATGAGGATGCGGCGCCCGTCGCGCAGCGCGTCGCACAGCAGATCGACGGCGCGTTGCAGGCCGCTCAGCGCGGTGAGCGGATGCAAGTGTTCGAGGCGCGTGCTCAATTCCCGCTCGGTGCCGACGTTGCGCGCGGCATAGACGCGCCGCAGCACCGGGTGCAAGCGCTCCGGCAGCTTGTCAGGATCGGTGAGAGGCGTGCGTTGAATAATTTTCATGAGATTGATGCGCGACGAGACGCCGCGGACGTTTCCACCAGCGCGCGGCGGATTTCGACGTGACGTGATACGCGGCGCCGTTTCCGGTGTAGAGCGACAATTCTTGCAGCGCGCCGGATTTAAGTGCGGCCAGCAGCGGCGCGAACCATGCGCGGTTCAATGAATCCATGAACTGCTGTGTCGCTTCGCTATGCGCGTGCACCACGTGTTCGCCCGATGCGGCCTGCGCGAGCCACGCCGTGGCGCCGCGCGGCGCGGCGGCGTGCGGCGTGCCGCTCAAGCGCGCCAAACCCAAAGCGAGCACGTCATCGCTCCATACCTGAGTAAAGCGTTGTGAAGGAGATTCAGGCAAGCGGCCCGCGCCCCAAAACCACAGGCTGTTGACCGGCGGTTCGCCGCGCGCTGCGCGCGTGGCGTTGACCGGGCTGTCGTGCAACAGCATTTGCACGTCGTTCAGCACGCGCCGCCAAAGTTTAGCCTGCGCGTTCGCGTCGCACGCCAGGGCATGATGGATATCAGCGCCGCGCATCGCCTGCAAAGACGGCCAAGCGGCGCCAAGATCATGCGGTGCTTGCACATACCAGCGCTTGGGAGTCGGCGCGCTCAATTGCATACCAAGGTCTTCGAATACGGGCTCCAATTCCCGCATCAGCGCTCGCGCTTCTTCATCGGTAATAACAAGAAATTCATTGCCCATCATCAGCACGCGGTCGCTGTCGGCGCTCATGTACACCGGATCGGCGCGCATCCACCAACCCGGCGTATCGACGCCAACGTCCCAAAAGCGGGTCAGCGCGGCGCTGGGCGCGCCTTGGCCGTCTTGCAGCGCGACGCCGAACAGCGTGCATAGCAATTCATCGGTATCCGTCGCGCATGACGCGCGCGCGGCGCGCGCCAAGAGAATTTCCAATTCCTTGGCGCGCTCCGGCTCGTCCGGGCCGGACAGCGTGGCGAACAGACCGGGCATAAGGAGATGGAGGCGGCGCGATGCCATGAGTGTTTATAACTTGAGCGCCAGTGTCAGCCCATCGGCGATGGGCAACAGGCTGAGCGCGACGCGTTGGTCGTGGTGGAGTTTTGTATTGAGCGCGTGGATGGCGCGCGTGTCGTCGTCGGCTTGCGGGTCGATTACTCGTCCGCCGCGCAGCATGTTGTCCAGCATGATCAACCCGCCGGGACGCAGCAATTGCAGCGCGCGTTCGTAATAATCATTATAGCCGGTTTTATCCGCGTCGATGAAGGCGAAATCAAAGACGCCCGCTTGGCCGTCCTTTAAAAGATTATCCAGGGTTTCCAGCGCCGGTGCCAGGCGCAACTCCACTTTGTGCGCGACGCCGGCTTCGCTCCAATAACGGCGCGCCACGGCCGTCCACTCTTCGCTGACGTCGCAGGCGATGAGTTTGCCGTCCGGCGGCAGGGCGAGCGCCACGCACAGTGAACTGTAACCGGTGAACACGCCGATTTCGAGCGCCTTTTTGGCGCCGAGCAACTGCACCAGCAGGGCTATGAATTGCCCTTGCTCCGGCGCGATCTGCATGCGCGCCCAGGGATGGCTCGCGGTTTCTTCACGCAGGCGCTTGAGTAACGGCGGCTCGCGCAGTGAAACGTTTACTATGTAATCGTACAACTCATCCGTTAATGTGATGGTTTTGTTGGTCACTTACTCATTTCCTTGTTCAAAACTGCTAATTCAACGCAAAGACGCCAAGACGCAAAGATTATATTTTTTGGAAATAGGGTGCATATGTGCTCTTCGCCATTAAGAATTCTGTAAATTTAAGATAATAGATTAAGAGCGTCTAACAAAATGACATCCGCTGTTACCGATACCGATCACCCCCACCTCGGCCCTCTCCCGAAGGGAGAGGGAATATACCCCCTGCACCCTTCGTTTCGCTCTTCCCTTCGGGAGAAGGGTGAGGGATAAAGGGTCGCGCAATTTCATTTTGATGGATGCTCTA
>JBFLZV010000077.1:0-6681 GCA_040756035.1 Pseudomonadota bacterium
CTTGGTGGGCGGCCTGGGCGGCGGCGGCGGCGTTGCGCGCCACGTCTTGCACGGTGGCCGACATTTCGTTCATGGCCGTGGCTACTTGTTCGGTTTCGGATTGTTGTTGGCGGATGCCTTGGCTGGTCTGCTCGGTAACCTGCGCCATCTGCTCGGCGGACGAAGCGAGCTGCGCGGTGAATCCGGTGATGTCGCCGACCATGGAGCGCAGTTTAGCGATAAAGGTGTTGAACCAATGCGCCACCTCGCCCACCTCATCGGTCTGGCGCTCGTCGAGTTGCTTGGTGAGATCACCCTCGCCCGCGGCGATGTCCTTGATGCGCTCACGCATCTCCACCAACGGCCTCACTATCACGCGGCTCAATATCATGCTGAGCACCGCCAAGCCGATAAAGAACAACGCCGACTTGACGCCTGCGTCGCGCCACATATTGCGTGCGGTCGTCGCGTCCAGTTCCGCCATGGAATAGGTGATGCGAATCGCGCCGTTGACCGCGCCTTCCGGCACCGTGTGGCACTGCAGGCAATCCACCCCGCGCGTCGCGTGCGTGGCGCGGAACGGCGTAACCACCGTCACTTGGCGCGCGCCGTCCTTGTCGCGGGTGACGCGCACTACTTCGTTGCCCTGCAAACCTTGGCGATCCCACTCGTCCACCGCCTGCTCTTCCGGAAAACCCGGCCCGAACTGCTCCTTCACCGGATCGCCGCGATTGACGCGCGCCTCCACGACGTTCGGGCGCTTGAGGATTTTCTCGCGCAGAATGGCGCGCTGATCCATCGATCCCACCAGCATCAGAGTATTCAGGCTGTCGAAATAAAATGTGGTCATGTCCTTGACCTCGCTGATGGTTTTATCGAGCATGTGCTGGCGTTCGCTGATATACGAATACACCGACGTCGCCGCCGCCACGATGAAGAAGATCAGCGCAACGGTGAAGTTCAGCTTAAAACGCACGGAGACGCGTTTCATACCAAATAAACGGCCAATTAGCGTAAACATAGGAGAGCCTCTTTATATTTCAATATTTCGTTAGTACAGAGAGCAGCAAAACACTTCTACGAGTATATCGGCCGCGGACACGGGAACTTGAGGCGGCCTGTGCGATCATGCGTACACGTCCACCAGGCTCAATGGACGAACTATGGGCGCTGCGCCGCCGCGTCCGTTGTTCGTGGCGCCGTCCGCAATGTCATCGTTGAACGCACCGCGGCCGGGTGCGGGGTAACTCTGCGCCTGGCGTTGTTCCGCGAAGGAATGCTGTGAAACGCTGACGTCCATCAAATTCAAGCCGCCGGCGCTGAACAAGTCGCGCAGCCGCGGAACGGCCGCTTCCAGCGCGTCGCGCACCGCGGCATGCGGCGCGCTGAACGCGACACTGGCCTGATCGGTGTTGCTGATGGTGACGCGCATTTCCAAAGGCCCAAGCTGCGGCGGATTGATGCGCAATTCCGCCGCGTGCACGTCTTGCTTTACCAGCCACACCATGCGCTGGCCCAGCGCGTCGTCCCAACCGGGTTGCTGCAGCGGCACCGGGATAGCGACGTTAGATGATGCGTTAGCAGCCGCGTTGGCATAAGAAGTGGACGCGCCGGCGACGGCCGGCGCGGCGGACGTCTGCGGCTGCGTAGGCAGCGGCAGCCACTCGCTCGTGGACTTACGCTCTTGCTGCGCGGCGGAGTGATCCGGTAAATCGGCGTTAACCGACGCTGCCTGTAAAGCGTCTTCCGATAATGCAGCAGCGAGCTGCGCCGATGCCCCGTCACCGCTAACGGCGACAGCAGGCTTGGCGAGTTCCGGCAGTCTAGCCTGTGCTTGCTCAACGCCGCCGTGCAATTGCGGGACTATCGCGCCGAAAGTCTCCGCGCTTACCACGTTCGGAATAACAGGTGTGATGGCGGCTTGGTTCAACGCCGGAGCAGGCGCGTCCGAGGCGAGGGCGGATATGTCCGTGGACCCCCCCGTAACGCCGCCGGCGTCGGCATTAATAATAGGAATAACAGCGGAAGTTGCCGGATCGCTTGCCGGAGTTTCGGCTTCCGTATCAGTCACGGTCGCTTGAACGGCCGCCGACGGCGCGGCAAACGGCAAAGACAGCGGCAAAACTTGGCCGTCGTGCGGCGCTTGTGGAGAATTAAGCGAGGGCGTCCCGGCGTCGGCGGCGAGACCGTCCTGCTTGCCGGTCAACTCCTGTAACCGATCGGCGAATAGGTGTAGAAAAGACCCCGCGCCATCCTGCGCCGCCGCAAGGTCCGTCGCGGCATCAGGTGCGTAATCGCGCGCCGCAGGCACACCCTGTGCAGGCACAGCAGAAAGCAATTCCGGCATGGTACTCAAGCCCCGTTAACGTTGTTCATACGTTAATCCAGGCAATTACTATGCCAATAAAAATCACGCCGGAGGTTTGCGCAACCTCCGACGTGGAGATAAAAAAAGCCCTGATGTATCAGAGCTTTTCCAAATAAATTATCCCTTCCTCATCATCTCTTCCTTCATCTTGGCCTGCGCGGCGGCGCATTCTTCTTGGGTCATGCTCAAAAAACCCTGGCCTTTGCAGCTATTTTTACCCTTGCATTCGTTCTTACCTTTGCAATCGCTTTTGCCCTTGCAGGAATTAACGCCTTCGCAGTGAATCTTGCCTTCCGCGCCGCCCATGTTATCAGCGACGGCTAAACCCGCGCCGGCGAATAACCCGGCGGCGGCGGTGGCGAGCAACAAACCTTTCAGCGTATGTGCGGTATTCATGTAGTACACTCCAATAATTTAATGTGGAATAAATTTGCAGAATTTACCTGCACCGCTAACATAGCCCACACGTCTCACTCCGCCCTCACAAAAATATCACGTTTTTATCACGCAGGCTCCGCGCGCCAAACCGGCAAGCCGAAATGAAATACCGCGCCCCGCCCCGGCGCGCTGCGTGCCTCGATGACGCCGCCGTGCAGGTCGAGGATGCGCTTGGCGATGGCCAGCCCCAGCCCCGCGCCGTTATGCCCTTGGCGCGCCTTCTCCGCGCGGTAAAAGCGATCGAAGATGTGCGGCAGGTCGTGTTCGGAAATACCGCAGCCTGTATCGCTGACTTGCGCGGCGACCATTCCGTCGCAGCGCGTCACGCATACGCTAACCACGCCGCCGTGCGGCGTATAACGCAGCGCGTTCTCGATGAGATTTTCCAAAACGCGCTGGATCAAGCCGATATCGGCGCACACGAACGGCAGGCCGTCCTGGAAATCCGTTTGCAGCGTGACGCCTTGCCGCTGCGCGGCGATCTGGAACTCCTGCACCACGTCTTGCGCGAGTTCGCTCAGCGCGAACGGCTCCATGTCCGGCGGCGTTCTTTGCGCGTCGAGCTTGGCCAGCTCGAACAGTTCCGTGACCAGTTTTCCCAAGCGTTCGCTGTGGCGCAACGCAATTTCCAGGTAATGGCGCTGCTCTTGCTCGCTGAATTTACCTTCCTTGAGCAGCAACGTTTCCAAATAGCCTTGCAAGGAGGCCAGCGGCGTGCGCAAATCATGCGAAACGTTGGCGACCAATTCGCGGCGCAGTGTATCGGTCTGCTTGAGAGCGTGCATCTGGTTTTGGATGCGCGCGGCCATGTCCTTGAAGGCGAGCGTCAACCGGTCGATCTCATCGCCCGTCGCGGATGCGTTAGCGTCGGTGAGCATCGCCGGCCCGGCAAACTCGCCGCGCTCCAATTGCGTCACCGCCTCGGTCAAGCGCGTGAGGCGGCGGGTAATGAGTCTGAACAACAGTAAGCCGGTGAGCAACGCGAACAGTACACCGGCCACCACCACGCCGGTGCTGAGGCGCAAGATATAACTGCCGCGCAGCATTTGCGCCGCCGAGTCGTAGGCCTTGCCGCCCAGCACCACGTAGAGATAGCCCGCGACGGACGCCGCGCCCGCGGAGGCGGTTAGAATACCTTGCCGCTGCGCCGCCTGCGCGGGGATCGCGGCCGCGGAAAATATTTTTTGCCGGCTCGAATCTTGCGGGTCATCGCCCAGAATGGGCATGTTGCGCGCGCCGCTCAGAAAATCCCGCACCGGTTGCAAGGAAACGGATTTGCGTTGCAATTTTTCGGGGGGCGCCGAACATGCCAGCACCGCGCCGCCGGGGTCGAGCAGATAAATTTCGATATTGGGATTGATCACCATCAGCATGTGAAATAAATCTTCCAATGCCGCGCGGTTGATCTCGCCACCCTCCATCAGAATTTTTTCCGATACCAGATGGTTGGCCAGCGTGCGGTTTAACTGCTGGTTGACCTCTTGCAGATACATCTGCGTGCTGAACAGGCTCAGCGCGACGTACAGCAGGCCGATGAGGCCAAGCAGCCCTACCAGCACGGCGGTCAGCTTGGCGGATAAAGTCTTGAACAACATTAAAGCGCGGGCCTCAGTCCCTCTGCGTCAACTGCTGCGGCTCCGCGAATTTATAGCCGACGCCCCACACGGTACGGATATAATCAGGACGCGCCGGATCGCTCTCGATCTTGGCGCGCAGGCGATTGATGTGCGAGTTCACCGTGTGCTCGTAGCCGTCGTGCCCATAGTTCCACACCAGATCGAGCAACTGCGAGCGCGTGTACACCTTGCCGGGATGCTGCGCGAATTGCAACAGCAGGGAAAACTCCTTGGCGGTAAGTTCCACGGGCCTGCCGCGCAGCATGACCCGGCGTTTCTCCGTGTCGATGGTAAGATCGCCGACGCTGATAAGCTGCGGCGGCGTGGACGACGGCTGTGCCGCCAGCGCCTCCATGCGCCGCAGGATCGCCTTTACGCGCGCCAGCAATTCGCGGATGCTGAACGGCTTGGTGAGATAATCGTCGGCGCCTACCTCCAGGCCCAGCACACGGTCCAACTCCGCCGATTTTGCGGTGAGCATCAGGATCGGCGTGTAATTGGACTGCGTGCGCAGACGGCGGCACACCTCCAGTCCCTCCATGCCGGGCACCATTAAATCCAAAATAATCAGGTCGTAATTCTGCGTGCGAGCGCGCGCCAGGCCCAGCATTCCGTCGTGCGCGAGATCGACGTCGCAATGCAGATCGTGCAGGTGCAACTGCACCAAATGCGCGATGTCTTTGTCGTCTTCGACAACCAGTATCTTGCGACGCATACGTGGGCCTCCTCCCCAGGCATTCCATTACATACAATAAACTTGGAGTATCACAAAAACATCACGATCATGCAAAGCCGCTTCCGCGCGCCGCCGCTCTTGCGCATCCATGCGCCCGCGGCATTCGTACGTCCTTGTACAGCAAAAAAAAGCCCCGTGCTGACAAGCAGCCGGGGCCGGACACTGGCAGTAAAACCGGGTTATTCGTTGCTGTTGAAAGCACCCAGCAGGTGCAACAAGCTGGTGAATAAATTGTAAATGCTCACGTACAGGGTAATGGTGGCGAGTATGTAATTGGTTTCGCCGCCGTGCACGATCTGGCTGGTCTCGTACAAGATCAAGCCGGACATAAGCAGCACGAACATGGCCGATACCGCGAGGGCCAGGCCCGGCAACGTGAAGAAGATCGCCGCCAGACCGGCGAGAAACGCCACCAGTATGCCCACCGCCAGGAATCCGCCCATGTAGCTGAAATCCTTGCGCGTGGTGAGCGCGTACGCAGACAGGCCGATGAAAATCACGCCGGTGCCCGCCATCGCCATCATCACGATCTCATGGCCGTTGGGCAGGCTGAGATAGGCGTTTAGGATCGGTCCCAGGGTCAGACCCATGAAGCCGGTCAGCGCGAACACCGCGACCAGCCCCCATGCGCTGTTCTTCAGCTTATAGGTTAAAAACAGCAGCCCGAAGTAGCCGACCAAAGTAATGATCAAACCCGGATGCGGCAAATTCAGCGCCATGGAAGCGCCGGCGGTGGCGGCGCTGAACAGCAGCGTCATCGCCAGCAGCATATAAGTGTTGCGTATCAGCTTGTTGGCGGCCAGCGCCGCGGTGGCGGGCCTGGTCACTACAGGTTGATAGGTGTTCATTCGTAAGCTCCTGATTTAATGGTAAATTGTCCTGCCGCCCTTTAAGACCCGCGCGGCGGCTAGAAGTTCATAGCATACCCGCCCTGCACAGAATAGCAAGCCCTAGCGTGCGGCTTAATTTTTCAGGTATTCTCAACGGCTGGAGAGGTGGCTGAGCGGTTAAAAGCACCGGTCTTGAAAACCGGCAGGGGCGCGAGTCCCTCGTGGGTTCGAATCCCACCCTCTCCGCCAGTTTTTTCTTATTTATATAATGGTCGTGATGCCATCCTTGGCCTGACTTAGCGGTTCTGTTAACCCCTAGCGGCATCCTGCGAGCTTTGCTCGCTCACAATTAACGCACCGACGTACATCGGCCTCCTAGGCCGCGCGGCGCACTTTGGGCGCGGGTTTTTGTTCCGCCTGCCATAAGTCGCATTCCCAGCCATACCTCGGCCCGGCCGCCGCGATCCGCGCCCAGCCAGGCTTCGATACGCCGCGCCATATCCGGCGTGATGGCGGACTTGCCGTGCAGTATCCTCGACAGCATGACACGCGTGACGCCCAATTGCCGCGCCGCCCTCGCGCAAGGTTTCGCCCGGATGGGGTGGTTTATATAAGCGTCCCATCATGTCTCCTTAATGATATTAACTCGGCGACAAAATATATCCGTATATTTTGTCGCCCTCGACCAGGCCGGTACACGCCCGGCCTGGTCTC
>JBFLZV010000078.1:0-6529 GCA_040756035.1 Pseudomonadota bacterium
TCGATTACATTGAATCGTTTTACAACCGTACCCGCCGGCACAGTCATCTCGGCGGGGTCAGCCCCGAGGCCTTTGAACATGCCTCACAATGAGGCTGTGGGGTGTCTACGATACCGGGGGAAGTCCAGAGGGAGCTACAACTGTACCGCACCACGGGCTGAGGAGAATATAATTGTAGCGCATCCGGGGTGAGAGAGGGAGCTACAACGCGCAGCAGGGCGCGTGCCAATCCGCGAAAATTGTAGCGCATCCGGGGTGAGAGAGGGAGCTACAACCCACGCTCCATCTATTACCATTCGGGTCTGATTGTAGCGCATCCGGGGTGAGAGAGGGAGCTACAACGATGAGTCCGCACAGGTAACGCGCTGGCTGATTGTAGCGCATCCGGGGTGAGAGAGGGAGCTACAACTGTGGAACAGCGCGCGTGGGGTGCCAACGCATTGTAGCGCATCCGGGGTGAGAGAGGGAGCTACAACGCGCCGCAGATGAATTACGGCTGGACTACGATTGTAGCGCATCCGGGGTGAGAGAGGGAGCTACAACTAACAACGATATTAGTTGTTCTGGTAGTGTATTGTAGCGCATCCGGGGTGAGAGAGGGAGCTACAACCCTCGCTCAAAATTCCACACCGCCCAAAACATTGTAGCGCATCCGGGGTGAGAGAGGGAGCTACAACGGTGTTGGCTTCCTCAACCCAAGCGCGGTCATTGTAGCGCATCCGGGGTGAGAGAGGGAGCTACAACATTCTATCCTCGATGTAGCGGATAATGCGGATTGTAGCGCATCCGGGGTGAGAGAGGGAGCTACAACTAAACTCAGCACACTTGAAAAGCCATTCGTATTGTAGCGCATCCGGGGTGAGAGAGGGAGCTACAACCGCACCACCGACGATTGCGTGTGCAGCATGATTGTAGTGCATCCGGGGTGAGAGAGAGCTACAACACATCACCCCGTCGCCCCTTGGGGCCACGGATTGTAGAGCATTCGGGGCGGGAGATCGAGTTACAACTTACCACTTTAAAATCCGGTTGGTCATCACGCTGAACAAAACTTGCTTCTCTCGCGCCCATTAAAATACGCAGCAAGGAATTAGACTCGCGCTAAAATCTTCGAAGTATAATTCTGTCTGGGTAATCACAAATCCAGAAACCACGCAGGGCAGGTTATGTGCATTTTGTGGATTCTCGGTGAAAGGGGTATACTAAAATTTAAGAGGGTGCGGCAAAATCTGCCCGCGATAGGCTGAGGGAGTGCCTGGCTCCCAAAAGTTCTAAACCGGACGCTCACGCGACCGGGTAAATTGGCGGTGTAGGCAGCCCGCCACGCATCTCCCGCAGGGCTGCCAGGCGTAGCTCTCTTTTATTTTCCCAGCAGGCGCCGATTCTTCCTGTCGCGTTATTACTGAGCAGATCGGTAAATAGTGCGTAATTGGGGGCAGGGGGTACAGATGCTTTTCCCTTCACCCCGGCCCTCTCCCGGGAGGCATCCTGCGCACTATTCAGCGTCGGGTCAGTATGACGTATGATTTTACTGTCATTGGCAAATCAAACTATCCAACATCTCCTACAGCGCTTCATCCACTCGGTTCATGAATTCAGGTGGGTGTTACATCGGGTACCCTTGGATCAGCCGGTTGTTGTCGATGGCGCGTAGTTAATCGAGCAAGAGACAGAATAACCCCTCGCGCTTACGCCTGGGGCGCGGCTTCGGTGGTTCGGAAATGGCCGCTGTTTTTCGGTTAGCTGTCTGCTAAGGCCCAAGACGCTCGTTCGTGCGCCGCGTGGTGGATGTTGTGCAAATTGCTTGAAATTGTTGTCATAAAAGTTATGTAGAGTTTCAACGTTAACAGGCGCACATTTCATGACAAGGAGATAAGCTATGCATACGAGCTTTGGAATGAAGTTTGGTTATTTTATGGCGGGTGCGGGCATGGGTGTCATCGCCGGGCTGCTGTTTGCGCCGCGCTCCGGCGAGGAGATGCGCAAGCTCATCCGTGAGCGGGCCGAGGAGGGCGGCGAATATCTGAAGACCAAGGCGCACGAGTTGGGTGACCGCGCCGGCGAGATAGTGGAGAAGGGCAAGGAATGGGCGGAGCGCGGACGCGAGTCGGCGCAAACTGCGTTTGAAGCCGGGAAGCAAGCGTATAAGCAGGAAAAGCATTAAACTCGGCGTTCTTGCAAAAACAACACGCAATGGCGGCTGGTCCGCCATTGTGCTTTTTATAATGATAACTTTAAGATTCCACTTTTGAATTACCGACACAGCTATCATGCCGGCAACGGCGCCGACGTCTTCAAGCACGCCGTGCTGGCGTTGGTTCTCGTCGCGCTGCGCAAAAAAGATACGCCGTTTTGCGTGATCGATTCGCACGCGGGCGGCGGCGTGTATGCGCTGAAGGCGCCGGGGGAGTTTCAGCAGGGTATCGCGCTGCTGTGGCCGGAGCGCGCGCGCTGGCGCGCGTTCGCCGATTATCTCGGCGTTGTTGAAAAATATAATCGCCAAGGCGCGCTGAAATTTTATCCCGGCTCGCCGCTGATCATTCGTGAATTTTTGCGCGCGCAGGATCGCGCGGTGTTGTTGGAGCTGCACCCGGAGGAGTATGCCGCGTTGCAGGTGAATTTCGACGGGGTTAAGAATATCGCGCTGCATCACGCGGACGCTTGGAGCGCCTTGCGGGCCTTTGTGCCGCCGCGCGAAAATCGCGGTGTGGTGTTGATCGATCCGCCGTATGAGCGGGCCGATGAATTCGAGCAAGCGGCGCTGCTTCTCAAGTATGGCGCGAAACACTGGCGCAATGGCGTTTACATGGTGTGGTATCCAGTCAAGCAGCGGCGCGCCATCGAGCGCCTGCATCGCGCGGTGCGCAATCTCAAATTGGCGGCGCACGCCGTGGAATTGACCACGCTGCCGACCGACGTGGAGACGCGCCTCAACGGCAGCGGATTGGTGTTGATTAATGCACCGTGGAAACTGCTCGATACGCTGCGCGAGGTGTTACCGCCGCTGGCCGAGCGCTTGGCGGCGCAGCCGGGCAGCGGCAAGGTGAGTTTTGTCGATTTGACGGGCGCCGTTCAAGCGGCGTAGGTCGGATCAAGCGGAGCGGATCCGACACCCAGTTCGCCGGTCCCGCGCTACGCGCTTGAACCGGCCTACGTAACTTATTCAGAGCTTCCGTAATAGCTGCGGTACCACTCCACGAACTTGCGGATGCCCGTTTCGATGGGCGTGTTGGGCGCGTAACCGACGTCGCGCATTAGATCGTCCACGTCGGCATACGTAGCAAGCACGTCGCCTTGTTGCATGGGCAGCATGTTTTTTTTGGCCTTTTTACCCAAGCACTGTTCCAATATCTCGATGAAGCGCAGCAGTTCCACCGGCTGATGATTGCCGATGTTGTAGAGCCGGTACGGCGCGAGGCTGGTGGCGGCGTCGGGCGCGTCGCCGCGCCATTGCGGATTGGGCGCGGGGATTTTATCCAGCGTGCGCACCACGCCTTCGACAATGTCGTCGATATACGTGAAATCGCGTTGATGCTTGCCGTGGTTGAACACGTCGATCGGCTCGCCGGCGAGGATTTTTTGCGTGAACATGAACAGCGCCATGTCCGGGCGGCCCCACGGCCCGTACACGGTGAAAAAGCGCAAGCCGGTGGTGGGTGTGCCGAATAAGTGGCTGTAGGTGTGCGCCATCAGCTCATTGGCTTTTTTGCTGGCGGCGTACAGGCTCACAGGATGATCGACGTTGTCGTGCACGGAAAACGGCATCTTGGTGTTGGCGCCGTACACCGAGCTGCTGGAGGCGAACACCAAATGCTCCACGCCGTGGTGGCGGCAGCCTTCCAAAATATTCAAAAATCCGGTGATGTTGGAATCGACGTAGGCGTGCGGATTTTTGAGTGAGTAGCGCACGCCGGCCTGCGCGGCGAGATTCACCACGCGTTGCGGGCGGTGGCGCGCGAACACCTCGGCGATGGCCGTCTGGTCTTGCAGGCTGGCGCGCACGTCGGTGTAGCGCGCATGATCCTTGAAGCGCGCCAGGCGCGCGCGCTTCAAGGCGGGATCGTAATAATCGTTTAAATTATCGACGCCGATGACTTCATCGCCGCGCTCCAGCAGGCGCAGCGTGAGCGCGGCGCCGATGAAACCGGCGGAACCGGTGACGAGCACTTTCACGCCGGTATTCCGCGCCCGATGGCGTAATAGGCGAAGCCGTGGCGCGCCAGCATTTCCGGGTCGTAGAGATTGCGACCGTCGAAAATCACCGGTTGCTTGAGTTGGCGTTTAATCTGTGCGAAATCCGGGCTGCGGAACACGTTCCACTCGGTTGTCACGATCAGGCCGTCGGCGTCGTTCAGCGCGCTGTCCTGGTCTTCGCACAGCATGAGATCGGCGCGCTCGCCGTAGATGCGCCGCGTCTCGTGCATGGCTTGCGGATCGTAGGCCTGCACGCGCGCGCCGTGCGCCCACAACGCCTCGATCAATGCGCGGCTCGGCGCTTCGCGCATGTCGTCGGTGTTCGGCTTGAAGGCGAGTCCCCATAGGGCGAAGGTTTTGCCTTTTAATTTGCCGTCGAAATGACGGCTGATTTTTTCGAATAGCCGGTTTTTCTGGCGCTTATTGACCGCCTCCACCGCGCGCAGCAGTTCCGCATCGTAACTTGCTTGCTGCGCGGTGCGTTCCAGGGCCTGCACGTCCTTGGGGAAGCACGAGCCGCCGTAGCCGCAGCCCGGATAAATGAAGTGATAGCCGATACGCGGGTCGGAGCCGATGCCGGTGCGCACCTGCTCGATGTCGGCGCCGACGCGCTCGGCGATGTTGGCGAGTTCGTTCATGAAGCTGATCTTGGTGGCGAGCATGGCGTTGGCGGCGTACTTGGTCAGCTCCGCCGAACGCACGTCCATCACCAGCACGCGATCATGGTTGCGGTTGAACGGCGCGTACAAGGCGCGCAGCAACTCGATGGTGCGCGGATTGTCGGCGCCGACCACGATGCGGTCGGGTTTCATGAAATCGTCGATGGCCGCGCCTTCCTTGAGGAACTCCGGGTTGGACACCACGTCGAACGCCACGTCCGCGCCGCGCGTGCGCAGCACTTGGGTAACCGCTTCGCGCACCTTGTCCGCCGTGCCGACCGGCACCGTCGATTTATTCACGATGACGCGGTATTCGTTGAGGTGCGCGCCGATGCCGCGCGCGACCTCCAGCACGTGACGTAGATCGGCGTTGCCGTCGCCGTCCGGCGGCGTGCCTACCGCGATGAATTGAAACAGGCCGTGCGCGACGCCGGCGCGCACGTCGGTGGTGAACGCCAAGCGCCCGGCCTGGGTATTCTTATTAATGAGTTCTTCCAGGCCCGGCTCGTAAATGGGAATGACGCCCTCTTCGAGCAGCTCGATCTTGCGCGCGTCGTTGTCCACGCACAGCACGTCGTTACCCATTTCCGCCAGACACGCGCCGCTCACCAGGCCGACGTAGCCGGAGCCGAAGATGCTGATTTTCATTGGTTGCGGAGTCCCATCAATGCGGCGGAAAAGCTTTGCCGAGAAAACGGCCAACCATACCAGCTTGCGCGGCGCAAGCCAAGATGGGGAATACTGACCGGCGCGCCGCCATGGGGTATACTATGCGCCTCCCCGCTCCCGTCGGGGCCTTTTGCGCCCCTCACGCTACGTTCTTTGGGCTGTTACCCGGTTCGATTGGTTGCCTAAGTGGTTGACACATGCACTGTTTATGCCGCAAAATAATCGGCTTACGCTTGCGGAGGGGTTCCCGAGCGGTCAAAGGGATCAGACTGTAAATCTGACGGCTCAGCCTTCGGAGGTTCGAATCCTCCCCCCTCCACCATCTAGAGGTCGGCGGAGGAAGCGGCACTGGTGGTGGTGTAGGGAAATGGAGAAAGTCGGTGCGGCGGGAAGGCTGTTCGCCAAGAACTCGGAATCTCTCGTTTCTAGTTTTTAGATGCGGGTGTAGTTCAATGGTAGAACTTCAGCCTTCCAAGCTGATAACGTGGGTTCGATTCCCATCACCCGCTCCAAGGTGACGGCAGAGAAAAGAGGCAAGAGGCAAGAGACAAGAGCAAATGAGAAAAGTAGCGTTGAACTTTTCTCTTTTTACTTGCCTCTTTTCTCTGGATTCGTGCCCATATAGCTCAGTCGGGTGAGTTCGCGAAGCGAACGAACGCCGGCGCAGGATGTGCTGGCTGGTGTTGATTTGAACCATATAGGCTTCGCCAGGGATGGCTAAGGTAGCCTTAAAGTGCCCATATAGCTCAGTCGGTAGAGCACTTCCTTGGTAAGGAAGAGGTCACCGGTTCAAATCCGGTTATGGGCTCCATGCGTGTTCCTCCGCATAGAATCGAATTTTATACTTTACTTTAATTTATTGATATTTAAAGGAGAGGCAATGTCCAAGGCAAAATTTGAGCGGACCAAGCCGCACTTAAACGTCGGCACGATTGGTCACGTTGACCACGGCAAGACCACGCTCACCGCGGCGCTGACCAAAGTCATGGCCGAGAAATTCGGCGGCG
>JBFLZV010000079.1:0-6284 GCA_040756035.1 Pseudomonadota bacterium
CAAGCTGTGCATTCCTGCACAGCTTGTCGCCCCGGTCGGCACATCCTTGCGCCACCGTTCAGATGCTTTGCAACTTCACCCCCTTTGGAAACCCCATCGCGCAAGGAGCCCACGGCCATGCCGTGGAGGGATAAAGTTGAATAAGCCACTCAGTAACCTTTATCCATCACTGGCGTATGATTTTGCCGACGCGAAGCTGCTGGAGGCGGCGCTTACGCACCGCAGCGCGGGCGGCGCCAACTACGAGCGCTTGGAGTTTTTGGGCGACGCGCTGTTGAATTTCACCATTGCCGCCGAACTGTACCGGCGTTTTCCCAAGGCGCGCGAGGGCGAGTTGAGCCGTCTGCGCGCCAGTCTGGTGAAAGGCGAAACGCTGGCGCAACTGGCGCGCGATTTGAACCTGGGCGATTATCTGCAACTCGGTTACGGCGAATTGAAGAGCGGCGGCCACACGCGCGATTCAACGCTGGCCGACGCGCTGGAGGCGGTGATGGGCGCTATCTATCTGGACGGCGGCTTGGCGGCGGCCCAGATGTTTATCCTGACGCTGTACCGCGAGCGTCTGGAATCGCTGTCTCCTGCCGAGCATTTGAAAGATCCGAAGACGCGTCTGCAGGAATATCTTCAGTCGCGCAAAATGTCGCCGCCCAGCTACAATGTGCTGAGCATCGCCGGCGATGCGCACGCGCAAACCTTCACGGTGGAGTGCAAGGTGGAGGGCGTTTTCACCACCGAGGGCCGCGGCAGCAGCCGCCGCCGCGCGGAACAGGAAGCCGCGGCGCAGGCATTGCAGTTGATCGAACATGCCTAAGTATCGATGCGGCTACGTGGCCATCGTCGGCCGCCCCAACGTCGGCAAGTCGAGTTTGCTCAACCGTATCCTCGGCCAAAAAATCAGCATCACCTCGCGTCGCCCGCAGACCACGCGCCAGCGCATCCTCGGCATTAAAACCGAATCCGATTTTCAGGCCATTTACTTGGATACGCCCGGCCTGCACGCCGGTGGCAAGCGCGCCATCAATCGTTACATGAATCGCGCCGCTGCCGGCGCCCTCGAGGACGTGGACGTCGTGGTGTTCGTGGTGTCGGGATTGCAGTGGACCGCGCAGGACGATTACGTGCTGAACCGCGTCAAAGCCGCCAAGGCCCCGGTGATCTTGGCCATCAACAAGGTCGATAAGATCGCCGACAAGGCCGCGTTGCTGCCCCACATCGAGAAATTATCCGGTAAAATGGCGTTTGCGCAGATCATTCCGTTGTCCGCGGTAAGCGGCGAAAACGTGGCGGCGCTCGAGGAGGAGATTCGCAAGCTGTTGCCGGTGGGCGCGGCGGTGTATCCTGAAGATCAGATTACCGATCGCAGCGAGCGTTTCCTGGCCAGCGAGCTGATCCGCGAGCAGCTCATGAACAGCCTCGGTGAGGAGCTGCCCTATGCGACGACGGTGGAAATCGAAAAATTTTCTCCGCAAGACGGCGTGCTGCACATCAGTGCCGTGATCTGGGTGGAGCGCGAAGGGCAAAAGGCCATCGTCATCGGCAAGGGCGGCGCGCGTTTGAAGGACATCGGACGGCGCGCGCGATTGGAAATGCAAAAGGTTTTCGAGCGTAAGGTATTTTTGCAAATGTGGGTGCGCGTGAAGGAAGACTGGTCCGATGATGCCAAGGCGTTGGCAAGCTTTGGTTATGAGTGATGGGTTTTGCTCATTACTCATCACCATTTACTCATTACCATTTGCTTGATGAAATAAAACACACATGAGTCATTATCGCGTTGTCTTGCAACCCGCCTACGTGCTGCACCAGCGGCCTTATCGCGACACTAGCGCGCTGGTGGAACTATTCAGCGCGGACTTCGGGCGCGTGGGCGCGGTGGCGCGCGGCGCGCGCGCCGCGAAGTCGCGTATGCAGGGCTTGCTGCAACCATTCCAGCCGCTGCTGGTGTCGTGGTCGGGACGCGGTGAACTGGTCACTCTCACCGGCTGCGAGGCGGCGGGCCCGGCGCAGCGCCCGGCCGGTGCGACGCTACTGAGCGGTTTTTACATGAATGAATTGCTGCTGCGTTTGCTGCATCGTCACGATCCGCATCGCGGCTTGTTCGAGAGCTACGCCGCTGCGCTGCGCAATCTGGAAGATGTGAATCAGGAGCAGCGCACGTTGCGTATTTTCGAGAAGCATCTGTTGCAAGAATTAGGTTACGCTCTGGTGCTGAACCATTGCGCCGACACCGGCGCGGCGCTACAGGAGAATCGGCTGTACAGCTATCAACTGGAAAAAGGCCCGCTCGACGTGGACGCGCCGCGTCCGTATGACATTACCGTGCACGGTCGCACGCTGCTGGCGCTGGACCAAGAGACCTTGCACGACGGCGCGATATTGCGCGAAGCCAAACGTCTGACGCGCGCGGCGCTGGCGCTGTACTTGGGCGACAAGCCGCTGCGCAGCCGTGCGCTGCTGGTGGATTGGCATCGCGCCGCGGTGGCTTGATGATGGAACCCATACTGCTCGGCGTAAACATCGATCACGTGGCCACGCTGCGCCAGGCGCGCGGCACGCGCTACCCTGATCCGGTGCAGGCCGCCATCGAGGCCGAACAGGCGGGCGCCGACGCGATCACGCTGCATTTGCGCGAAGACCGCCGCCACATTCAAGAGCGGGACGTGGACATGCTGCGCGGCGTCTTGCTCACGCGCATGAATTTGGAAATGGCCGTCACCGACGCCATGTTGATAATCGCCGAGCGCGTCAAGCCGCAAGATTGCTGCCTGGTGCCGGAGCGGCGCGAGGAATTGACCACCGAGGGCGGCTTGGATGTAACCGGACAGCTGGCGCGCGTCCGCGACGCGTGCGCGCGGCTGCGCGCGGCGGGCGTGCGCGTGTCGCTGTTCATCGACGCCGATTTGGAACAAGTGGATGCCGCCGCGAGCGCCGGCGCGCCGGTCATCGAGTTGCACACCGGACACTACGCCGACGCCGTGGACGCGCAAGCGCGCGCGCGGGAGCTGCAACGCATCGTGCAGGCCGCGCGGCACGGCAAGCGCATCGGTCTGCAGGTCAACGCCGGTCACGGTTTGAATTATCAAAACGTCGGCGCCGTCGCGGCGTTGCCGGAGGTGAGCGAATTGAACATCGGACACGCCATCGTGGCGCGCGCCGTATTCACGGGCTTGAGCGCGGCGGTGCGCGAAATGAAGCGGCTCATGCGCGAGGCGCGTGTATGATTTTCGGCGTGGGCACCGACATCGTGCGCGTGGCGCGTATGCAGGAAAACTTGCAACGCTACGGCGCCAACTTCGCGCCGCGCATCCTCACGCCGCGCGAACTCGACGATTTCGCGGCGGCCAAGCAGCCCGCGCACTTTCTGGCGCGCCGCTTCGCGGCCAAGGAGGCCGCCGCCAAAGCCATGGGCACCGGTTTCAGCGACGGCTTGAGCCTCAAGCACATCGGCGTGACGCACGATAAAAACGGCAAGCCGCTGCTGGAGTATTACGGACGCGCCGCGGAGCTGCGCGAGGAACTCGGCATCGGCGCGAGTTATCTCAGCATCGCCGACGAAGACGATCACGCCGTGGCCTTCGTTACGCTGTTGGCAAAGGGGAACGCAGGCGTATGACCTACCCCACCATCGAAGCCTGCGTCGGTAACACGCCGTTGGTGCGCTTACAGCGTCTGCCCGGCGTCACGACCAATACCATTTTGATGAAACTGGAGGGCAACAATCCCGCCGGTTCGGTGAAGGATCGTCCGGCGTTGAGCATGATCAAGCACGCCGAAGCGCGCGGCGAGATCAAGCCCGGCGACGCGCTGATCGAGGCGACCAGCGGCAACACCGGCATCGCGTTGGCCATGGTGGCCGCAATCAAGGGCTATCGTCTGATACTCATCATGCCCGAGCACATGAGCGCCGAGCGCCGCGCCGTGATGAAGGCGTTCGGAGCGGAGATTATTCTGGTGTCGAAAAAGGGCGGCATGGAAGAGGCGCGTGACTTGGCGCTGGCCATGCAGGCCGAGGGCAAGGGCCGCGTGCTCAACCAGTTCGCCAATCCCGATAATCCGCGCGCCCATTACGAAGGCACCGGCCCGGAAATTTGGCGCGACACGGGCGGCGCGATCACGCACTTTGTCAGCTCCATGGGCACCACCGGCACCATTATGGGCACCTCGCGTTTTCTCAAGGAAAAAAATCCCGCCGTGCAAATCGTCGGCGTGCAACCCAGTGAAGGTTCGCAAATCCCCGGCATCCGCCGCTGGCCGCCGGAATATCTGCCGAAAATATACGACCCGGCGCGTGTTGACCGCATCATCGACGTCGATCAACACACCGCGGAGCACACCATGCGCGAACTGGCGGCGCGCGAGGGAATTTTCGTCGGCGTGTCGTCCGGCGGTGCTTTGGCGGCGGCCTTGCAACTGTCGCGCGAACTACGCGACGCGGTGATCGTCACCATAGCCTGCGACCGCGGCGACCGCTATTTGTCGACCGGGGTGTTTCCGGCATGAAAAATCTCACGTAAAGACGCGGGAAAAAAGTAACAAGTGACAAGTTGCACGTGACAAGATGAGAACCAATCGCTATAGCTTTTTCTTGCAACTTGTCACCTGTTACTTGAAACTGTTTTTATGAATATCTTCGTATTTGACATCGAAACCGTGCCGGACGTGCAGGGGGGGCGCAAGCTCTATCAATTGGAGGGTCTGAGCGATAAGGAGGTCGCCGAGGTGATGTTTCATCAGCGTCGCCAGGAAACCGGTGGTTCGGATTTTCTGCGCCTGCACTTGCAGCGCGTCGTGGCCATTTCGGTGGTATTCCGCTCCGGCGATATCCTCAAGGTGTGGTCGCTGGCGGACACCGATTCCACCGAGCGGGAGTTAATTCAACGCTTCTTCGACGGCGTGGAGAAATTTTCGCCGACGCTGGTGTCGTGGAACGGCGGCGCCTTTGATTTACCGGTGCTGCACTATCGCGCGCTGTTGCACGGCATTGCCGCGCCGCGTTATTGGGACAGCGGCGAGTTCGATCGTGATTTCAAGTGGAACAATTATCTAAGCCGCTATCACAGCCGCCATACCGATTTGATGGACGTGCTGTCCGGTTATCAGCCGCGCGCCGTCGCGCCGCTCGATCAAATCGCCACGCTGCTCGGGTTTCCCGGCAAGATGGGCATGAGTGGCGCGCAGGTATGGGACAGTTATCTGAGCGGCGACATCGCCGGTATCCGTAATTATTGCGAGATGGACGTGCTCAATACCTATCTCATCTATTTGCGCTTCGAATTGCTGCGCGGCCATCTCAGCGCCGAGGAGTACAAGCAAGAATGCTGCCTGCTGCGCGCGATCCTCGCCAAGGACAACAGGCCGCACTTGGTTGCCTTCAACGAAGCATGGACTGCCGAGTAATCGATGACTGCCATAGCGCGGCTTCCGCGCAATTATAAATCCGTTCCTGCCGAACCCGCGCGGGCGCGCATCGAATCGCTGGATCAAGACGGGCGCGGCGTCGCGCATATCGACGGCAAGGCGGTGTTCATCGAGGGCGCGCTGCCCGGCGAGGATGTGTTGTTCACCTACCGTACGCGGCGCAAGCGCTACGACGAAGGCGTGGTTGCACAGGTGCTGACGCCGTCCCCCGCGCGCGTGACGCCGCAATGCGCACACTTCGGCGTGTGCGGCGGATGCAGTCTGCAACACCTGGCGAGCGCCGCGCAGATTGAGGCCAAGCAACAAATTCTGCTTGATGCGCTCGAGCATATCGGCAAAGTGCGGCCCAACGAAATCATCCCGCCACTGCACGGTCCGGCGTGGGGCTATCGGCGCAAGGCGCGGCTCGGCGCGAAATATGTCATTAAAAAAGAAAAGATGCTGGTCGGCTTTCGTGAAAAGCGCAGCGCTTTGCTGGCCGATCTGACGCGCTGCGAAATACTGCACCCCGCCGTCGGCGCGCGCCTGCCGGAGTTGCGCGCGCTGCTCATGCGCCTTGAATCCTATAACCAAATCCCGCAGATCGAAGTAGCCGTCGGCGATGAAAATGTCGCCCTGGTGTTTCGGCATTTAGCGCCGCTGGATGAGCAAGACCGCGAGCAATTACGCAATTTCGGCCAAGCGCACGCCATGCAAATTTATCTGCAACCAGCCGGGCCGGACAGCGTGACGTTGCTGTGGCCGGTCGCTCCCGGCGTCCTGCCTCCCGTGACACTAGCACATCCCTGTGCGTCGGTCGCTCCCGGCGTCCTGCCTCCCGTGACACTAGCACATCCCTGTGCGTCGGTCGCTCCCGGCGTCCTGCCTCC
>JBFLZV010000080.1:0-6220 GCA_040756035.1 Pseudomonadota bacterium
CCAAATACTAGCGTATTTGAAAAATGGCAATGCATCCTGCGCTGCACGGAATCTCTGATTGAGTCAGAGATTTCTTTATTATTTTGAGTTTTGGAGTTATCCGATGGCACGCGTCACCGTAGAAGATTGTTTGGATAAAGTCGATAACCGTTTTCAACTAGTGCTGGTCGCCTCCAAGCGCGCGCGGCAGCTCGCCATGGGCGCGCAGCCGCACGTGCCGTGGGAAAACGACAAACCGACGGTCGTGGCGCTGCGCGAGATCGCTGCGGGCAAAATCGGCCGTTCGGTGCTGGACGAAACGCCCGCGCCGGCACAAGAAGCCGCGGCGCCGGCCGAGGAGATGCCCGCCTCCGACGTGCGCGAGGAGCTATAACGCGCAACGCCGTCTCAATAGCGAGTCTGTGTGGCAGGGGCTCGTAATCAACAGTTCCGCTGCGAGAGTCGGGCATGTTTCTCATCAGTGACCTAACTGCCATCCTCGAAACCTACCTCGATCCGAAACAGATCGCCAAGGTGCAGCGCGCTTACGAGTTCGGCGCGCACGCGCACGAAGGCCAGCAGCGCCTATCCGGCGAACCTTATATATACCATCCGCTGGCCGCGGCGCGCATCCTGGCCGAGATGCACATGGATTACCAGAGCATCATGGCCGCGCTGCTGCACGACGTGATCGAGGACACGCCCACCGCCAAGGAACAGCTCGTCAAGGAATTCGGCGAGGAGGTCGCGGACTTGGTGGACGGCGTGAGCAAACTCACGCAAATCAAATTCGGCACGCGCGCCGAGGCGCAGGCGGAAAATTTCCGCAAAATGTTGCTGGCCATGGCGCGCGACATCCGTGTGATTTTGGTGAAACTCGCCGACCGCCTGCACAATATGCGCACGCTCGGCGCCATGCCGCCGGAAAAGCGCCGCCGCATCGCGCGCGAGACGCTTGATATTTACGCGCCCATCGCCAACCGGCTGGGCATGAACGCGCTGCGCGTGGAATTGGAGGAGCTGGGCTTCGCCGCGTATTATCCGCTGCGCTACCGCGTGCTCGCCGAGGCCGTGAAAAAGGCGCGCGGCAATCGCAAAGAAGTGGTGCGCAAAATCGAAAACGCGCTGAAGCGCCGCCTGCGCGAAGAAGGGTTGACCAGCGAAATCATAGGGCGCGAAAAACATCTATACAGTCTTTATAAAAAAATGCGCGAGAAGCGTTTGTCGTTCAGCGAAGTGACGGACGTTTATGCATTTCGCATCATCGTCGAGAGCGTCGATCAGTGCTATCGCGTGCTGGGCGCGGTGCATAATCTTTACAAGCCGGTGCCGGGCCGCTTCAAGGACTACATCGCCATTCCCAAGGCGAACGGCTATCAGTCGCTGCACACCACGCTGTTCGGACCTTACGGCGTGCCCATCGAGGTGCAAATTCGCACGCGCGACATGGATAAAATTTCGCAGGCCGGCATCGCCGCGCATTGGCTGTATAAATCCGGCGACGGCGCGGCGGGCGGCAGCGCGCAAAAGCGCGCGCATGAGTGGCTGCGCGGCCTGCTGGAAATGCAAATGAACGCCGGCAATTCGCTGGAGTTTTTGGAAAACGTCAAGGTCGATTTGTTTCCCGACGAGGTGTACGTGTTCACGCCCAAGGGCAAGATCATGGAACTGCCGCGCGATGCGACGCCGGTGGATTTCGCCTACGCGGTGCACACCGACGTCGGCAATACCTGCGTGGCGGCGAAGATCGACCGGCGGCGCGCGCCGCTCAGCACGCCGCTGCAAAACGGCCAGTACGTGGAAATCATCACCGCGCCCGGCGCGCGCCCGAATCCGGCGTGGCTGAATTTCGTGGTTACCGCCAAGGCGCGCTCCACGATTCGCCACTATCTGAAAAATCTCAAACGCGAGGAATCCATCGAACTCGGGCGGCGTTTGCTGGATAAGGCGCTGGCCGGCGTGGGTTTGTCGCTCGACAAGTTGCCGCGCAAACGCATCAGCGAGTTGTTGGACGATTACAAACTCAAATCGCTCGACGATTTGCTCGACGACATCGGACTCGGCAATCGCATGGCGCTGTTAGTGGCGCGCCATCTGGCCACTGCACCGGAAATTATAGAGCCGGAAAAAGGCAAATCACCGCAGCCGGCCCCCTCCCAGCCGCTCGCCATTTCCGGCACCGAGGGCATGGTGGTGACGTTCGCCAAGTGCTGCCGGCCCATTCCCGGCGATTCCATCGTCGGTTTCGTCAGCGCCGGGCGCGGCATCGTCATCCATACCGAATCGTGCAACAACGTGGCGGGTTTTCGCAGGCGTTCGGAAAAATGGCTGGACGTGGCGTGGGCGCCGAGCGTGCAGGGCGAATTTCCCGTGGAGATCCGCGTGGAGGTCGCCAATCAGCGCGGCGTGCTGGCCACCGTGGCGGCGGCCATCGCGGAACTGGGCGCCAACGTGGAGAACGTCGGCGTGGAAGAGCACGACGGCATGTATACGGCTATCACCTTCATCATCGACGTGCACGACCGCCGGCATTTGGCGCGCATCATGCGCCGCGTGCGCTCGATTCCGGTGGTGGTGCGCATCAGCCGGGTTAAAAGCTGAACACCGCTAAGACGCCACGATGCGCAAGAAAAAGTCGGCCTTGCATCGCGCTTCGAAACATAATAGCGGCACACCCTTCTTCAAACCGACCAAACAAGAGTTGCTCGCCGCGCGCGACAAATCCGTGCCCGACGTCATTGCGCCGGGATTGCGCGTGCTGTTTGTCGGCATTAATCCGGGGCTGTATTCCGGCGCGGTGGGGCACCACTTCGCGCGTCCCGGCAACCGTTTTTGGCCGGCGCTGCATAAGGCCGGTTTCACCGAACGCCTGCTTTCTCCCTTCGAGGAGCGTGAACTTTTAGAATACGGCTGCGGCATCACCAACATCGTGAACCGCGCCACCGCGACGGCGGACGAATTGCAACCGCAGGAATTGATCGCCGGCGCCAAGCGCCTGCAACGCACGGTGCGGCGCTATGCGCCGCGCGGCGTCGCCGTGCTGGGCGTGGGCGCATACCGCAGCGCGTTCCGCCGCCCCAAGGCGGCGCTCGGCGAACAACCGGAAACGCTCGACGGCGCGCGCCTGTGGGTGCTGCCTAATCCGAGCGGCTTGAACGCCAATTACCAGATCGACGATTTGGTGCGCTTGTTTAGCGAGTTGCGGCGTGCGGTGTCGTGACACGCGGCGTTTATTTATAATTCAGTATTAACCCGGCGGTCTTTATTGCCGGGTTGAGCAAGGCACGGACGCCTTGACGCGGCCTTAAGCCGCACGAGACCAGGCCGGGCATGTGCCGGCCTGGTCGGGGGCGACAAAATATAGGGATATAGTTTGTCGCCGAGTTAATAATTTTCGAACTCAAGGAAACCATCATGCCGAAACAAATCATCGCCACCGACCGCGCGCCCAAGGCCATCGGCACGTATTCGCAAGCCGTGCGCGTGGGCAACACCGTGTATTTGTCCGGCCAGATTCCGCTGCGTCCCGACACCATGGAATTAGTCGGCGGCGACATGCGCGCGCAGATTACGCAAGTGTTCGATAATCTCAAGGCCGTGGCCGAGGCGGCGGGCGGCGGTCTCGCGCACGTGGTAAAACTCAACGTGTTTCTCACCGACCTCGCGCACTTCCCGCTGGTCAATGAGGTAATGGCGCGTTACTTCAGCGAACCTTATCCAGCGCGCGCCGCCATCGGCGTGGCCGCGCTGCCGAAAGGCGCAGCGGTGGAGATGGACGCTATTTTGGATTTGAGCCACTGATTAAAAGCACATCTTCATCACCACCCGCCGCGCCGGGGGCCGACGCCGTTCCCGTCACGCGACTTTCCGGCGTGGGCCCGCGCATGGCGGAACGCCTGGCGCGGCTCAACATCCGCAGCGCGCAGGATTTATTATTTCATCTGCCGCTGCGCTATCAAGACCGCACGCGCATCACGCCGATAGGCAGCCTGCGCCCCGGCGATCAAGCGGTAATCGAGGGCGTGGTGCAACTGACCTCGCTGCGCTATGGCAGACGCCGCATGTTGCTGTGCCGCGTGAGTGACGGCACCGGCGGTATCCTGTTGCGCTTTTTTCATTTCTCCGCCGCGCAACAGGCCGGCCTCGCGCGCGGCGTGCGGCTGCGCTGTTTCGGCGAAGTGCGCAGCGGCGGTCGCTCCCGGCTTCCTGCCTCTCGCGACACTAGTACGTCCTTGTACGGCGCTGATACGTTGGAAATGATCCACCCGGAATACCGCCGCGTCGAGGAATCCAATGTCACGCCGGTGGACGAGCGCCTGACGCCGGTGTATCCCGCCACCGAAGGCGTGCATCAATTATCGCTGCGCAATTTCACGCGCCAGGTGTTGCAGTGGCTGGCGCAGGGCGACGTGCGTCTGGAGGAATTGCTGCCCGACGCCGTGCTCGCCGCACCCGATCTGCCCGCGCTCGCTAGAGCGCTCGCCTACGTGCACTATCCGCCGCCCGACGCGCCGCTCGCCATGTTGGAAGAAGGAAAGCACCCCGCGCAGCGGCGCTTGGCGTTCGAGGAATTGCTCGCGCACCATTTGAGTTTGCGTTTACTGCGCGAGCAGATACAGCGCCAGCCCGCGCCGCCCTTGGACAGCGCCGGCAAGTTAATCGCCGCGCTGCTGACGCAACTGCCGTTCGCGCTCACCGCCGCGCAACAGCGCGTAATCGGCGAAATTCGCCACGATTTGCGCCGCGGCTTTCCCATGCAGCGCCTCGTGCAAGGCGACGTGGGTTCAGGCAAGACGCTGGTCGCCGCGTGCGCCATACTGCACACCGTCGAAGCCGGCCATCAAGCCGCGCTCATGGCGCCCACCGAATTACTCGCCGAGCAGCATTTAACAAATTTCCGCCAATGGCTGGAACCGCTCGGCGTCGAAGTCGCCGGTCTATCAAGCAAGGTCAAAGGCAAAGCGCGCGCCGCCGTGCTCGAGCACATCGCCGCGGGCCGCGCCGGTCTTGTCATCGGCACGCACGCATTGTTTCAGGAAGGCGTGAATTTTTCCAAGCTCGGTTTGATCGTCATCGACGAACAACACCGCTTCGGCGTGCATCAACGCCTCGCCCTGCGCGAAAAGGGCTACAGCAACGGCCGCTATCCGCATCAACTGATCATGACCGCCACGCCCATTCCGCGCACGCTGGCGATGACCGCGTACGCCGATCTCGACAGCTCCGTCATCGACGAACTGCCGCCGGGCCGCACACCCGTGGAAACCGTCGTGGTGTCCGACGAGCGGCGCGCGGAAGTCATCGAGCGCGTGCACAACGCCTGCCGCGCCAAACGCCAAGCGTACTGGGTGTGCACGCTCATCGAGGAATCCGAACTGTTGCAGTGCCAAGCCGCCGCCGACACCGCCGCCAAACTCGGCGCGGCGCTGCCCGACGTGCGCGTCGGCCTCGCGCACGGACGCATGAAGGCGCCCGAAAAAGAACAAGTCATGCGCCGATTCAAGGCCGGCGAAATTGATTTGCTGGTCGCCACCACCGTCGTCGAAGTAGGCGTAGACGTGCCGAACGCCAGCTTGATGATTATCGAAAACGCCGAACGCCTGGGACTCGCGCAACTGCATCAACTGCGCGGACGCGTGGGACGCGGCGCGGCGCTCAGCCATTGCGTGCTCATGTACCACGGCCCGCTCTCGCAGCACGCCAAGGCGCGCCTCGCGGCGATGCGCGAAACCAACGACGGCTTCGAAATCGCGCGCCGCGATTTAGAGTTACGCGGCCCCGGCGAAGTGCTCGGCACCCGCCAAACCGGCATGCTGCAACTACACATCGCCGACCCGGCGCGCGACCAACAATTACTCCCCGAAATAGAAAACGCCGCCGCCGTCATGCTGCGCGATCATCCCCAACACATCCCCCCCCTCATCCGCCGCTGGCTGGGCGACGCGGCGGCGTATGGGGAGGTGTAAGAATCGTTGTAGGCGTAATCTCGTATTAGTACAATTTCAATGCGCGCACTAACCATTTGTATAGCGTTGTAAAGTTATAGATTATTTGACTATCTACCCCTTATTCCCATAAAGAAATGGCTAAACCAAACATAATTTCAGGTACTTCCGTAAGCTTCCCCGAACCGTAGACAGACTGGAAGTAGAGCTTTCTGGCACTATTACGTCAGGAGGCTGCGATGAAGAAGACACGATTTACGGAGACCCAGATTGTCTCGATCCTGAAATCGGCAGAT
>JBFLZV010000081.1:0-5928 GCA_040756035.1 Pseudomonadota bacterium
TCACGGGCGAATCCTACCCGGTGGAAAAACACGCGCAGGACGCCCTGCCCGAGGCGGACCTGACGGCTGCGACCAATGCGCTGTTCATGGGCACCTCGGTGATCAGCGGCAGCGGGCGCATGCTCGTCGTGCGCACCGGCTCGACCACCGGCCTGGGACAGATCGCCGATACCCTGATCCGTCGCCCGCCGGCCACGGCCTTCGAGCGCGGCACCCAGGCCTTCGGCGCACTCATCCTGCGGCTCACCGTCATCCTGGTGCTGGCGGTATTGCTCATCAATGCCGCATTTCAGCGGCCGCTGCTGGAGTCCTTTCTGTTCGCCGTGGCGCTGGCCGTGGGCCTCACGCCGGAGCTCCTGCCCATGGTGCTGTCGGTCACCCTGTCGCGCGGGGCCATGCGCCTCGCCAGGTGCCGCGTCATCGTCAAACGCCTGTCGGCGGTGCAGGAACTGGGCAGCATCGACGTGCTGTGCACCGACAAGACCGGCACGCTCACCGAGGGTCGCATCCGTCTGGAGCGGCATGTGGACGCCCTGGGGCGTGACAGCGAACGCGTGCTGGAACTGGCCTATCTCAACAGCCGGTTCGAGAGCGGCATCAGGAGCCCGCTGGACGAGGCGATCCTGGCGCACACCCATATCGATGTCAGCGGCTGGCGCAAGATCGACGAAGTGCCCTTCGACTTCGAACGACGCCGGGTGTCGGTGCTGCTTGACCGCGCCGGCGAGCGCAGCCTGTTCGTGAAGGGCTCGCCCGAGGACGTGCTGGCGCTGTGCGCCCATTACGAGGATGGTGGCACGCTGGTCGCGCTGGACGATGACGCGCGCGCACGCATCCTCGCGCTGTTCGAGCGCCTGAGCCGCGATGGCTTTCGCGTGCTGGGCATCGCCTGGCGCCAGACTGCACCCACGCACGATCACGCCGTGGTCACCGATGAGATCGAACTGGTGTTCAGCGGCTTCGCCGCCTTCCTCGACCCACCCAAGCCCAGCGCCGCGCCGGCCTTGGCCGCCCTGGCTGCCGGCGGCGTGGCGGTGAAGGTGGTGAGCGGCGACAACGAACTGGTGGCGCGCTACATCTGCGCGCAGCTGAATCTGCCCATCACCGGCGTACTCAACGGCCCGGACCTCCATGCCATGGACGACCTCGCCCTGCAGGCGCAGGTGGACCGGGTCAATCTGTTCTGCCGCGTCACGCCGGCGCAGAAGACGCGCATCCTCAATGCCCTGCGCGCGCGCGGCCACGTGGTGGGCTTTCTGGGCGACGGCATCAACGACGCGCCGGCCCTGCACGTGGCGAACGTGGGCATTTCGGTGGACGGCGCGGTGGACGTGGCCAAGGAGGCGGCCGACCTGGTGCTGCTGGAGCAGGATCTGAAGGTGTTGCAGGAAGGCGTGCGCGAAGGACGGCGCACCTTCGGCAACGTCACCAAGTACATCATGATGGGCACCAGCTCCAACTTCGGAAACATGTTCAGCATGGTCGGCGGCACGCTGTTTCTGCCCTTCCTGCCCATGCTGCCAATCCAGATTTTGCTCAACAACTTTCTCTACGACCTGTCGGAAATCGCCATCCCCCTGGATGAGGTGGACGAGGACATCCTGGCCCGGCCCCGGGTGTGGGACATGAACTTCATCCGCAACTTCATGCTCACCCTGGGGCCGGTGAGTTCGGTGTTCGACTTCCTGACCTTCTACGCCATGCTCGTCCTGTTCCAGGCGAATGAGGCGCTGTTTCACACCGGCTGGTTCATCGAATCCATCGCCACCCAGGTGCTGGTGATCTTCATCATCCGCACCCGGGGCAATCCCTTCGCCAGCCGGCCCAATGGCTGGCTGGTCGCACTCTCGATCGGGGTGGTGGTCTTCGCCGCCTTGCTGCCGCTGCTGCCGTTCGCCGGCCATCTCGGCTTCGTCGCGCCCCCGCCGGCCTTTTACGCCATGATCGCCGGCATAGTGGCGGCCTACCTCGTTGTCATGTTCTGGGCCAAGCGCGCCTTCTACCGGCACTGGGAGCGGCGCTCCGGGGAACCGCACCATGGAGGCATGGCATGAAAGCCCTCGACCGCAAGCTGCTACGCGACCTCTGGCACATGCGCGGCCAAGTGCTGGCCATCGCCGCGGTCATCATGGGCGGGGTGGCGACGCTGGTGATGTCGCTGTCCACCTACGATTCGCTGGTGACTACGCGCGACCGTTTCTACAGCGAGTATCGCTTCGCCGACGTGTTCGCCAACTTGAAGCGCGCGCCGCAGCCGGTGGCCGAGCGGCTACGCGAATTGCCCGGCGTGGAGCGCGTGGAGACGCGCGTCATCGCGGGCGTGAAACTCGAAGTGCAGGGCTTCACCGATCCCGTCACCGGCCTGCTGGTGTCGCTGCCGGACAGCGGCGAGCCGCTGCTCAACGCGCTATACATGCGACGCGGGCGCATGGTGCAACCTTACAGCAGCGATGAGGTGGTGTTGTCCGACACCTTCGCCGATGCGCACCGCTTCGAACCGGGCGACAAACTCGCCGCCATCATCAACGGCAAGCGCAAGACGCTCACCGTGGTCGGCGTGGCGGTGTCGCCGGAATTCGTGTATCAGATCGCGCCCGGCGCGATGTTCCCGGACTTCAAGCGCTACGGCGTGCTGTGGATGGGACGCAACGCGCTCGCCGCCGCCTACGATATGGAAGGCGGCTTCAACAACGTCACGGCTCGGCTTACGCGCGACGCGCATGTACAAGATGTACTGGATCGCATGGACGCAGTGCTGGGTGCCTATGGCGGCACCGGCGCCTACGCGCGCAAGGATCAGTTCTCCAATCGTTTTCTCAGAGAAGAACTCAATCAACTCCAAACGACAGCCACCGTGTTCCCCGCCATTTTTCTCGGCGTCGCCGCGTTTCTGCTCAACGTAGTGGTGAGCCGCATCATTGCCCTGCAACGCGAACAGATCGCCACCCTCAAGGCATTCGGTTATACCCACTTCGCCGTCGGTTGGCACTATGTAAAATTCATCATGTTGATTACAACGCTCGGCGTGGCGGCTGGCGTGGCGCTCGGCGCGCGATTCGGACAAGGACTTTCCAACGTCTATATGGAAACGACTTTCCGCTTTCCTTATCTCGATTATCAATTACAGCCCAACATGATCGTGATGGCGTTCGCGGTGAGCACCCTCGCCGCCGTCGGCGGCACGTTGTTTTCCGTGTTCCGCGCCGCGCGACTCGCGCCGGCGGAAGGCATGCGGCCGGAAACGCCGACCCTGTATCGCACCACGTTGTTCGAACGCATGGGCCTGCAACGCTGGCTCGCCGCGCCCTCGCGCATGATCCTGCGCCACATCGGACGCCGCCCGGTCAAATCCCTGCTCACCGTGCTTGGCATTTCCTGCGCCTGCGGATTGATGATGGTGGGCAATTATCAAAAAGGCGCCATCGATTTCATGGTCGATGTGCAATTTCGCCAATCCGCGCGCGAAGACCTGGCGCTCGCCTTCATCGAACCCACCTCCGGCAAGGCCCTGCACGAACTCGCGGCGCTGCCCGGCGTGACGCACGTCGAAGGCTTTCGCGACGTGGCGGCGATCCTGCGCTTTCAAAATTACAGCTATCGCTCCGCCGTGTTCGGCATTCAACCCGAAGGCGCGCTGCACCGCTCGCTGGACAGCCGTTTGCAGCCCATCGCCGTGCCGGCGGAAGGCATTGTGCTCACCGATCATCTCGCTTACAACATTTTGCACGTACGGCCGGGCGACATGCTCACGGTGGAAGTGCTGGAAGGCAAGCGCAACATCTTGCACGTGCCGGTGCTCGGCATCACCAAACAATTTCTCGGCGTGTCGGCTTACATGCAACAAGAGTCGCTCAACACCCTGCTGCGCGAAGGTCATGTCGTGTCGGGCGCTTATCTGGCGATCCAACCGGGCGCGGAACAAGAGGTGTATGCGAAACTTCACGAACGTCCGCGCGTGCTGGGCATGGTGGCCAACGCGGCGGCGATCCGCAGTTTTTACGACACCATCGGCGAGTTCGTACTCTTCTATAATATGGTGGCAACGTTGCTCGCCGGCGCCATCGGCTTCGGTGTGGTGTACAACAGCGCGCGCATCGCCTTGTCGGAACGCGGCCGTGAACTCGCCAGTTTGCGCGTATTGGGCTTCACGCGCGGCGAAATCGGCTATATCCTGCTCGGAGAGCTGGCGTTGCTGACCTTGGCTGCGATCCCCATCGGCATGGCGGTTGGAGTCGGCCTGGTCGGCATCCTGGTGCTGGCCTTCGAAAATGATTTATACCGGCTGCCGATGATTCTAATGCCTTACAACTACGCGCAGGGCGCCACGGTGGTCATCGTGTCGGCGTTACTCTCCGGCCTGCTGATTTGGCGTAAGCTGGGTAAACTCGATTTGGTGGCCGTGCTCAAAACGCGCGAATAAAAACGCCTAATATACAGCGAACCCAACATGCCATCACGCACCCACATCGGCATCACCCTGCTCGCGCTCGCCGTCGCCGGTGGATTGGTCTTCGGCTTTTATCCACGCGCCGTGCCGGTTGATATCGCGACGGTAAGCCGCGCCCCGCTCGCCGTTACCGTCGAAGAAGAAGGCAAGACGCGCGTGATGGAGCGCTACGTCGTGTCCGCGCCGCTCACTGGCTATGCGCGCCGCATCACCCTAGAGGTGGGCGACGCGGTGCAGGCCGGGCAAGTACTCGCGCTGATCGAACCGGCGCGTTCCGATGCACTCGACCCGCGCTCACGCGCGCAGGCGGAAGCGCGCGTGAAGGCCGCCGAAGCGGCGCTGGCCGCGGCGCGCGAACATGCCCGCGCCGCCGCCGCGCAGGCCGAACTCGCGCGACAGGAACTGCAACGCGCGCTCGGGTTGCGCAAATCCAATTTCATTTCCGCGCAAGAGGTGGACCGCGCACGCGCGGAAGTCACGCGCACCCAAGCCGCACAACAGGCGGCGGATCACCAGGTAAACGTCACGCGCTTCGATCTCGACACTGCCCGCGCGGCGCTGGAAAGCGCGGCGCGTCTCCAGGCCGGCGCGCCGGCGGAAATCATCGAAGTGCGCGCCCCGGTGGGTGCGAGCGTGCTCAAGGTTGTGCACGAGAGCGAAGGCGCGGTGCAGGCCGGCCAACCGCTGCTCGAAATCGGCAACCCGGAGGCGCTGGAAATCGAAGTCGAAGTGCTGTCCACCCAAGCCGTGAAAATAATGCCGGGCTCCAAAGTATTATTCGACCGCTGGGGCGGCGACATCACGCTGCACGGCGCCGTGCGCGTGGTCGAACCCGCCGGTTTCACCAAAGTATCCGCGCTCGGCGTGGAAGAACAGCGCGTGCGCGTAATCGTCGATTTCACCTCGCCACGCGAACAATGGCGGCGGCTCGGCGACGGCTATCGCGTGGAAGCGCGCTTCGTGGTGTGGGAAGGCGACGACGTGCTGCAAATCCCGGCAAGCAGCCTGTTCCGCCACAACAACGGCTGGGCGGTGTTCACCGTAGAAGCCGGCCGCGCCAAACTCAAACCCGTGCAAATCGGCCAACGCGCCGGACTCACCGCCCAAGTCCTCTCCGGCGTGACAGCCGGAGAAAAAATAATCAGCCACCCCGACGACAAAGTTCACGACGGCGTACGCGTCACGCCGCGAGAAGTAAATTTAAATTAGGGTCAGTTTGAGCTACCCACGATTTTCCGGACACCCCGATAAGGGGATTGAACCTCCCCCGATTTCGTGGACACCCCGTTAAGGTGGATGGACTTCCCCCGGTCTAGTGGACACCTCCAGCTTATAATTCGAGCATAGGAGGAATATCCATGAGCAGTCAACGCTATTCACCGGAATTTAAAGACGAAGCAGTTCGTCAGATCGTCGAACGTGGCTATTCAGTAGCTGAAGTATCGCAACGTCTGGGAGTCTCCAGTCACAGCCTGTACAAA
>JBFLZV010000082.1:0-5885 GCA_040756035.1 Pseudomonadota bacterium
TCGGCGCGGGGCTGTTCGGCGTCGGCGTGTCGTGGGTGTTCGTGGCCATCCACGTGTTCGGCTACGCCGGTGTTCCGCTCGCGAGCTTTTTGACGGCACTGTTCGTCGCGTTTCTCGCGCTGTTTCCCGCGCTGCTGGGTTATGCGGTCACGCGCTTTTTCCCCGCCGCTAAGTTTTCCGACACGCTCAAATTGATGTTGATATTTCCCGCCGCCTGGGTGTTGTTCGAATGGCTGCGCGGCTGGTTGTTCAGTGGTTTTCCGTGGCTTAATCTCGGTTACAGCCAAATCGACGCGCCGCTGGCCGGTGTTGCGCCGCTGCTCGGCGTATATGGCGTGTCGTGGCTGTGCGCGCTGAGCGCGGGGCTTTTAGTGCTGTTGTTGCGCGGCGCAAGTGCATTGCGCATCGGCGCCTTGGCGGCTTTGGCCGCGCTGTGGGGCGGCGCGATGCTGTTGAGCAACGTGACGTGGACGCAGTCGCTGGGCGCGCCGCTGCGCGTGAGTCTGGTGCAGGGCAATATTCCGCAAGACATCAAATGGCAGGCCGGGCAACGCCGGCGCACGCTGGATTTGTACGCTGAACTCACGCGCCGCCATTGGGACAGCCGCTTGATCGTGTGGCCGGAGGCGGCGCTTACCATGTTCTATCACGAGATCGCCGATAATTATCTGGCGCAGCTCGGCGCGGAGGCGCGCCGCCACGGGACCGACCTCATCATCGGCCTGTCGGTGCAGGATCAATCCAGCGGCGATTATTACAACGCCATGATGAGCTTGGGCGGCCGCGAGGGTTTTTATTTCAAGCGCCATCTCGTGCCATTCGGCGATTACGTGCCCCTGGAGCGCTGGCTGCGCGGGCTGATCCGCTTTTTCGATTTGCCCATGTCCGGCTATAGCGCCGGGCCCGCGGATCAACCGTTGCTGCAGGCCGCCGGTTACAAGATAGGCGCGTCGATCTGTTATGAGGACGCCTTCGGCGAGGAAGTCATCGACGCGCTGCCGCAGGCGGCGCTGCTGGTGAACGGCACCAATAACGCCTGGTACGGCGATTCCTTCGCGCCGCATCAGGCGCTGCAAATGTCGCGTATGCGCGCGCTGGAATCGGGCAGGCCGATGCTGCGCGCCACCACCAACGGCGTTTCCGCCATCATCGACGCGCGCGGCGCGGTTACGGCGCGCGCGCCGCAGTTCGAGACCTACGTGCTGCAAGGCGACGCGCAGCCCATGCAGGGCGCCACGCCTTACGTGCGCTGGGGAAATTATCCGCTGTTGCTGCTGGCGGCGCTGAGTCTGGCGGCGGCGTTCCGGGGCCGCCGTCGGCGCGGCCTCCCCTAACGGCATGAACAAGGGCGTCAACCGGTGGTCACAGTGTATGACGCGCGTATGCAGCGTGTACCCACAGTCAACGGAGGATACGACCATGCCGAGAGGAGAGAAATCGAAGTACACGGGGAAGCAGAAGCGCCAAGCGCGGCATATCGAGGAGGGTTACGAACAGCGCGGCCTCGGTGAAGATGAGGCGGCGCGGCGCGCCTGGGGTAAGGCGACGAAGTTGCCGAACGACTCGCCAGGGATGGCGAGGCTGGGATTCCGAGCGAAGCAGGATAGCGCAGCGAAGGAATCGGTCAACAAAATGACCGGTGGCGGCAAGAAGGCGGGCTCCGGCCGCGGCAAGGCCGTCAGCAAGGCCCCGGCGAAGAAAGGCGGCGGAAAGGGCGGCGCAGCGTCCGCCGCGCGCCCCGCCGCAGCGCGTTCCGCCGCGGCGCGCAAAGCGGCGGAAACGCGGCGCGCACGCTCCGGCGCGAGTGCGGCGCGCTAGTACGACTTAAGTGGTCTTGCGCCGAAACGTTGTGCCGTGACATTTCGGGCACGGCGGAATGTGCGCGGTAGTATGAAAGTGCAAAGGCTGCCCGCAGGCCGTGCAGTATAGCGTGCCGACGCCGGTGATCTCGCCGGTGTGGCGCAGGGTTTCCGGCGCCGCGCCGGCCTTGGCCTGCAAGCCCAGCCGATCCAGTTCGACACGGGTACGATCGACCAGCAGCGCAAACATCTCCGCCAACCGCGCCTCGATGAGTTTGATGTCGAAGCGCAGCCAGTCGGCCAACTCGCGCCCGGTTTGCCGGGCGTGCTCGGCGGCGTCCTGCACGTCGCGCTTGATGTAGGCGCCGATCTTTTCGGCCTCGTCGCGCGTCAATTCACCCAACTCCACAGCCGTTTTCTTGGCGGCCTCGATGTGGCGTTGCAGGTTCGGCAACGTATCCTTTTCGGCGTGCTCCACGGCGGCCTTGACGCGCTCCAACATGCGGTTGTAGGCCTGTACCAGCTTGGTGCTGATATCGTCTTCGATCATAGTTTCCTCCCCGTTGGCTTATAGTGTGAACTATCTGCGGCATATTGCCTAGAGGGTTTTATTGTGGGTGCCGGCCCGGTACGGTATCCTTATATTTTTTGTAGATAACTTTCAAGGTACCGATGGATTCCGATTACCAGCCCACGAAAATCGAGGCCGAGGCGCAGCGCTATTGGGAAGATACGCAGGCGTTTCGCGCGCGCGAGGACGACGCCCGGCCCAAGTATTACTGCCTTTCCATGTTCCCCTATCCCAGCGGACGTCTGCACATGGGGCACGTGCGCAATTACACCATCGGCGACGTCATCGCGCGCTATCAGCGCATGCAGGGCAAAAACGTGTTGCAGCCCATGGGTTGGGACGCTTTCGGGCTGCCCGCCGAAAACGCCGCGATGCAAAACAAGGCTTCGCCCGCCAAATGGACTTACGACAACATCGCATACATGCGCGGGCAATTAAAAAGCCTCGGCTTCGCCTACGACTGGTCGCGCGAATTGGCCACTTGCGATCCGGATTATTACCGCTGGGAACAATGGTTGTTCACGCGCCTGTTCAAGAAGGGCGTTATTTATAAAAAAAACGGCGTGGTGAATTGGGATCCGGTGGATCAAACCGTGCTCGCCAATGAACAGGTGATCGAAGGGCGCGGCTGGCGCAGCGGCGCGCTCATCGAGAAGCGCGAAATTCCCATGTACTATTTGCGCATCACCGCCTACGCCGACGAGCTGCTTGAAGGGTTGGACCGGCTCCCCGGCTGGCCGGAGCAAGTCAAGGCCATGCAGCGCAACTGGATCGGCAAGAGCCGCGGCATGGAAGTGCATTTTCCCTATGCCGACGGCGGCGGCGTGCTGAAGGTGTTCACCACGCGCCCCGACACGTTGATGGGCGCGACCTACGTCGCGGTCGCCGCCGAACATCCGCTGGCCACTAAGGCCGCCGCGAAAAATCCCGCGCTGCGCGCCTTTATCGAGGAATGCAAAAAAGGCGGCGTGACCGAGGCCGAACTGGCCACGCAGGAAAAGAAGGGCGTGGCTGCCGGCGAGTTCGTGCTGCACCCGTTCACCGGAGAAAAACTGCCGGTGTGGGTGGCGAACTACGTGCTCATGGCCTACGGCGAAGGCGCGGTGATGGCGGTGCCGGCGCACGACGAGCGCGATTTCGAGTTCGCGCGGAAATATCAACTTCCCATCAAGCCCGTGATACGCCCGCTGAACGGCGATCTGCCGCTGCCGCTTTCCGCCGCTTATACCGAGCACGGCATGTTGTTTAACTCCGGTGAATTCGATGGCCTCGATTTCGAGCAGGCCTTCGACAAAATGGAGGCGGTGCTGAAATCAAAGAGTCTCGGCGGCGCGCGCATTCAATTTCGCTTGCGCGACTGGGGCATCTCGCGTCAGCGTTACTGGGGTTGCCCGATTCCGATTATTCACTGCGCGGCGTGCGGCGACGTGCCGGCGCCGGACGAGCAACTGCCCGTGCGTTTACCGGAAGATATCGTGCCCGACGGCAGCGGCAATCCGCTCGCCAAGCTGCCGGCGTTTTATGAAACCACTTGTCCGCAGTGCGGCAAAAAAGCGCGGCGCGAAACCGACACCATGGACACCTTCGTCGAATCGTCGTGGTACTACGCGCGCTACTGTTCGCCCGACGCGACGAGCGGCATGGTGGACGCGCGTGCGCGCCACTGGCTGCCGGTGGATCAATATATCGGCGGCATCGAACACGCGATTCTGCATCTTTTATATGCGCGGTTTTTTCACAAGCTCATGCGTGACGAGGGCTTGGTTACGGGCGACGAACCGTTCACGCGCCTGCTCACGCAAGGCATGGTGCTGGCCGAGACGTTTTACCGCATGCACGACAACGGCAAGAAGGACTATTTTTTCCCGCACGACGTGACCATGCAGCGTGACGCCAAGGGCCGCATCGTAGCCGCCACGCTCAAGAGCGACGGCAAGCCGGTGACGGTGGGCGGCATCGAAACCATGTCCAAATCGAAAAACAACGGTGTCGATCCGCAAGAATTGATCAACAAATACGGCGCCGACACCGCGCGCCTGTTCATGATGTTCGCCGCGCCGCCGGAGCAATCGCTGGAGTGGTCGGATGCCGGCGTGCAGGGCGCGTACCGTTTTCTGAAGCGCTTGTGGGCGTTCGCCTTCGAAAATCAATCCGCGCTGCACGCCGCATCGGCGGCTACATCTCCGGAACACGCCGCCGTGCGCCGCGAGATACACCACACGCTCAGCCAAATCAATTACGATATGGACAAGCGCCAGTTCAACACCGTGGTATCCGGCGCCATGAAAATATTGAACGCCTTGGAGCGCGTGCCAGGACACGGTGAGATAGCGCGCGAAGGCCTTGGCATACTGCTGCGGCTGCTGGCGCCTATTACGCCGCACGTCACGCATTATTTATGGAGAGAATTCAAGTTCGGCGGCGACGTCATCGACGCGCCGTGGCCGCTGGTGGACGAAAGCGCGCTGATCAGTGATACTCAGGAACTGGTGGTGCAGGTTAACGGCAAGCTGCGCGGCCACGTGAGTGTGCCGAGCGGGGCCGGCCGCGAGGCGGCGCAAGCAGCGGCGCTGGCGGACGCCAACGTGCAGCGTTTCATTGCGGGCAAGAACGTGAAAAAAGTAATTATGGTGCCGGGCAAGCTGGTGAATATTGTGGTGGCGGAGTAACGAAAAATGCTAAGAGCGATAACGGTTTTAATTTTCAGCGCGCTACTGGCGGGCTGCGGCTTTCATCTGCGCGGCGGCGGTTTGCAAGGCGCGGATGTGCCGTTGACCTATTTGCAAGGCGGCAGTCCGAACGCCGGCGTCAGCGCGGAGCTGAGCCGCTTGGAACAATTCACCAATGATGCCGCAAAAGCGCAAGTGGTGCTGAATATTCTGAGCGAGAATTTCGACCGCCGCGTGCTGTCGGTGGGCTCCGATGCCAAGGTCAGCGAGTACGAGGTGCGCTACACGGTGAGTTTCTCGGCCACCGACAAGGCCGGCAAGGAAATCATTGCGCCGCAAACCATCGCCCTGAAGCGCGATTACCGTTTCGACGAAACGCGCGTGCTGGCCGCCGACGCCGAGGAAGCCACGCTGCGCCGCGACATGGCGCGCGACGCCGCGCAGCGCATTATCAGGCGTTTGGAGGTGATGAAATAAATTTGCTCACGCAAAGGTGCAAAGACGCAAAAAAGTTAATGAATCTTCGTTACACCGCTTCCTATTATTTCCGCGCAAGCGGGAATAATAGGAAGCGCTAAGTTCGTGGTTTCCCACTCCCCGCCTACGTGGGGACAAGCTTCGTGGGAATAACAGCAAAACAATGATTTTTTTACTTTTTCAGTATTTCTTTGCGCCTTTGCGTGAGATATGTTTTAAAAGATGAGAATCAAACCCGAACAAATCGGCGCGCATTTAAAGCGCGCTCTTGCGCCTGTTTATCTGGTCTTTGGCGATGAGCCGCTGCAAGTGGCGGAGACCTGCGACGTGATCCGTGCGGCGGCGCGCGCGCCCCGGTAACGGGCCCCC
>JBFLZV010000083.1:0-5689 GCA_040756035.1 Pseudomonadota bacterium
TAGATGGTCGGCGCGCCTTTGGAAACGCGCGTGCTGAGCAACAGCCATACGTAGCCCGCCACCACGGCGATCAGCGACGCGCACAGGATGCCGACCTTGGCCATGAGCAAATGCTCCGCGCTCTGTGCGAAGCCCATCTCCGCGATGAACAGCGACATGGTGAAGCCGATGCCGGCCAGCAGTCCCGCGCCGACGATGTGGTGAAACGTGGTGTGCTCGGGGAACCTGCCGATGTTGAGTTTCAAGGCCAGCCAACAGACGCCGGTGATGCCGATGAATTTTCCCAGCACCAGACCGGCGATGACGCCGAGCGTGACCGGATGGCGCAAGGCGTCGGCCAGCGGCACGGAATCCAGCGCCACGCCGGCGTTGGTCAGCGCGAAGACCGGCACCACCAGCAACGCCACCGGCAAATGATAAAAACGCTCCAAGCGTTGCAACGGCGTCTGCGCGATCTCCGCGCTGTGCTCCACGGTCTGTACGATGGAATACAATCCCGTGTTCACCATGATATTTTTTTCGGCGCGCTGGTGCGCGTCGAAACGGTCCATCAGATCGCGTAGGTGACGGCTGAAATACGCCGGATCGTACTTGGGCCGCGCCGGCACCGCAAACGCGCCGAGCACGCCGGCGATGGTGGCGTGCACGCCGGATTGCAGCAGCATCAGCCACAACGCCACTGCAACCAAAAAATACGGCAGCGGATTGCGGATGCCGCCCAGATTGAACACGATCAGCACCAGCCACAGCAGCAGCGCCGCGCCCAGGTAATGCAGCGCAATCTGCTCGGTGTAGAACAGCGCGATCACCAGCACCGCGCCCAGATCATCGACGATGGCGAGCGCCACCAGAAACATCACCAGCGAGCGCGGGATGCGGCTGCCCAGCAGCACCAGCGCGCCCACCGCGATGGCGATGTCGGTGGCCATCGGTATGCCCCAGCCGCGCGCGGCGACGCCCTCCGGGTTGATGGCAAAATAAATCAGCGCCGGAACGAGCATCCCGCCGACGGCGGCGATGATCGGCAGCGCCGCCTGGCGCGGACTGGACAACTCCCCCACCAGAATGGCGCGCTTGATTTCCAGCCCCACCACGAAGAAAAACAGCGCCATCAAACCTTCGTTCACCCAATAGTGCAGGGTCTTTTCCAGCTTGAACGCGCCGACCGCGACGCTGATCGGGGTGTTGATGATGTCGTGATAAATCGCCGCCCATGGTGAATTGGCGAGCGCCAGCGCAATCGCCAGACAGATCATCAAGATCACGCTGCCGGTGGTTTGCCGCTGGATGAACTCTTCGAACGGCGTGAGAATTTTGGTCAGCGGCCTTTCCCACGGCGCATGGAAGCGGCGATCGTGCGGGTCCGCCGGCGGTAATCGTTCATCCGTTTGCATGATGGAAATTTTATTCTTTATGCGTATGCGCGGCGCGCTGCAACCTGTCGCGCACCGCCAGCCATTCTTCGTCCTGCGGCGCTTCCTGCACCAGCAGATAATCGAGTTCGTCGTCGTCGGCCTGATGCAGCGTCGCGTAGAGATCGCGCGCGTACTCCTCCGGCGTATTGGGCATGGGATACTTGTGCAGATTCACGTGCACCGGCCATTTTCTTTTTTGCGCCACCGGCCCCAGCACGCCGACGCGATGACCGCAACTGAGCAGCGCCATGGCCGCGTCGTGTATCGCGTCGGCGGACACCAGGCGCAGCGGCGTGCGCGGCGCATAGTGCGCCTCCAGCGTGCCGGGCGCGCGCGGCGCGGATTCTTCTTGCGCCGCATGCGGCGACACTGTTTGATGTAACGCCTCCTGCAGCACCGCGCGCGAAATACAACCGGGACGCAAAATCGCGGGGCGCTCACCCGCCAAGCTGATGATGGTGGATTCCAAGCCGACGCGGCTGGGCCCGCCTTCCAAGATCAAATCCACCGCGTCGCCCAGTTCCGCATGGACGTGACCGGCGCGCGTGGGGCTGAGATGTCCGAAGCGGTTGGCGGACGGCGCGGCGATGCCGCCGTCGAAGCGGCGCAGCAATTCCAGCGCCACCGGATGGCCTGGCACGCGCACGCCCACGGTGTCCTGTCCGCCGGTCACGGCATCCGGCACGCCCGCCGCGCGTTTCAAAATAATGGTGAGCGGCCCCGGCCAGAAGCGCCGCGCCAAATCATACGCGGCAGCGGGAATCTCGCGCGCCCAGCGCGGCAAGTGTTCCACGCCCGGCAAATGCACGATCACCGGATGCTGCGCGGGCCGGCCCTTGATGGCGAACAAGCGCGCCACCGCGTGCGCGTTCAACGCGTCCGCGCCGAGTCCATAGACCGTCTCGGTCGGAAAGGCCACCACGCCGCCGTCGCGCAAAATTTTCACCGCGGCGTCGATGTCGGTCGAGAATGTCGTCATCGCTACACATCCTTATCGGTGAGTTTGACCAGCGCCTCATGATACTTTTCCGCGGTGCGCGCAACCACCGTTTCCGGCAGCGCGGGCGCGGGCGGTTTTTTATCCCAGCCGATGCTTTCCAGATAATCGCGCACGTATTGCTTGTCGAAACTCGGCGGCGCGGCGCCCACTCGGTAGCTTTCCAGCGGCCAGAAGCGCGAGGAATCGGGCGTGAGCGCCTCGTCGATGAGCACGAGATTATCACATGCATCGACGCCGAATTCGAATTTGGTGTCGGCGATGATGATGCCGCGCGTGCGCGCGTAGTGCGCCGCCTCGCGGTACAGCGCCAGGCTCACGTCGCGCACTTGCCGCGCGCGCTCTTCGCCCAGCAGGCGCACGGTTTCTTGAAAATCGATATTCACGTCGTGCACGCCTACTTCCGCCTTGGTCGAAGGCGTGAAGATCGGTTCCGGCAATTGTTCGGACTCGCGCAAACCGGCAGGCAGCGCGACGCCGCACACCGCGCCGCGTTGCCGGTATTCCTTCCAACCGGAACCGGCCAGATAGCCGCGCACGATGGCCTCGATGGGCAAGGGCTTGAGGCGCCGCACCACCACCGCGCGTCCGGCCAACTGCGCGCGCTCCGCGGCGTCGCGCGTAAGCGATTGCGCATCGATGCCGCTCAGGTGATTGGGAATAATGTGGCCGAGGCGCGCGAACCAAAAATTGGAGAGCGCGGTGAGCACTTGACCCTTGCCGGGGATGGGCGTCGGCAGCACCACGTCGAAGGCGGACAGGCGATCCGTGGTGACGATCAGCCAATGCGCGTCATCCACCGCGTAAATATCGCGCACCTTGCCGCGCTGCACCAGTTTGAAACTGTGCAGCGTGGAATTAAACAGCGCCGCGCCGCTCATGCCGCGCCCGCCAATATGTTTTTGATTTCACGCGCCACGCTCAACGCCTCGGTTACGTTGTCGGCCAAGCAGGTGTAGTGCCCCATCTTGCGCCCGGGGCGCGCCTCGTGCTTGCCGTACAAGTGCAGCTTGACGCGCGGATGCCGCAGCAGCGCGTCCCAGCGCGGCGCGCCGCGCGCCCACAGATCGCCGAGCAGGTTCACCATCACCGCCGGGGATAATAATTTGACCTCGCCCAGCGGTAGGCCGCACAGCGCGCGCACTTGCTGCTCGAACTGCGACGTCATGCAGGCGTCCAGCGTGTAGTGACCGCTGTTGTGCGGGCGCGGCGCCATCTCGTTCACCAGCAAGCGTCCGTCGTGCAGCACAAAAAATTCCACCGCCAGCACGCCGCGGTAATCGAGCCGCTCGGCGACGGCGCGCGCCATGTTGACGGCCTGTCCGGCGAGCGGCTTGGCGACGCGCGCCGGCACGATGCTGATATCCAGAATGCCGGCGGCGTGCTGATTTTCCACCACCGGATACACGGCCATCTCGCCCGCCGCGCCGCGCGCCAGCACCACCGAGACTTCCGTTTGCAGCGGCAGCAGTTCCTCCAGCACGCACGGCGCGTTGCCGAAACTTTGCCACGCCGCGTCCAATTCCCGCGCGCTGCCGACGCGCGCTTGGCCCTTGCCGTCGTAGCCCCAGCGGCTGCGCTTGAGCAGCGCGGGCAGCGGCACACTTTGCAACGCCGCCGCGATGTCTTCACTGTTGCGAATCACCGCGCAGCGCGCCGTCGGAAATCCCTGGTCGCGCAAAAAAGTTTTTTCCGCGATGCGGTCTTGCGCGATGGCCACCGCGCCGGCCGCCGGGCGCACGGTGCAACACTGCGCTAAAAATTCCAAACTCGCGGCGGGGACGTTCTCGAACTCGCAGGTCACCGCGGCGCACGCCCGGCCCATCTCGGTGAGCGCCGCGCGGTCGGTGTAGTCGGCGCATAAATGGCGGTCCGCGCCGCGCGCGGCGGGGCTGGCGGGATCGGGGTCCAGCACCATGACGCGATAGCCCATGGTCTGCGCGGCGACGCAAAACATGCGCCCCAGCTGGCCACCGCCGAGGATGCCCAGGTATGCGTCCGGAATAATCATGATTTATAGAGTCGGCAGCGACAATGCCTGCACGGCCACTTCCTGTTTGTGGCGCAGCTCGCGCAGCGCCTCGGCGAGACGCGCATCTTGTCCGGCCAACAGCGCCACGGCGAACAGCGCGGCGTTGGCCGCGCCCGCCGCGCCGATGGCGAACGTGGCGACCGGCACGCCCTTGGGCATTTGCACGATGGACAGCAGCGAATCCAGCCCCTGCAAGTGCCGCGACGGCACCGGCACGCCGAGCACCGGGACGGTGGTCTTGGCGGCCAACATGCCGGGCAGGTGCGCGGCGCCGCCCGCGCCGGCGATGATGCAGGTCAAACCGCGCTCGGCGGCGCTCTCCGCATACTGATAAAGCAAATCGGGCGTGCGGTGCGCCGAAACGACCTTTGCCTCGAACGGTACGCCGAATTCCTTGAGCTGCGCGGCAGCGTGCTGCATGATTTCCCAGTCGCTGTCGCTGCCCATCACCACGCCGACCAGCGGCTGCGCGGTCATCGGCACGCCCGCTGCCGCGTGGTTACAACGGTTGCTATTCTTAGCATCGTGCGGTCTCTTTGTCGTTGCCCGTCGAATACGCGTATTATAAACGCCAACGCCCGCTACATAAAGCCGCTCGCACGCCTCTAAAAGTCATGCAACCATGCTGAACGCCATCAAGGATTTTTTCGAAAAGAACATCAAATCGGCGCCCCAGGCCGCGCCCGGCGCGGCGGCGCGGCATTTGCGCGTCGCCACCGCCGCGCTGCTCATCGAAATGATGCGCACCGATTACCGCGTCAACGAGAAGGAGCAGCAGGCCGTGCTCGAGGCGCTACAGACGAAGTTCGGCTTGGACGCGCAGGAAACCGCCGAACTATTTCAGCTCGCCGAGCAGGAGGCGCGGCTCGCCACGGACTATCATCAGTTCACTTCTTTGATCAACAAAAATTTCAGCGCGCAGCAGAAAGAGCAAATTATCGAACACATGTGGGAGGTCGCCTACGCCGACGGCGATCTGGACAAATACGAAGAACACCTGGTGCGCAAAATCGCCGAGTTGCTGTACGTGTCGCACGCCGCGTTCATACGCGCCAAGCACCGCGCCTTCGATCAAGCACGCGGCGCGGGATAAACGGACAAGGCATCAAGGCGGATGTTACCGGCCTCGATGCCTTGTTGATTTCCGATTTTGCTACCTATTGCCGCCCAGTAAAGCGGGCAGCTCTTTACCGCGCTGCTTACCGGCGGGCCGCGCCGCGCGGTGATGCGGCGCGGCGTCACGGC
>JBFLZV010000084.1:0-5554 GCA_040756035.1 Pseudomonadota bacterium
ACAGTCTCCGTAGTTAAAGTATATACCGACTCAAGTCTTCGTCCTGCACCAGCTTGCCGAGTTGCTGGTTTACATACGCAGCATTCGCCTCGATGACTTGCCCGGCCTGTTCCGATGCCGCGTAGGAAATATTTTCCAGCAAACGCTCCATTACCGTATGCAGGCGGCGCGCGCCGATATTCTCGGTGCGCTCGTTGACCTGCCAGGCGATCTCGGCGATGCGCGCGATGCCGTCCGGCGTGAAGCGCAACTGCACGCCCTCGGTGGCCAGCAGCGCGATGTATTGCTCGGTGAGCGATGCATCCGGCTCGGTGAGGATGCGCACGAAGTCGTCCACGCTCAGCGCGTCTAGTTCCACGCGTATCGGCAAACGTCCTTGCAGTTCCGGAATAAGATCGGATGGCTTGGAAAGATGAAACGCGCCGGAGGCGATAAATAAAATGTGATCGGTTTTGACCGCGCCGAACTTGGTCGACACCGTGCTGCCTTCCACCAGCGGCAGTAAATCGCGCTGCACGCCCTCGCGCGACACGTCGGCGCCGGCATATTCGCCGCGCTTGGCGATTTTGTCGATCTCATCGATGAATACGATGCCGTTTTGTTCGACGTTTTGCAGGGCGCGCGTCTTGAGCGCATCTTCGTCGATGAGCTTGGCGGCGGCTTCGTCGGTGAGCAGCTTGAGCGCGTCCTTCACGCGCAGTTTGCGCGCGCGTGTGCGGCTACCGGCGAGATTCTGGAACATACTCTGCAACTGGCCGGTCATTTCCTCCATGCCGGGCGGCGCCATGATTTCCACGCCGATGGGCATGGCGCTCACTTCGACTTCGATCTCGCGCTCGTCCAATTCGCCGCCGCGCAGTTTTTGACGGAACTTGGCGCGCGTCGGCGGCTCTTCGGCGCCGGGCGCGGCGCCGACTTCACCGGCATAACTCGCCGGCTCGCGCGCCGGGCGCAATAAAATATCCAAGATGCGCTCCTCGGCGTTTTCACGCGCGCGGTCGCGCACCTTTTTCATTTCTTCCTCGCGCGTCATCTTGATCGCGCTGTCCACCAGATCACGGATAATGGATTCCACGTCGCGCCCCACGTAGCCCACCTCGGTGAATTTTGTGGCCTCCACTTTGATGAACGGCGCGTTGGCGAGGCGCGCCAGGCGCCGCGCGATTTCGGTTTTGCCCACGCCGGTGGGACCGATCATCAAAATATTCTTCGGCGTGATTTCGTTGCGCAGCGCCTCCGGCACTTGGCCGCGCCGCCAGCGGTTGCGCAGGGCGATGGCCACGGCGCGCTTGGCCGCGGCTTGGCCGACGATGTGTTTGTCCAATTCCTGGACGATTTCCTGCGGGGTTAACGGCATAGTTTCTCCAAAGATCAGCTTGCGCCGGTCTGGAGTTCCTCGAGCGTGAAGTTGTGGTTGGTGAACACGCAGATGTCAGCGGCGATGGTTAAACTCTTTTCGACGATGTTGCGCGCGTCGAGTTCCGTGTTTTCCAGCAGCGCGCGCGCCGCGGCCTGCGCGAACGAGCCGCCGGAACCGATGGCCATCAGGCTTTGCTCCGGCTCGATGACGTCGCCGTTGCCGGAGATGATCAGCGACGCGGTTTTGTCGGCGACCGCCAGCAACGCCTCCAAGCGGCGCAACATGCGGTCGGTGCGCCAATCCTTGGCCAGCTCCACCGCGGCGCGCGTGAGATTGCCCTGGTGTTTCTCCAGCTTGCCCTCGAAGCGCTCGAACAGCGTGAAGGCGTCCGCCGTGCCGCCGGCGAATCCGGCGATGACTTGGTCGTGGTACAAACGCCGCACCTTGCGCGCGTTGCCCTTCATGATGGTGTTACCCATCGACACCTGGCCGTCGCCGCCGATCACCACGCGGCCCGCGCGGCGCACCGATAAAATAGTGGTTCCGTGAAATTGATCCAAAGTGATTATCCGGAAAGAGGTTCTATGTTACACATAAATTAGTAAGTAAGCCTACACTTCCCGCTGCGTCCCGCCCCCTTCAAGGGGGCGGGACAGAGTGAAGGTAGAGTGAACAGGGTTTTTACTCAGGAGTCATGTAGTCAGTCGTATCGTCTTTTATGGCCGTTGAGTAATCATTGGGGCGCGGCGGCGCAAAATCAAGGCGGCAACATCTCGGCGGCATACAATTCCGCCACGGTCTCGCGCCGGCGCACCAAGTGCGCCTGTTCGCCGTCGACCAGCACCTCGGCGGCGCGCGGACGGGTATTGTAATTGGAACTCATGCTCATGCCATAAGCGCCCGCCGAGCACACCGCCAGCAAATCACCGTCCGCCACGTTCAACGCGCGCGCGTGACCGAGAAAGTCGCCGCTCTCGCACACGGGGCCGACCACCTCGTACACCTGCGTGGCCCCACCGCGCGGCGCGACCGGTTTGATGTCGTGGTATGCGTCATACAGCGCGGGGCGCAGCAAATCGTTCATGGCGGCGTCAACCACGGCGAAATTCTTGTGCGCGCCGTGTTTCAAATATTCGACTTTAGTCAACAACACGCCGGCGTTGCCGACGATGGCGCGGCCCGGCTCAATGAGCAACGTCACGTCACGCCCTTGCAAGGCATCGAGCAGCGCCGCGGCGTAACGCTCGGCGCTCGGCGGCGTTTCATCTCGATAGCGAATGCCGAGTCCGCCACCGATGTCCAGGTGCTTGATGCGCACGCCGCGCTCGTGCAAACGATCGACGAGATCGAGCACGCGCGTGAGCGCGGCGACGAACGGTTCCACCTCGGTGAGCTGTGAGCCGATGTGGCAGTCGATGCCCAGCACTTCGATGTGCTCCAAGCGCGCGGCGCGCGCATACACGTCCAGCGCCGCGTCGGCGTCGATGCCGAATTTATTCTGCTTGAGGCCGGTGGAAATATACGGATGCGTGCGCGCGTCGACGTCCGGGTTCACGCGCAGCGACACCGGCGCGCGCCGTCCCAACCCGGCGGCGACCGCTTCGAGCCGCTCCAGCTCCGCCGCGGATTCCACGTTGAAGCATAGAATATTCGCCTCCAGGGCGCGACGCATTTCATCGGCGCGCTTGCCGACGCCGGAAAAAATCACCTTGCGCGCGTCGCCGCCAGCGGCCAGCACGCGCTCCAGCTCGCCCACGGAGACGATATCGAAACCCGAACCGAGCCGCGCCAGCACGTTGAGTACGGCGAGGTTGGAATTGGCCTTGACGGCGTAGCACACCAGATGCTCGACGCGCGCCAGCGCCTGATCGAAGGCGCGCCACTGCTGCTCCAGCGCGGCGCGCGAATACACGTAGCACGGCGTGCCGTAGCGCGCCGCGACAGCGGCGAGGTCCACGCCCTCGGCGTACAACCGCCCGGCGCGGTAGGAGAAATGTTCTGCCGACACGGGAAATGCTATTGGCGCTGCTGCTCGGACTGATCGGGAAAATACAGATCACCCTTTTGCCCGCAGCCGCTCACGGCCACGCTCAGCCCCAACGCGACGATCAGCCACACGAGATATTTCATCGGAGTATTCACCACTTTTTTCACACGGCGCGCTCTGAAAAGCGCTAAGTATAAAGGGTATTGCCTAGAATAGAAATCGCGGAGACAGGCGCGACAAACTACGTGCGGCTGACGGAAAAGCAAGCCGAGAGTGAGGAAGGAAAGCAGGGGCGGGGGTTATCCGTCGCGCCGGAAGCGCGAGGCCGTCACGCCCGCCGCGCCCGAATCCCGCCGAGGATATCCTCGACGGGACTCAGGCTTTCAATCAGGCGGGTCTTACGTTCGTCGCCTGCAGGCCTTTGGGGCCTTTTGTTGTTTCGAATTCGACGGTCTGACCTTCGGTCAGCGTCTTGAAGCCGTCAGCACTGATGGCGGAGTAGTGCACGAACACGTCCTCGCTGCCGTCTTTCGGCGAAATGAATCCAAAACCTTTACTGTCGTTAAACCACTTTACGGTACCAACGTTCATACTCAACGACCTCTTCTGATAATGACTGCATTAAACTTTACGGAACCCTCACAAGGCACACTCCCTATGCCTGCGTGACGAGTGCTCTGCAAAAGAACCGCATCCTCATGGCGCGCGCCGAGACAAAAACACTTTCGCCTCGATGCGGCTATTCGAGAGTTTAGCAATTTTCGCGCGTATGTCTAGCGTTAATTGACGGGGAAATTAGACTAGGTCTTAGCGGCAACGAAGATGGGATGCAGCCAACGTGTATAGAGCGCGGCGGCGATTTTATTCAATGCACCAGCTTTGCGCGCCGCATCGCGCGTCATTTCTTCGGCGCTTTGCACGGTGCGCGACGGATGCGCGATCTCATGCTGACCGTACGCGGCCCAATCCGCCACCATCGGCGCGGTCATTTCGACGTGACCCTGCAACGCCAGCATCGCGCCGTGCACGAAACCTTGGTTGGCGCAGTATGCGCTCGTCAAAATCGGCGTCGCGCCGCGCGGAATGCTGAAGGTCTCGCCGTGCCAGTGAAATATTTCGAACGCGCGCGGCACGCCCTCCAGCCAGTCGCGCGCCGCGGCGTTGTCGAGCTGTTGCACCGGATGCCAGCCGATTTCCTTCACCGGATTCGCAGTCACCTCGCCGCCTAGCGCCTTGCTGATCAACTGCCCGCCTAAGCAATGCCCCAGCACCGGAAGATTCACGTCGGCGGCGCGCCGGATCAGCGCCAGCTCTTGCGCGATCCACGGCAAATCGTCGTTCACGCTCATCGAGCCGCCCATGAACACCAAACCGGAAACGTCATCGAGACGTTCCGGCACGGCGTCGCCTTGATCGATGCACACCATTTGGTAAGGAACGGAGCGGCGCTCCAGAAATTCGGCCAGATAACCCGGCCCTTCGTTGGCGATGTGGCGGAAAATGCGCAGCGGCTTCATGTAAATTTTTCGAGACAGCTCCCTCACTCCGCGAAAAACGTTTGCAGTTTTTGCAGAGGAACCAAACCTTCGAGCCGCTGTCCGTCGCCGCGCAGCATGGCGGGCACGCCGCGGAAGCCGCTCCGTATCCACTCATTTTGCCATCGGGCGGCCGTGGCGGCAACCTCCGCGCCGTCCCACTGCTCCGGCAGGCCGGCGGCCCGCGCCAGCGCGCGCAGCACCGCCGGGTCGGACAAATCCGCGCCCTCGCGCCAAAAGGCGCGGTACAGCGAATCTTTGAAAACGTGCGCGGCGTGCGCGTCCACGCGCAGCACCGCCGCCACCGCCGCGATGGCGGGGCCGGTGTTCGGCTTACCGGACGGCAGCGCGATCTCGACCTCGGGCGCCAGATGGCGCACCGCGCTCACCTCGTGCTGCAACTCGGCGCGCAGGCGCGGCCCGGCGGCGGCCAGGGGCATGGGAAGCTGCGGCGCGTGCTGCACGCCGCGCCACTGCGCGCGCTGCGCGACACCCGCCGCGATGAGACGCTCGTTCAGCACGTAGCAGAACGGGCAATTGAAATCGCTATAGACCAGCACGTCCATGAGTTCACTCCATATTAATTCGGCAATATTTATTGCCGGATTAATAGCCAGGCAAGGATGCCTGGTCGCGGCCATAAGCCGCGGGAGCCTTGGCCGGGCATGTACC
>JBFLZV010000085.1:0-5485 GCA_040756035.1 Pseudomonadota bacterium
GGCGGGCGCGAGCCACACCATTAAAATGCCGCAACTCTCGGACACCATGACCGAAGGTGTAGTGGTCGCATGGGTGAAAAATGTCGGCGACAAGATCGCGCGCGGCGACATCGTCGCGCAAGTGGAAACCGACAAGGCGATCATGGACGTCGAGGTATTCCGCGAAGGCTATTTATCCGGCCCCATCGCACCGGTGGACAGCGTAGTGCCGGTCGGCGGCGCGCTGGCGTATTTGGTCGATAAACCGGAGCAAGTGCAACAAGGCGCCGCCGCGCCCGCGAAAGCCGCCGCTGCCGCGTCGAGTCCGTCGCAGCAAGTGCCGCGTCATCAACTTGCCGAGGCCCATCCCGCCCCCGGTCATCGATTTCCCGAACCCCGCAGCGCCGCTGGCCCCGCGCCGCGTCCCGACAACAAACAGGCCACACCCTACGCGCGTCAACTCGCCGGCCAAGCGTACATCAATTTGAATACCTTGCGCGGCACCGGCCCCAACGGGGTCATTACCGCCGAGGACGTGCTGCGCGCGCAGCCGGTGGAGCGTCCGGTCGAAGTGGCGCGCCAAGTGCCGCCGCACGTGATGCCGGAGATTCAGGTGCCCGGCCACGGACGCGCCATGACGGCGATGGAACGCGCGGTGAGCCACTCCATGACCGCCTCGCTCACCATGCCGACTTTTCATGTCACGGTGCACGCCAAACCGGATGCTTTAATCAAGGCGGCGAAGCAGCGTGGCGTGTCGGTCACGGTGACCATTGCCAAGGCGTGTGCTTTAGCTATCAAAAAACATCCGACGATTAATTGGGCCTATCAGCCGGTGGACAAACTCGTCGAGCGTGACGTGGTGGACATCGGCATGGCCGTCACCGCCGAAGGCGGCGGTTTGGTGGTGCCGATCCTGCGCCATTGCGAATCACGCGCGCTGGAAGACCTGGCGCGTGATTGGGAGGATTTGGTGAAGCGCGCGCGCGTGCGTCGCCTGAAGCCGGAGGAATACGCCAATCCCACCTTCATGGTTTCCAACATGGGCATGCTCGGCGTGAGTTATTTCGACGCCATCCCCACGCCCGGCACCGCAGCGATACTCGCCATCGCCACCAGCGGCGAGCAGGGCATGCCGCTCACCATCACCGCCGATCATCGCGTGGTGAGCGGCGCGGAAGTGGCCATGTATTTGAACACGCTCAAGCAGCACATCGAACACCCGGAGGACTGGATGGGACATCTCGGACCGGCTATTCCCGAAGGCAACTGGGACTACGACGTGGTGGTGATCGGCGGCGGCCCGGGTGGTGAAGACTGCGCGCGGCACCTCGCCGAACACGGCGTGAAAGTTGCCATGATCAATGACGCGCCGCTACCCGGCGGCGAATGCCTGTGGCGCGGCTGCATCCCGTCCAAAGCCTGGCGCGCCGCCGCCGACCGTTTGCGCGACCGCGCGCACGACGAACACCTGGGCGTGGAAGGCACCACCAAAGGCAAGCTCAATTTCGCGAAACTGGAGGCGACACGGCGCGGCATTTTGGAAACGCGCGGTGACATGGCGCGCAAGACCGATCTGGGCGTCAAGATCAAATTGATTCAGGGTTTTGCCTGGTTCGAAAGCGACCACCGTTTATTTGTCGATACCTCCGCCAACAGCACCGATCCGCACCCGCGCGCGCCGCTCGGCGATGGTTCAAAGGGCGAACACATCAGCTTCGGCTGCGCGGTGATCGCCACCGGCGCGCCGCCCTTTGTGCCACCCATCCCCGGCGCGGACAAAGGTTTGGAAAACGGCGGCGTGCTCACCTCCGACACGGTATGGACGCTCAACGCCGTGCCCAAGAAACTCGCCATCGTCGGCGGCGGCGCCATCGGCGTGGAAATGGCGCAAATCTTCCAGGACTTCGGCGCCGACGTGACATTATTGGAAGCACAGGATCGTTTGCTTGCCGAGGTCGAGGCGGAAATCGCCAAGAATCTCGCCGCGATTTTGAACGATGACCCGCGCCTCACCGTGCACACCGCCGCCAAGGTGCTGGAGATCAAGGGCAAACCGGGAGCGATGAAAGTCAAATTTGAAGTGGGCGGTGAACAAAAAACCGAAAACTTTAACTACGTGATTATGGCTACCGGCAAACGTCCGGTGCTGGGTCCGCTCAAGCTCGACCAGGCCGGCGTGGCGGCGGAAAAATCCGTGATTAAGGTAGACGCGCGCTGCCGCACCAACGTGCCGCACATCTACGCGGTGGGTGATGTAAACGGCGGCCTGATGCTGGCGCACACCGCCGCGCAACAAGGGCGCGTGGCAGCCTCCGCCATCCTCGGCGAAGATTTGAAATACAATCAAGATAAAGACTGCGGCGTGATTTTCACGCGCCCGCAGGCGGCGTTCGTGGGGCTGTCCGTGGAGCAGGCCAAGGGCCGGGGCATCGACGCGGCGGAAGTGAAGATGCCCATGAATATCGACGCCAAGGCCATGATCACCGGCGAGACGCAGGGCTTAATTAAGCTGGTCGCCGACAAAAAAACACAGCGCGTGATCGGCGTGCACTTCCTCGCCGACCACGCCGACACTTTGATCGGCGAGGCGGTGATGATGGTGTCCGGCGACATGACGCTGAAACAGGTCGCCGAGGCCATCCACCCGCATCCGACACAAACCGAACTGTTCGGCGAGATGGCGCGGCGCCTGCTTTCGCGCCTACGGCGTGCGGCGAAAGTAAAAGCCTGAATGCGAACCGCCAAGACGCCAAGATCGCCAAGTGCTCGCTAGCTTGCTGGGATACAAAGCGGGTAGAGTGGGCACGTTGTTTGTGCCCACGTGCCAACCACATTTGGCTCCGCGTGGGCACGAACAGCGTGCCTACCCTACTGTTCATATTGATTAAGTATGAAATATGAAATAGAATTTCATACATGAAAGCCAAGATTGCGGAACGCGGTCAAGTGACCATCCCCAAGCCCCTGCGCGAGAAGCTGGGATTGCGCCCGGGTGCGCAGTTGGATTTCAGCGTGGAGGCGGGCAGGCTGGTGGCGGTAAAGGCCGGCGGTACGGACCCGGTCGGTCAGGTCATAGGCTGCCTTAAAATGGATAAAACGACCGAGGCGTTTTTGGAAGAGGTGCGGGGCAAGGCGTGATCACCGCGGTGGACACCAATGTCTTGTTGGATGTGTTCCGCAACGATCCCCGCTTTTGCGCATCTTCCGCCGCCTTATTGCGCCAATGTCTTGCGCAAGGCGCGCTGGTAGCCTGTGAAATCGTCTGGGCGGAAACAGCCGCCGCTTTCGGTGATCACAGCGCTTTCCGCACCGCTATGGAAACCTTGGGCGTCGGCTATTCCAACCTTAACCAGCAAAGCGCGGAGCGGGCGGCAAGCGCCTGGCGGCGTTATCGTGCGCGCGGCGGCAAGCGTGAACGGGTATTGGCGGATTTTCTCATCGGTGCGCACGCGCTACAACAGGCGGAGCGGCTGCTGACGCGCGACCGGGGGTTTTATCGGCCTTACTTCAAAGGCCTTCATTTACTCGACCCTACTCATTTATAAGCGCGTAGGGTAGGCTGAGCCTATAAGCGCGTAGGGTAGGCTGAGCCGCGAAGCGGCGAAGGTTATGCCAGGGAAGGAAGGCGTGGCGGGGGGCGATTAACCAAATTGACGTCGCGCCATGGACGGCATCTCAAATAACGTGGGCATAAAAACCGTGCCCACCCTACAACTACAAAGACGGTAGAGCGAGCAGGCATGAATTGATTTTCTTTGTGTCTTCGCGTCTTTGCGTTGGGTTATTATTAGCGGGGTTTTATGTCGGGAATTAAGAAAGTCGTACTCGCCTATTCCGGCGGGTTGGATACGTCGGTCATTTTGAAATGGCTGCAAGACGTCTATAGTTGTGAGGTAGTCACCTTCACCGCTGACATTGGACAGGGCGAGGAGGTGGAGCCGGCGCGCGCCAAGGCCAAGGCGGCGGGTGTGAAGGAAATTTACATCGACGATCTGCGCGAGGAGTTCGCGCGCGATTTCGTGTTTCCGATGTTCCGCGCCAATGCGATTTACGAGGGCGAATACCTGCTGGGCACGTCGATCGCCCGTCCGCTCATTGCCAAGCGCCAAATCGAGATCGCCAACGAGACCGGCGCGGATGCCGTTGCGCACGGCGCCACCGGCAAGGGTAATGACCAAGTGCGTTTTGAATTGGGTTACTATGCCCTAAAGCCCGACGTACGCGTGATTGCGCCGTGGCGCGAGTGGGATTTGACTTCGCGCGAAAAATTGCTCGCCTACGCCGAACAGCACGGCATTCCCGTGGAAATGAAGCGTGGCAAGAAATCGCCGTACTCCATGGATGCGAATCTCCTGCACATCTCCTACGAGGGCGGCGTGCTGGAAGATCCGTGGGCGGAGGCTGAGGAAAGCATGTGGCGTTGGACGGTGTCGCCGGAAAAAGCGCCCGATAAACCGACCTACGTGGAACTCACTTATCAAAAAGGCGACATCACCGCCATCGACGGCAAACCGTTAAGCCCCGCGCAGGTGATTGCGACGCTGAATAAATTGGGCGGCGAGAACGGCATCGGACGGCTCGACATCGTGGAAAACCGTTACGTGGGCATGAAATCGCGTGGCTGTTATGAAACCCCGGGCGGCGCCATTATGTTGAAGGCGCACCGCGCCATCGAATCCATCACGCTGGACCGCGAAGTGGCGCATTTGAAGGATGATCTGATGCCGCGCTACGCCAGCCTGATCTACAACGGCTACTGGTGGAGTCCGGAGCGCAAGATGCTTCAAACCATGATCGACGCTTCGCAGGCCCACGTGAACGGCAAGGTGCGCGTGAAGCTGTATAAGGGCAACGTGACCGTGGTGGGGCGTCAGTCCGAGACGGACAGTCTGTTCGACGCCGGTATCGCCACTTTCGAGGACGACGCCGGAGCCTATAACCAAGCCGATGCGGCGGGGTTCATCAAATTGAACGCATTGCGCATGAGAATTGCATCTAAAAAGCGCAAACCCTAAATGCCTCACGCAAAGGCGCAAAAGACGCAAAGAAAGCAACTCGTAGCTGTGAAGTTGAGCGCAGTGAATCCGGAAATGATAAGGTTAGACTTATCTCAATTTACATCTTTATATTTTTTGCGGCTTAACGCCTTTGCGTGAGGCGATTTTTTTAAGGAAAAACAATGGAATTTAAGAACGTTACGGTGCAGGCCAAAGCCAACGTCTATTTCGACGGCAAGGTGACCAGCCGCACCATTATTACCGCGAACGGGGAAAAGAAAACCTTGGGCGTGATGTTGCCGGGCGAATACAGTTTCAACGCGCAGGTGCGCGAGAAGATAGATATCGGCCAAGGGCGCTGCAAAGTGAGGCCCGCGGGCGGGAATTGGACTGAGTATAAGGCCGGCCAGAGTTTTATCATTCCGCCCGCCACGCAATTTGAAATTAAAGTCGAGGAGCTACTTGACTACGTGTGCAATTACGAGTAAATATGCGCATTAAACCGG
>JBFLZV010000086.1:0-5210 GCA_040756035.1 Pseudomonadota bacterium
CGGACGCCCGTTCGAGTCCGTGGTTATGCAGGAAACGCGCCATGGCGCTGTCACGGGTGGCCTTCCCCATGGGTTAGCCGCTTGGCCGTCCGCAAGTGCTTATTTTTATGAGGGAAATATTGGAGCGGGGTGCGGCTTCTTTTGGCTTTGCCGAGCTAATAAGCAGGGGATTTCGGGGTCTCTTTGCGGCTGACAAGTTGATTTAGGGCAGAATGTGACCAATATGGTCACATTCTGCCCTTCCTTCAGGTATCTCCGGCCATGATAAGCGCGTTTAGTCAGGCCATCCTCCCGTCTGTTAGAATGTGTGGGAGTTCTTCTTAGGAATTTAGGAGTTGCCGCTGTGCCCAGCATTGATCCCAACCGAGGCCGCTTCCCCGCGGTGCGCATGCGCCGGATGCGGCGTGATGTGTTCAGCCGCCGTTTGATGCGCGAGCATCGCCTGACCACGGATGATTTAATTTATCCGATGTTCGTTTTGGAAGGGAATAAAAAGCGCGAGCCGGTGGCCTCCATGCCGGGCATCGAGCGCGTGAGTATTGACGAATTGCTGAAAGAGGCCGCGGAGCTGGTAAAACTCGGCGTGCCGGCGGTGGCGCTGTTTCCGGTGACGCCCGCCGAGAAGAAAACGCTCGACGCCAAGGAGGCGTGGAACCCGGACGGTTTGGCGCAGCGCGCGGTGCGAGCGTTGAAAAAAGAATTTCCCGATCTCGGCGTGATCACCGACGTGGCGCTCGATCCGTTCACCACGCACGGGCAGGATGGGCTGATCGACGCGACCGGCTACGTGATGAACGACGAAACGGTCGAGGCGTTGGTCAAGCAGGCGTTGTCGCACGCCGCCGCCGGCGCGGACGTGGTGGCGCCTTCGGACATGATGGACGGGCGCATCGGCGCGATCCGCGCCGCGCTGGAAAAGGCCGGGCATATCCACACGCGCATCCTCGCGTATTCCGCTAAATACGCTTCGAGCTTTTACGGCCCGTTCCGCGACGCGGTGGGCTCGGCGGCGAATCTCGGCGCGGGCGATAAGTACAGCTACCAGATGGACCCCGCCAACACCGACGAGGCGCTATGGGAAGTGGCGCTGGACTTGGAGGAGGGCGCGGACATGGTGATGATCAAGCCGGGATTGCCCTATCTCGACATCGTGCGCCGCGTGAAAGAGCAATTCGGCGCGCCGACCTTTGTCTATCAGGTGAGCGGCGAGTATTCGATGCTCATGGCCGCCGCGCAAAACGGCTGGCTGGATGAAAAAGCGGTGGTGCTGGAGTCGCTGCTATCGTGTAAGCGCGCCGGCGCGGATGGCATTCTCACGTATTTCGCCAAGCGCGTGGCGCAATGGTTGCAGGCCGGGAAGTAGCGGGGTTTCGGCGTTTGCCGCGCCTGTAAAAAATTCGAAGCGCTTTAATCCGTAACACCGCCGTCATAAAACTTTCATACCATGCGGTCATGAGCGACGCCGAACTCAAGCAATCCGAGCTTTACCTCAACCGCGAACTCAGCCTGTTGGAATTTAACAAGCGCGTTCTGGAGCACGCCGCGGACGCCGCCACGCCGTTGCTGGAGCGCCTGCGTTTTCTGTGCATATGCAGCACCAATCTCGATGAATTTTTCGAGATTCGCGTCGCGGGGCTGAAGCAGCAGGTGGCGTTCGGCGCGGTGCAGGCCGGGCCGGACAACGTGAGTGCGCAGGATGCGCTCAAACGTATCAGTGAAGCGGCGCACAAGCTGGTCGCCGAGCAATACCGATTGTTGAACGAAGTGTTGATTCCCGCGCTGGCGCAGGAAAAGATTCGCTTTGTGCGGCGCACGCAGTGGAATCCGCGCCAGGCGGCGTGGATCAAGCGCTACTTCAACAGCGAGTTGTTGCCGGTGTTGAGTCCGTTGGGACTCGATCCTTCGCACCCGTTTCCGCGTGTGCTCAACAAGAGCTTGAATTTCATCGTTGCGCTGGAGGGCAAGGACGCCTTCGGGCGTAACAGCGGCGTGGCGGTTGTGCAGGCGCCGCGCTCCCTGCCGCGTCTGATCCATTTGCCGCGCGAAGTGTCCAAGGGCGCGCACGATTTCGTTTTTCTCTCTTCAATTATTCACGCACACGTCGGCGATCTATTTCCCGGCATGAAAGTCACCGGCTGTTTCCAGTTCCGCCTCACGCGCAACAGTGAATTGTTCGTCGAAGAGGAAGAAATCAAGGACTTGTTGCACGCGCTGGAAGGAGAGCTGCCGAGTCGTCAATACGGCGACGCGGTGCGCCTGGAGGTGTCGGACAATTGTCCGACGGAGATGGCGAATTTTCTCTTGCAGCAGTTTGGACTGGACCAGGATGATTTTTATCAAGTGATCGGGCCGGTGAATCTGAATCGCTTGCTGGCGATTTACGACCTGGTGGACCGGCCCGATCTCAAGTATCCGGCCTTTGTGCCCAGCATACCGCGTCGCCTGGAGCACGCCACGGATATTTTCGGTGTCATCCGCCGTGGTGACGTGCTGTTGAATCATCCGTTCGAGTCGTTTGCGCCGGTGCTCGATTTCGTGCGCCAGGCGGCGCATGATGCGGACGTGCTGGCGATCAAACAAACGCTGTACCGCACCGGTGCGGATTCCGCCATGGCCGAGGTGTTGATCGACGCGGCGCGCGCTGGCAAGGAGGTCACGGTGGTGGTGGAATTGCGTGCGCGCTTCGACGAGGCGGAGAACATCAATCTCGCCACGCGCTTGCAGGACGCCGGGGCGCACGTGGTGTACGGCGTGGTGGGTTATAAGACGCACGCCAAGATGACGCTGGTGGTGCGCCGCGAAGGCAAGCGCTTGCGGCGTTATGCGCATTTGGGCACCGGCAACTATCACGCGCGCACCACGCGCCTGTACACCGATTACGGATTGCTGACCTGTGACAAGGACATCGGCGATGATGTGCATAAGATGTTTCAGCAACTCACCGGCCTGGGCCGTGCCACGAAGTTGAAAAAGATTTTGCAGGCGCCGTTCACTTTGCATAAAGCCATGCTGGAGTTCATCGCGCGCGAAGCCGGCCACGCCAAGGAAGGCAAGCCCGCGCACATCATCGCCAAAATGAACGCGTTGGACGAGCCGCAAATTATTCAAGCGCTCTACGCGGCCTCGCAGGCCGGCGTCAAGATCGATCTGATTGTGCGCGGCATTTGCTGCCTGCGTCCCGGCGTGCCGAATATTTCCGATAATATTCAGGTGCGCTCGGTGGTGGGCCGTTTTCTGGAGCACAGCCGCGTGTTTTATTTTTTGAACGGCGGCGATTCCGCCGTCTATTGCGCGAGCGCCGATTGGATGGGCCGGAATTTTTTCCGGCGCGTGGAAGTATGTTTTCCCATTGAAGACGGCCGCCTGCGCGCGCGCGTGTTGAACGAAGGTTTGCTGCCCTATCTGGCGGATAATACGCAGGCTTGGCTGCTGCAAAGCGACGGTTCGTATAAACGCATCAAGCCCGGCAACCAAAAGCCACGCTCCGCGCAGCAGTTTTTGCTGCAAGAGTTAGCGGAATAATAAATAGAATTTTGAACCGCCAAGATGCTAAGAGTACCGAGTTTAAAAACCAAAGGCGCCTCACCTTGGCGGTTAACTTTTTTGAGTTCTAGCTGATACGCAGATTTATTTTGGCCGGTTTGAGATACAGTTTTTCTTGTTCCAGATCGGCCTTGGTGAGTGGATGTTTCGCCAGCCAGCCGCGCGGGAATTTTATGCGCAGCGTCTTGGCGGTAAGTTGCACGGTGAATTTTGGCGGAGGTTGAGCGGAGCGGCTGCGATTCAGCAATACGGCGAACCTGAGCAGCAGGCACAGCCGTTGCGCCGTTTTGCCTAGGTCATCGGGCAATGTTTGGAAATTTATGAGCGGAAATTTGCCACGTTGCCCGAGAATCAGCACGGTCAATAATTGCTGCTCCGGACGCGAGAAGCCGGGCATGTCGGAATTTTCGACTAGATAAGCACTGTGTTTGCGATACTGGCTGTGGCTCACCGCCAGCCCGATCTCGTGCAGGCGCGCGGCCCAGCGCAAGGCGTCCGCGTGGCGCTGTAAATTTGTTTGTTGCAGGCAATGGAGGGCGGTGCGCTCCACGCGCGCCGCCTGCCGCATGTCGACGTGGTAGCGTGCGCAGAGATTAGTCACCGTGGCGTCGCGGATATCCTCATGGCGGATGCGTCCCAGCAAGTCGAACAGCAGTCCCTCGCGTAGCGCGCCGTCCGAGTAGAGCATGCGCTTGATTCCCAGACTCTCGAACACCGCCAGCAGAATCGCTACGCCGCCGGGAAATACCGGCAGGCGGTCGTCGCGCAGACCGGCGAGCTTGAGGCGGCGCACATGGCCGGCGGCGAACAGGCGCTTGCGCAGTTTGCGCAGGCTCGCCAGGGTGATGCCATTGTCGCTCCAGCGCTGAGCCTGCACCACGTCGAGCACCGCCTTGACGGTGCCGGAGGCGCCGATGCTCATTTGCCAGCCCAGTGCGCGGTAGCGCGCGGCGATGGGTTGCAGCTCCTGCAACGCGGCGATCTCGGCGCGCGCGAAGGCGGCGCGGTCGATGACCCCGCGCGGGAAGTACTTGAGCGTGGCGCCGACGCAGCCGAGCGGCAGGCTTTCCATGTGCAGAGGCCGAAAACCTTCCCCGATGATGCATTCCGTGCTGCCGCCGCCGATGTCGATTACTAATCGGCGTTTGGCGTCGGGCGCCAGGCTGCGTGCCACGCCCAGGTATATTAAGCGCGCCTCTTCATGGCCGCCGATGATTTCGATGGGATGTCCGAGGGCGCGCTGCGCTGTCCTTAGGAAATTCGCGGAGTTCTGCGCCACGCGCAGCGTGTTGGTGCCCACCGCGCGCACGCTGTCCGGCGGCAGGCCGCGCAGGCTCTGGCCGAAACGTTGCAAACAATTTAGCGCGCGCTTCTGCGCGTTCGGGCGCAGCGTGTTTTTCTTGTCCAGGCCCGCCGCGAGCCGCACCGTTTCGCGCATACGGTCCAATACATGCAATCGGCCTTGCGCCACGCGCGCGATAATCATATGGAAGCTGTTGGAGCCGAGGTCCACGGCGGCCAGGATTTTTGGCAATTTGGATGCGGGAGTTTCTTTTGGCACAGGTATAATCCGTACTGTTACTAAGAAGAAACAAAATAAGCGGACATCGCTTATTTTGTTTCTTCTTAGTAAAATCCTTATTTCACTCTACCCCCACCCTGTCCCG
>JBFLZV010000087.1:0-5146 GCA_040756035.1 Pseudomonadota bacterium
GAATCAAACCCGAACAAATCGGCGCGCATTTAAAGCGCGCTCTTGCGCCTGTTTATCTGGTCTTTGGCGATGAGCCGCTGCAAGTGGCGGAGACCTGCGACGTGATCCGTGCGGCGGCGCGCGCGCAAGGTTACGGCGCGCGCGAAATACTGCACGCCGGCCCCGGCTTTGATTGGGCCGCTTTGACGCTCGCGGCATCGAACTTGTCGCTGTTCGCCGAACGGCGGCTGCTGGAATTGCGCATCCCCGGCGGCAAGCCGGGCGAGGCGGGAGCGGAGGCGCTGGTGAATTACGCCGCGCAGCCCGCGCCCGACACGCTGCTGCTGGTGGTCTGCCCCAAGCTGGACGGCGCCACGCAAAAGAGCAAGTGGTTCGGCGCGCTGGAGCAAGCCGGCGTGGTTGTGCAGGTGTGGCCGGTCACGGCGCGCGAACTGCCCGCCTGGATCATGCAGCGCGCGCCGGCCAAGGGTATGCGGCTCAGCCAGGAGGCGGCGGCGCTGCTGGCGCTGCGTGTGGAAGGTAATTTGTTGGCCGCCGCGCAGGACTTGGAAAAACTGTATTTGCTGCACGGCGCGGCGCAACTCGACGCCGACACCGTGGCCGCCGCCGTGGCCGATAGCGCGCGCTTCGATGTCTATGATCTCGCCGACAGCGCGTTGTCCGGCGATGCGCCACGCGCCGCGCGCATCCTGAACGGCTTGCGCGGCGAGGGCGTAGAGCCTACGCTGGTGCTGTGGGCCTTGGCGCGCGAATTGCGCGCCCTGGCCGGCATGGCGCACGAGTGCCGCGGCGCCAATGTCGAGCAAGTGCTGGTAAAATACCATGTATGGGACAAGCGCAAGGCCGTCATCAAAAAAGCCTTGCAGGGACGTTCCGCGGACTATTGGCGCGGCCTATTGCGCCACGCCGCGCGCGTGGACCGCGTGATCAAAGGCATCGCCACGGGTGCGGTGTGGGATGAATTGTTACAACTAAGCGTGGGGCTTGCCGGTGTGCGGCCGCTACGCGGCAAGTGAATAGTATGGATATCAAAAAATACATGCTCGACGTCGGACAACGCGCGCGTGCCGCTGCGCGCGCGTTGAGCCGCGCCGGGACGCAGGCCAAAAACGACGCGCTGCTCGCCATGGCCGACGCCATGGAGCACGACGTGGCGGCGCTGCTCGCCGCCAACCAAAAAGACCTGGAGGCGGGCCGGAAAAACGGCCTGGACGCCGCCATGCTCGACCGCCTGGAATTGAACGAGGCGCGCGTGAAGAGCATGGCCGAGGGTCTGCGCCAGATTGCGCAGCTTCCCGATCCGGTCGGCGAGATCACCGATCTCAAATACCGGCCCGCCGGTTTTCAAGTCGGCAAGATGCGCGTGCCGTTGGGCGTGATCGGCATTATTTACGAGTCGCGCCCGAACGTGACGGCGGATGCCGCGGGGCTGTGCTTGAAATCCGGCAACGCCGCTATTCTGCGCGGCGGCTCCGAGGCGCTGCATTCCAATCAGGCCATCGCCGCGTGCATCCACGCCGGCTTGAAACGCGCCGCGCTGCCGGAAGACGCGGTACAGGTGATCGCCACGGCGGATCGCGCCGCGGTCGGCGAATTGATTCGCATGAAACAGTACGTCGACGTGATCGTGCCGCGCGGCGGCAAGGGCCTGATCGAACGCATCAGCAACGAAGCCACCGTGCCGGTGATCAAACACCTGGACGGCGTGTGCCACGTGTACATCGACGACAAGGCCGACGTCGAAAAAGCCGTGCGCGTCGCCTACAACGCCAAGACGCAGCGCTACGGCACGTGCAACACCATGGAAACGCTGCTGGTCGCGCAAGATATCGCGCCGCGCGTGCTGCCCAAGCTCGCCAAGATGTATGACGACGCCGGCGTGGAACTGCGCGGCGACGAGGCGGCGCGCGCGCTCGCGCCCAACGCCAAGCCCGCCAGCGCGGAGGATTGGGACACCGAATATCTCGCGCCGATCCTGGCGGTGCGCGTGGTGCCGGGCCTGGACGCGGCTATCGAGCACATTCAAACGCATGGCTCGGCGCACACCGACGCCATCGTCACCGAGGATTTCTCGCGCGCGCAGCGTTTTCTGCGCGAAGTGGATTCCAGTTCGGTAATGGTGAACGCTTCCACGCGCCTGGCCGACGGTTTCGAATACGGACTCGGCGCCGAAATCGGCATCAGCACCGACAAACTGCACGCGCGCGGCCCGGTGGGACTGGAAGGCTTGACCACGCAAAAATTCATCGTGCTCGGCGATGGGCATGTTAGAAAATAGGGCAAAGGGCAAAGGGCAAAGGGCAAAGGGAATTCCTTTTTTACCACGCGGAAGGGTTCTCGTTTTTCCCTTGTCCCTTTTCCCTTGTCCCTTTTCCTTGTCGTCATGCTAGGCATTTTAGGCGGCAGCTTCGATCCCGTGCACCACGGCCACCTGCGGCTCGCGGTGGAACTTCGCCAAGACCTGGGTTTGAGCGAAGTGCGGCTCGTGCCGAGCAATTTGCCGCCGCACCGCGCGCCGCCGCTGGCCGCTGCGCAGCAGCGTCTGGACATGCTGCGCGTCGCCGTGGCCGGCGAGCCCGGCCTGGTCGTCGATGAATGCGAGATCCGGCGCGGCGGAGTGTCCTACACCATCGACACATTAATTTCCTTGCGTGCCGAACTCGGCAGCCGGCCGCTGTGTCTGATCCTAGGCATGGATGCGTTTCTGGGACTGCACACTTGGCGGCGCTGGCGCGAACTCATCACGCTGGCGCACTTGGTGGTGGCGCACCGCCCGGGCTGGGACGCCGCCGCGGCCACCGGCGAAATCGCCGTGTTACTCGCCGCGCAACGCGCCGATGGTCCGCACCAACTGGCCGCGCAGGCGGCCGGCCTGATCCTGTGCCGGCCGCTGCCGCAGTTGGACATTTCCTCCTCACGCATCCGCGCCCTGCTCGCGCAGGGCAAGAGCGCGCGCTACCTGGCGCCCGACGCAACCTTGGACATGGCGCGCGGCATTTACGCGCCTGCCGCCGCCCATCCCATTATCCAATCTTGATTAGCGAGGAACAATGCAGCTTGCCCAATTGAAGAAGCTCGTAGTGAACGCCCTGGATGATTTGAAGGCGATAAACATTCAAGTGCTGGACGTGCGCGGCCTGAGCAACGTCACCGATATGATGGTGATCGCCAGCGGCACTTCCGATCGCCAGGTCAAGGCGCTGGCCAATCACGTGATCGAAAAGGCCAAGCAACGCGGCGTGCGGCCGCTCGGCGTGGAGGGCGAACAAGTCGGCGAGTGGGCGCTGGTCGATCTGGGCGACGTGGTGGTGCACGTCATGTTGCCGCAGGTGCGGGATTTTTATAATCTGGAAAAACTGTGGAGCGACGCGGCAGTGCAAGAGAGTCCCGCGGGAAGCCCGGCGCAGCGTAAAAAAGCGCCCAAGGCGAAGGAAAGCGCGCCGCGCGCGCGTAAACCACGCGCCGCAAAACCGTCCGCGGCGCGCGCCGAACTGGAGACCAAAATCACCGCCGCGCGCCGTAAAAAAACCACGCGCCATTAAATTTTTTCGGCGCACGTGCAGATTCATCTCATCGCCGTAGGTACGCGTCCGCCGGATTGGGTCAACGCCGGCTACCACGAATTCGCCAAGCGCCTGCCGCCGGAGTGCCGTTTAAATCTCGTGGAAATCACGCCCGGCAAGCGCGGCAAAAACGCCGACATCGCGCGCGCCGTGCACGACGAAGGCGCGCGCATGGCGGCGGCCATTCCCAAGGATGCGCTGGTCATCGCGCTCGACGTGCGCGGCGCGCAGTGGAGCACCGAACAACTGGCCGCGCACCTCAACGACTGGCTGCATGGCGGACGTGACGTGGCGCTGCTCATCGGCGGCCCCGACGGCCTGAGCGAAGCGTGCCTGCAACGCGCGCGCATCAAATGGTCGCTGTCCAAACTCACGCTGCCGCACGCGCTGGTGCGCATCGTGGCGGCCGAACAGTTGTACCGCGCGTGGAGTATCCTGCATAATCATCCTTACCACCGTTGAAATATGTATTTAGGGTCAATAACAGTAGCTTGATACCATTCACGAATTAGCGTCCTGAGTAACTTAGCGAGATAATTTTATGTATGTTCAGAGGCTAAATATCGAAAATTGGAAAAACTTCCGGAAAGGTGACATCCGTTTGGAGCGTCGCCTGTTCTTAATTGGACCTAATGCGTCTGGTAAGTCCAATTTCCTTGATATTTTTAGGTTTCTACGGGATCTTTGTATCCTAAAAGGCGGTGGTTTACGTTACGCGATAGAAGTGCGCGGTGGTGTATCAGCTATTCGTTGCCTTGCAGCACGTAGGCATCCTAATATTCTTGTCGAGGTTGAGTTAAAGGAAGAGGGGGGCAGGGATGGTGTTTGGAGTTATCGCCTAAGTTTTACGCAAGACAATAACCGACGTCCGCTGATTACAGGAGAGCAAGTTAAATACAATGATAAGATTTTGTTGGATAGGCCTGATGAACTTGATAAAGATGATGCTCCACGGCTTACTCAAACCGCGTTAGAGCAAATTACCGCGAATAAGGATTTTAGACCGATAGTATCCTTTTTCCAGAGCGTTAATTACCAACACTTGCTTCCGCAAGTTATTCGGGATCCTCAGGGGTTTTCGCCTGCGCAGATAGAAAATGATCCTTTCGGGCGCGATTTTTTACAAAGAGTAGAAACTACACCGCTCAATGTTCGATCTTCCAGGTTGAAAAAAATTCAAGATGCTTTAGTTGTGGCCTCTCCTCAGCTTAAAGAGTTGAAGGTTGAAAGAGATGAGTTGGGCGTGCCGCACCTGATTGGACTCTTTGAGCATTGGAGGCCTCATGCAGGCTGGCAAAATGAGTCACAGCTATCCGACGGCACTCTAAGACTTTTTGGTTTGTTATGGTCTTTATTTGAAGGTGACGGCCTATTATTAATGGAAGAGCCAGAGCTTTCTTTGCACTCTGAGGTGGTTCGCCATTTGCCGCAAATGATTGAGCGTATACATAGGTATTGGACTTCCCCCGGTATCGTAGACACCCCACAGCCTCATTGTGAGGCATGTTCAAAGGCCTCGGGGCTGACCCCGCCGAGATGACTGTGCCGGCGGGTACGGTTGTAAAACGATTCAATGTAATCGA
>JBFLZV010000088.1:0-5099 GCA_040756035.1 Pseudomonadota bacterium
GGCATGGCTGTAGCGACACGGCGGCGCAGGATAGCGCCGCAAGGTGAGCGGCGAAGCCGCGAACGCCATGCCAAGGATGGCATGGCTGTAGCGACGCGGCGGCGCAGGATAGCGCCGCAAGGAGTTCAGGCGTGTACCGGCCTGGTCGAGGGCGACAATATTTTGTCGTCGAATTAATAATTCTCCTTCATTCCCGACCCTTCTCCCAAGGGGAGAAGGGAATCAATCTCCCTCTCCCTCCGGGAGAGAGGATGGGGCGAGGAGTTTGCGTCAGAGATTCCCGATATGAGCGATTCCCCATCCGACCTTGCCGCGCAAGGACTCACTTACGAAGACTGCATCGCGCTGCGCTGGAGCGACGCGACCACGCCCCTGTCGAGCGCCGAGTCGGCCGGCATCGAGCAGAGCAACGATGACATCCTGCGCATTCTCTATTTCCTGGATGAATACTATCCCGAGCAAGTGGAAGAACACGGCTTGAGTCAGGAGTTGGCGCGCATGGATTTCAAGCTCAATCTCGTTTTGGATTTGGCCGGAGAGATCTTGAGCTATTATCACGACATCCCCAAGCGCGTTCCCGCGCAACTCGGCGCGCACGGCATCGAGTGGGACGCGGAACAGGCGCCCGCGCCGGAGCAGCGGGTAATGATGGAAATTTATCCCAGTCCGAGATACCCGCGCGCGTTGTGGCTGACGGGCCGCGTGCGGCGCGTCGATCCACTGGCGAGCGGATTCCGCGTGACCGTGCTGTTTGAAGACATAGCCGCGTCCACGCAAGAGTGGCTGGAAAAGATTGTGTTTCGCCAGCACCGCCGCCGCGTGGCTTATACGCGGCGCAAGTAGGCGGATGAGACGCCGGCATCGGACGCGCCTTAAAGGCCTGCTGTTGATAGTGCCCCAACCTTCCACCTCCTGCCATGCCCTTTAAAACACCCCGCCGATAAGTATTGACAAAATTTTGACATAAGTGTCTGATAGTGGTTAGCTTCTGTTGTAGCAGAAAACTGGAAACAAACTTTCGCGCCGCTAGTTTGTCCAGATGTTCCCTCCAAAACGCCGGGAAAGTCTGAGCTGGCCGCGAACACTTACGCGCCGAATTGATTTGTCTAGGGGGATGCTATGGGTGCTGCCACAACGGTATTAGTGATCGACGACGATGCGCCGCGCCGACAAACGCTGAAGACCGTTATCGAGTTTATCGATTATGTGCCGCTGGTCTTGGAGTGTAAGCAATGGCGCGCCAGTCCTCCCGTCGCGGAAAACATCCATGTAGTATTGCTCGGCCAATGCGGCTCCGAGAGCATGCAGATAGAAGTGCTGCGCGCCCTGCGCGATTGGGCGCCGTCGCTGCCGGTACTTTTGTTGACGGACGCCGACAGCAAGCCCCATACCAATCCTGAAATCACCGTCGGTGTGTTGGGGGTGATTAACTTTCCGATCCGTTACCCGCAGCTCACTTATGCGCTGCACCAAGCGCAGATTTATCATGACAGCCGCCAGCCGGCGGTCAGCAAGCGTCCGCTGGAAATGTTCCGCAGCCTGGTGGGCAACAGCCGCGCCATCCGGCAAGTGCGCCAGTTGATCGAACAGGTCGCCGACTCCGACGCCAACGTGCTGATCCTGGGCGAGTCCGGCACCGGCAAGGAAGTGGTGGCGCGCAATCTGCACTATCACTCGTCACGCCGCGAAAAGAATTTCGTGCCGGTCAATTGCGGCGCGATCCCGCCGGACTTGCTGGAAAGCGAACTGTTCGGCCATGAGAAAGGCGCCTTCACCGGCGCGATCAGCGCGCGTCAAGGGCGCTTCGAAATGGCCGAAGGCGGTACGCTGTTCCTGGACGAGATCGGCGACATGAGTCTGCCCATGCAGGTGAAGCTGCTGCGCGTGCTGCAAGAGCGCACCTTCGAGCGCGTGGGTAGCAATAAAAGCATCAGTGCCGACGTGCGCGTGATCGCCGCCACGCACATCAATCTGGAGGAGGCTATCAAGGCCGGCAAGTTCCGCGAGGATTTGTATTACCGCCTCAACGTGTTTCCCATCGACATGCCGCCGCTGCGCGAGCGTGTGGAAGACATCCCGCTGCTGATCAATGAATTGATTCTGCGCATCGAGCACGAGCGGCGCGGTTCGGTGCGTCTGACGCCGGCGGCGGTGCTGTCGCTGTGCCAATATCCGTGGATGGGCAATGTGCGCGAACTCGCCAATCTCATCGAGCGTTTGGCGATTCTTTATCCTTACGGCGTGGTGGACCTGTCCGACTTACCGGAAAAATTCCGCGTAACGAGCGGCGCCGCGCCGGAAATCGTTTCCGCCGAAGCGTTGGCCGCGCCGCTGCCGCAGACCCCCGCCGCCTCGCGGTTGCCGCGCAACGGCATCGATTTGCGCGAGCACATTAAAAGTTTGGAAATTTCACTGATTCAGCAGGCGCTCGAGGAGGCCGGCGGCGTGGTGGCGCGCGCCGCCACGCGGCTTAAGATGCGCCGCACCACCTTGGTGGAAAAATTACGCAAGTATGGCTTGCAGCGCACCGATGAAGCGACGGAAGCTTGACGCCGGCGCCACCACTCTCTTTCTAAATAATTGTTATAGCTGAATAAAAATCAAGCGGCATAGTTCTTGCTCTTAAACCTGTGTAAGGTTTTGGAGTAATTATTTATGAGCCGCAAAAATAAAAACGCCGCCCAAGGTCTGGAATACGCTTTTCAGACTTTCAATCAAGTCTCTGAACAACTCAGCGCCTCGTATCAGATACTCGAGGCGCGCGTCGCGGAACTCAACGAAGAGTTGAACGCCGCGCGCAGCGAACGTCTATTGCAACTCGCCGAAAAAGAACACTTGGCCAACAGCCTGGCGCGTCTGCTCGCCGCGTTACCCGCGGGCGTGGTGGTGCTGGACGGCGCGGGCAACGTCACGGAACATAATCCCGCTGCCGTCGAACTGCTCGGCGAGCCGCTGCAAGGCCGTAACTGGCAGGAAGTCGCCGCGCGCGCCTTCGCGCCGCATACCGCCGACGGACAAACCGCTCTGCGCGACGGGCGGCGCGTGGAAGTTTCCGCAAGTTCGCTCGGCGCCGAACCCGGACAAATTCTACTGCTCAAAGACGTCACCGAGACGCACGCCTTGCAGGAGCGCCTCAGCCGTCATCAGCGTCTATCCGCGATGGGCGAGATGGCCGCTTCGCTCGCGCACCAGATACGCACACCGCTCGCCTCCGCGCTGTTATACGCCTCGCACCTCGCCAATCCGCAGCAAGACGGCGTGGACTATCGCGGCTACTCCGAAAAAATCGTCGCGCGCCTGCGCCACTTGGAAAAGCTGGTCGACGACATGCTGTTGTTCGCCAAGAGCGGCAATTTCGACGCCGATGAGATTGTGCTGGCGGATTTGCTGCAAGATCTCAAACAAGCGCTCGATGCGCAACTCTTGATAAACGGTTGCCGTTTGGAAGTCGTCGACGAGGCGCCCGGCGCTGCGCTGCGCGGTAATCGTGACGCCTTACTGAGCATGTTGCTGAATCTCGCCACCAACGCCATTCAAGCCTGCGGCAGCGGCGGACGGTTGCGGCTGCACGCGCAGCGCGTCACCGACCAGGACGGCGGCGAGATGATCAAACTGCTGTTGACCGACAACGGCCCCGGTATTCCGCGCGCACTGCTGGAACGTATCTTCGAGCCGTTTTTCACCACGCGCCCGCAAGGCACCGGCTTGGGTTTGGCCGTGGTGCAGGCCATCGCGCGCGCGCATCAGGGCGCGGTGTGGGTGGAATCCGAGCCGGGCCAGGGCAGCACTTTCGGACTACGTTTTCCGCTGTGGGATGCGGCGGGAAAGATAGCGAATTCCGGAAAGGTCTTACAGCAACACGGCGCACGGCGTGTAGCTTGAAATCAGGGATTAGGAATTAGGGGTTAGGGCCTGCTCCTAGCCCCTAGACCCTAACCCCTAGCTGATTAATTCAAGGAAAACATTTTATGAGCCAAACAACATCCGTCATGACTCGAGTCAAAATACTCATCGTCGAAGATGACCCGGCATTGCGCGAGGCGCTGTGCGATACGCTGCAAGCCGCCGGTTACGCGGTGCACGCCGCCGCCGACGGGCGCGCGGCGTTGGAGTTGCTGGCCGACGCGAAGTCCGGCCACCAATTCGGCATGGTGGTGAGCGACGTGCAGATGCAGCGCATGGACGGCGTTACGCTGCTCAAACAAATCAAGCTGCGCCGTTCCGACTTGCCGGTGCTGCTGATGACCGCCTATGGCACCATCAACAGCGCCGTGGAGGCCATGCGCAACGGCGCGGCGGATTATCTGGTCAAGCCGTTCGAGGCCGAGGCGCTGATCCAGCGCGTCAGCCGTTTTATGGTGCAGGCCGCGCAGGCCGAGGCCGAGTTCGTCAGCAGCGACGTGCGCAGCCAGGAATTACTGGCGCTGGCGCGACGCGTGGCGGAGAGCGACGCCACGGTGATGATCACCGGCGAGAGCGGCACCGGCAAGGAAGTGCTGGCGCGCTACATTCATGAACACTCGCGTCGCGCCAAGCAGCCGTTCGTCGCCATCAACTGCGCCGCTATCCCCGACAACATGCTGGAGGCGACATTGTTCGGCTACGAGAAGGGCGCTTTCACCGGCGCGTATCACGCTTGCCCGGGCAAGTTCGAACAGGCCGAGGGCGGAACGCTGCTGCTCGATGAAATCAGCGAGATGAATTTGGGTTTGCAAGCCAAGCTGCTGCGCGTGTTGCAGGAGCGCGAAGTGGAACGTCTCGGCGGACGCAAGCTGATCCCGCTGGATTTGCGTGTGCTGGCCACATCCAATCGCATGATGCGCGAAGAAGTGGCCGCCGGGCGTTTCCGTGAGGATTTGTTTTACCGCTTGAACGTGTTTCCCCTGCACGTGATGCCGCTGCGCGAGCGCCGTCAGGATATTTTACCGCTGGCGCGGCACGTGCTGGCGCGCGGTGCGCGCGCCGCGGCGCGCGCGGTGCCGGTGTTGAGCGCGGCGGCCCAGCAGCGTTTGCTTGACCATCCCTGGCCCGGCAACGTGCGCGAATTGGATAACGTCATGCAGCGCGCCTTGATTATGCAGCGCGGCGATGAAATCGAC
>JBFLZV010000089.1:0-4902 GCA_040756035.1 Pseudomonadota bacterium
AGGCGCGAACCGACGTTGCGGCGATGCGCCGGATTTTTACTGAAAATGCGCGATAGTTCCGACGGCTGTTTATCCAATAGTCGGGCCAACTCCGAGGCCACGCCGCCGCAGCGCTGCTCGATGACGAGCTTTAGGTTTTTTCTTCTGATCTCGGCAATATCCATAATGTTATTAAAAGGTAATTCGCCGGTCCGGTAAATTACCATGATGGTTTTTGAGTGCGCGGAATTATACCAATAGGGTAATATTTTTGTTAACATAAAAATTTTGGGGATGCGCTATGAGCTATACTCCTCCGCAAAATCAGGCATTTAAGAGCGCACTGCGGCAGGCGCGCAGAATTAAGCACGCCAAAAATAAAAAGCGCGCTATCCACACGCTATGCCGCAAAATGCGCGCCATGCTGGCTCATTAACCGCTGCGCCGGCGTGGACCGGCAGGGTTGCCTCTCAAGCACACTTTGCTTAAACTCCCTCAAGAGGTCGTAAGTCATAGGATGACGCTATAGTCCCCTGGATCGGAGGATCATAATGACCGCACCATCGGCGTTGCCGCAGCGCGAGGATCCGGCAGTTTCGGATAGGGAGGAGGCGCTCAAGCGTTATTTGCGCGTGCGCGCGTTGAGCGAGGCGCTGTGTCAGCCGCTCGCCGATGAGGATTATCTTATCCAGACCATGGAAGTGGTCAGTCCGCCCAAGTGGCACTTGGCGCACACCAGTTGGTTCTTCGAGAATTTCCTGCTGGTTCCTTTCCTTCCGCGGTACGCCGTTTTTCATCCACAGTTCGGTTACCTGTTCAATTCCTATTACGAAACGGTCGGACGTTTTTATCCGCGCCGGCAACGCGGGCTGCTGTCGCGCCCCACGGTGGAGGAGGTGTACCGCTACCGTGGCCACGTCAATCGCGCGATCAGCCGCTTGATCGCGACGGCCGACGCCGAAGCATGGCGCCGCATCGCGCCGCTGCTGGAGTTGGGCCTGCACCATGAACAGCAGCATCAGGAACTGATACTCACCGACGTCAAACATATTTTCGCGCACAATCCGCTGCGTCCGGCGTATTTATCGTACTCGGCCACGGTGAGCGGCGCCGCCGCGCCGCTGCACTGGCTGGATTACGACGGCGGCATCCGCCAAATCGGCCACGGCGCGGCGGAATTCGCGTTCGACAATGAAACGCCGCGGCATCGTGTGTTCCTGGAAAATTACCGGCTCGCCGCGCGTCTGGTCACCAACGGCGAATACCTGGAATTCATCGAGGCGGGCGGCTACCGAAGGCCGGAATATTGGTTGTCGGACGGCTGGTGCGCCGTGCAGGCGCAACAATGGAGCGCGCCGCTTTACTGGGAACGCGATGACACAGGACACTGGTGGCTGATGAGCTTGTCGGGGATGCGCGAGCTGGCCGAGTCCGAACCGGTGTGCCACGTGAGCTTCTATGAAGCGGACGCCTACGCGCGCTGGGCGGGCAAGCGTTTGCCGACCGAAGCGGAGTGGGAAAACGCCGCCGCGGAATTACCCGTGCAGGGTAATTTGCTGGAGTCCGGTTTGCTGCAACCCGCCCCGGCGCACGGCGGCGCGCCCGCGCAGTTATTCGGCGACGTATGGGAGTGGACGCGCAGCCCGTATGCGCCGTATCCCGGCTACCGGCCGCCCGTCGGTGCGCTCGGCGAATACAACGGCAAATTCATGTGCAATCAGATGGTGCTGCGCGGCGGTTCGTGCGTCACGTCGGCGGCGCATCTGCGCGTGACCTACCGCAACTTCTTTCCCCCCGACGCGCGCTGGCAGTTCAGCGGATTGCGCCTGGCGGAGGACGCGCCATGACGCCGCTCAGCGCGCCGCTCGCGTTTCACGACTTCCAGCCCGACGCGGACGATTTTTTCCAGGACGCCGCGCACGGCCTGAGCAAACCGCAAAAAGAGTTGCCCGCGAAATATTTCTACGACGAGCGCGGCTCGCGGCTGTTCGATGAAATTTGCGACGCGCCGGAATATTATCCGACGCGCACCGAGATCCGTTTGTTGCAGGATTACGCGCCCGACATCGCCGCGATCATCGGCGCGCGCTGCGTGCTGATCGAGTACGGCAGCGGCAGCAGCCGCAAGGTGCCGTTGCTGTTGCGCGCCTTGCGCGAACCGCTCGCCTACGTGCCGGTCGACATCTGCCGGGAATACTTGCTGGCGTCATCCGCCACCATCGCCGCCGCGCATCCGCACCTGGCCGTGACCGCGGTGTGCGCCGACTATACGCGCCTCACGCATCTGCCGCGCGCCTATCCGTGCGCGCGCAAAGTGGTGTTCTTCCCCGGCTCCACCATCGGCAACTACACGCCCATGGAGGCGATACGCCTGCTCAGAAACGCCGCGCGCCTGGTGGGAGAGGGCGGCGGCATGTTGATCGGCGTGGACTTAAAAAAATCCCCCGCGCTGCTGCACGCCGCGTACAACGATGCGCGCGGCGTCACCGCGCGGTTCAATTTAAATATGCTGGCGCGCATGAACCGTGAATTGCAAACGGATTTTGATTTAAATAATTTTGCGCACCATGCTTATTATCACGCGGCGCGCGGCCGCATCGAAATGCACCTGTGCAGCCTGTGCACGCAAACCGTGCGCATGGCGGCGCACGGTTTTCATTTCCGCGCGGGCGAAACCATCCACACGGAGAATTCCTATAAATACACCGTCGAGGAATTCCAAATGATGGCTGAAGCGGCGGATTTCAAACCCATGCGCGTTTGGACGGACGCGCGGCGGCTGTTCAGCCTGCATTATCTGGAGGCTTGCTAGGAACTAACCGCTTTACCTTTGCGTCATATAGATAAGCATCAGTTATTCGGCAGCAAGGAGGCGGCCATGGCGCAAAAACGGCAAGAAGCTCAGCAACCCGCCCAGCATCAACAACCAGCCGGCAGCGAACGGCGCATGACGCCGCGCCCGCGCGCGGACGGTGCCTCGTACAAGGCCAGCGGAAAACTACAAGGCAGGGTGGCGCTCATCACCGGCGGCGAAAGCGGCATCGGACGCGCCGTCGCCATCGCTTACGCCAAGGAAGGCGCCGATGTCAGTATCGTATATCTAAGCGAACATGCCGACGCCGAGGAAACCAAGCGCATGGCCGAAGAGCACGGCGCGCGCTGCATCATCATCGCCGGCGACGTCGGCGACGAAGCGTTTTGCGAACGCGCCGTGCAACAGACCGTCGATGCTTTCGGCCATCTCGACATCCTCGTCAATAACGCCGCCGAACAACATCCGCAGGACAGCATCGAAAAAATAAGCGCCGAACAATTGGAAAAAACCTTCCGCACCAACATCTTCGCACAATTTTTCATGACCAAGGCGGCGCTCAAATATTTAAAGGCCGATAGCGCCATCATCAACACCATCTCGGTCACCGCCTATCGCGGCAGCCCACGGTTGCGGGATTACTCCGCCACCAAGGGCGCGATCGTGGCGTTCACGCGCGCCCTCGCGCAGTCGCTGATCGAAAAAGGCATACGCGTCAACGCCGTCGCCCCCGGCCCGGTGTGGACGCCGCTCATTCCTTCCACGTTCCCCGAGGAAAAAGTGGAAAAATTCGGCTCGCAAGTCCCCATGCACCGCGCCGGCCAACCCGAAGAAATCGCACCCAGCTACGTATTCCTGGCCAGCAACGACTCCTCCTATATGGCCGGCCAAGTGCTGCATCCCAACAGCGGTGAAGTGGTAAATGGTTAACATTGCGTGGCAAGAACGCAACAATTTGTACACAATTTGTAAGGAAATTTTTTGAATTTATATTAAAGTTGTAAAGTTTCTGTTACATATTCCCTCTCTCTTTAAAAATTTTATTGCTGAGCCATTGACAAGCCAATTTCTCCTAAGCTAGCGTTCAAGCAGCGTTACCTTTCGGTGCTTTAGTTGCGCGCCGAAAGAAACGTAAAAAAGCATAAGGGAGAAATGTCATGGCAAAAACCAGCCGGTTCCGCGCGGAAGGGGATGTCTTAACGCCCGAAAAACTTCTGCAACATTCCCCTCATTTACGTCATTCTTTCCTACATCTTGCATTAGTTCCTATTCTCGCCCTTGCGGCACTCCACTCGCCGGCAGCTTCGGCGGTGTTTGCTACGCCAGGCGAATTTAAAGTTGATGAGATTGGTGCGGCCTCTTATGCCATCCCTCTGCAAGTGCCGCCCGGTGCTGCGGGTATGCAACCGAGCCTTACGCTTACTTACACTAGCCACGGCGGCAATGGTCCTTTGGGAACGGGCTGGTCCTTGGGCGGATTATCTTTTATCCACCGTTGTCCCGCGACAATTACTCAAGACGGCTTCGCCGGCGGCATTAACTTCGATGCCAATGATCGCTTCTGTCTCGAAGGCCAACGTCTTATCGCAGTGAATGGTGCTTACGGGGCACATGGCACCGAATATCGCACTGAACGTGAAAGTTATACCCGCGTTATCTCCTATGGAGTGTCGGGAAGAAGTAAATAGGGGTCGCGTCTTGAAGAAGTAAATAGGGGTCGCGTCTTGTATTTTGACATTTTGTCATTGCGTAACCATCAGATGATTTATTTAATATGTCAAAATACAAGACGCGACCCCTTGACGGCGACCCAAGACGCGACCCCTTGACGGGGCTCCGCAAGACGCGACCCCTTGACGGCGACCCCTTGACGGGGCTCAAGACGCGACCCCTTGACGGGGCTTCAATTTAAGAAGACTTGGCCCGGACGCAATTATAGTGAGACCTGGGAAATAGGCCTTTTTCCCGAACCCCATTCCATCCAGGCCGCTTGTTGTTTTTCGCAGCCGTTCCCTCGCCTGGACAATATCCTTATGAAACTTAATTAATGCCAAGTTGGCTTTTTTTTAGGATAAACTTGTTCAGCGCCGTCAAACAGCAAATTATTTGCA
>JBFLZV010000090.1:0-4384 GCA_040756035.1 Pseudomonadota bacterium
CAAGGAGCTGGAGGCCCTGGTGGAGCGCATGGAGAAGGGCGAGGTCAGTCTGGAGGATTCGCTCAAGGATTTCGAGCGCGGCATCGCGCTGACGCGCGCCTGCCAGCAGGCGTTGCAAGAGGCCGAGCAGAAAGTCCACATTCTCATGGAAAAAGACGGCCAGGCCAGCATCGAACCTTTCAGCGGCGAACAAGACACCGCCTAAGCGTCTCATGCCACTGCAAACATTGATGGGCGAGGCGCAAGCGCGCGTCGAGGCGGCGCTGGAGCGTTATCTGCCGCCCGCCGCCGCGCCGCCGCAGGATTTGCACGCGGCCATGCGCTACGCGGCGCTGGACGGCGGTAAGCGCATCCGTCCGCTGCTGGTCTATGCCGCGGGCGGCGCGTTGGGCGTGGAGTCGAGTCGCCTGGACGGTCCGGCCTGCGCCGTGGAGTTGATCCACACCTACTCGCTGGTGCACGACGACTTGCCGGCCATGGACAACGACGACCTGCGCCGCGGCAAGCCCACCTGCCACAAGGCCTGTGGCGAGGCCACCGCCATCCTGGCGGGCAACGCGCTGTTCGCGCTGGCGTTCCATATTCTGGCGCACGATCCGGCCATGCAGGCCGACGCCGCGCTGCGTGTGAAAATGATCGAGATGCTCGCTCAGGCCAGCGGCTCGCGCGGCTTGGCGGGCGGGCAGGCGATGGACTTGGCCGCCGAGGGGCGCGATATCTCGCTCGGTGATCTGGACCTGATACACATTCACAAAACCGGCGCGCTGATCCGCGCCAGCGTCATGCTCGGCGCGTTGAGCCAGCCGCAGGCGGACGCCCGCTGGCTCAACCGCCTCGACCACTACGCCAAGTGCATCGGCTTGGCCTATCAAATCCGCGACGACATCCTCGACGTGGAGGGTGATCCGGCGCTGCTCGGCAAGACCCCCGGCGCGGATCAGGCGCGCAACAAGCCCACCTATCCCGCCATCGTCGGCATGACGCGCGCCAAGCAAATGGCGCATGAGCTGCACGATGAGGCGCTGCAAAGCCTAGCCGATTTCGACGGGCGCGCCGAAGTGTTGCGTGAGATTTCCGCGTATTTGGTGGAGCGCAAAAGCTAACCTGCGTCGCTCCGCCAGTCAGAATTCCTTATAATGTTTTGATGAACACCCAAACTTATCCATTATTGGACACCGTACCCACACCCGAAGCGCTGCGCGCGTTGCCCGAGGCGGAACTCACGCGGCTCGCCGCGGAACTACGCGCCTTTCTGCTGGATTCGGTGCGGCGCACCGGCGGGCACCTGGCCGCCGGTCTCGGCGTGGTGGAACTCACCGTCGCGCTGCATTACGTCTATAACACGCCGCACGATCTATTGGTGTGGGACACCGGCCACCAATGCTATCCGCACAAAATACTCACCGGACGGCGCGCGCATATGGGCAGTCTGCGCCAGAAAGACGGCTTGGCCGGATTCCCGAAGCGCGACGAGAGTCCGTACGATACCTTCGGCGTGGGGCACGCCGGCACCTCGATTAGCGTCGCCCTGGGCATGGCGCTGGCGCAGTCCGCGACGCAGGAAAACAAGCGCAAAATCGTCGCCGTGATCGGCGATGGCGCGTTGACCGCGGGCATGGCCTTCGAGGCGCTGAATCACGCCGGCGACTTGGGCGCGGACATGCTGGTCATCCTCAACGACAACGACATGTCGATCTCGCCCAACGTCGGCGGCATGTCCAATTATCTGGCGCGCATCTTGTCCGGCAAGTTTTATTCGACGGTGCGCGCGCGCGGCAAGCGCATGCTGGCCGCCATGCCGCCGGTGCAAGAATGGGCGCGCCGCGCCGAGGAACACGTGAAGGGCATGGTTACGCCCGGCACCCTGTTCGAGGAACTGGGCTTCAATTACATCGGCCCCATCGACGGCCACGACCTGCCCACGCTGGTCGCCACGCTGCGTAATCTGCGCTCGCTCAAGGGGCCGCAGTTCCTGCACGTGGTCACGCAAAAGGGCAAGGGCTACGAGCACGCCGAAGACGACCCGTGCGCCTTCCACGGCGTGACCGCCTTCGATCTCGCCAGCGGCAAGAGCACGGCGAGTAGCGCCGCCGCCCCCAGTTACACGCAAATCTTCGGCGGCTGGCTGTGCGATATGGCTGCGCAGGATGGGCGCCTTATCGGCATCACCCCCGCCATGTGCGAAGGCTCCGGTCTGGTGGAATTCGCGCAGCGCTACCCGCAGCGCTATTTCGACGTCGGCATCGCCGAGCAGCACGCCGTGACCTTCGCCGCGGGCCTGGCCTGCCAAGGGCTGAAACCGGTGGTGGCGATCTACTCGACGTTCTTGCAACGCGCCTACGATCAACTCGTCCACGACGTCGCGCTGCAAAATTTGCCGGTGCTGTTCGCCATTGACCGCGCCGGCCTGGTCGGCCCCGACGGCCCCACGCACGCCGGCAGCTTCGATATGAGCTTCCTGCGCTGCATCCCCAACATGCTCATCATGGCTCCCGCCGACGAGCGCGAATGCCGCCAAATGCTCACCACCGGCTTTCTGCACGACGGCCCCGCGGCGGTACGCTATCCGCGCGGCGGCGGGCCGGGCGTGGCGATCGAGCGCGCGCTCACCGCGCTGCCCATCGGCAAGGCCGAGGTGCGCCGCCAGGGTAAAAAAATCGCCTTGCTGGCCTTCGGCAGCCTGGTCGGCCCGGCCCAGCAGGCGGCGCAGGAACTCGACGCCACGCTGGTCAACATGCGCTTTATCAAGCCGCTGGACGCCGAGTGCATCGCGCAGCTTGCCGTGCAGCATGAGCTGCTGGTCACGCTGGAAGAAAATGCCGTATTGGGCGGGGCGGGCAGCGCGGTTGCAGAATGTCTTTCGCAACAAGGGCTTACTACGCCGGTCATCCATCTTGGCCTACCCGACCGCTTCATCGACCAAGGCACGCGCGGCGAGTTGTTGAGTGAATGCGGACTGGACGCGCCGGGCATCGTGCGCGCCGTGCAGAACTACTACGGCGCGCGGCGCGCTTTTATCCCGCTTAAAAACAGAGTAAAATAGTCAAGAATTATGAGTGCCCAGTACACCCTCAAAATCCTCGAGGATTTTGCCAGTGCGCACACCCTGCGCGATTACCCCGGCGATTGTAGCCGTATGCACGGCCACAATTGGAAACTGGAGGTGGAAGTGGTGGCCGGCGCATTGGATGCGGTGGGTATGGGCGTGGATTTCAAGGTCATCAAGCAAGCCACCCGCGCCTTGGCCAAGACCCTGGATCACCGCTATTTGAACGACATCGCGCCATTCGATAAGGTGAATCCCACGGCGGAAAACATTGCCGCGTATTTTTATACACACCTGTCGCAAACGCTCAATTCGCCGAGCGTGCGTGTGAGCGCGGTGACGCTGTGGGAAACCGAACGTGCTTGCGTGCGCTATAGCGAGCCTACAAAGGAGAGTGCAGCATGAAGACGGCCACAGACAATACCGTCAGCGCCATCGTGGAAACCGCAAGCGGGCCATCCGTGGCCAGCGGCCCTCGGCTCGATCCCATCGCCGATGTACAGAGCAGCCTCGACACGCGCCGCATCGCCATCAATAAGGTGGGTATCAAGGATATCCGCCATCCGGTGCGCGTGCGCGACCGCAGCGGCGGCGAGCAGCACACCATCGCCAACTTCAACATGTACGTGAACCTGCCGCATAACTTCAAGGGCACGCACATGTCGCGCTTCGTGGAAATTCTCAACAAGCACGAACGCGAAATTTCCGTGGCGTCGTTCAAGGACATGCTGCACGAAATGACCGAGTTGCTCGACGCGCAGTCCGGTCACATCGAAATGAGCTTTCCGTATTTCGTGAATAAGACCGCGCCGGTGTCCGGGGTGCAAAGTCTGATGGATTACGACGTCACGTTTATCGGCGAAGTCACCGGCAAGAAGACGCTGCTCACCGTCAAGATCGTGGTGCCGGTTACGAGTCTATGCCCGTGCTCCAAGGAAATTTCCCGCTACGGCGCGCACAACCAGCGCTCGCACGTCACCGTGCAAGTGCGCACGCAGGGTTTTATTTGGATCGAAGAGATCATCGATCTGGTCGAGAAGCAGGCCTCGTGCGAACTCTACGGCCTGCTCAAGCGCCCCGATGAAAAATACGTCACCGAGCGCGCCTACGACAATCCCAAGTTCGTGGAAGACATGGTGCGCGACATTGCCGCCTCCCTGAACAAAGACAAGCGCGTCGCCGCCTACGTGGTGGAGTCGGAAAACTTCGAGTCCATCCACAACCATTCCGCGTACGCGATGATCGAGCACGATAAGAGCGCGGGGCAGAAGTAAGCTCAGTGGTAGGTTGGGGTGAGCAACGCGAACCCCAACGTCGCAATCGTTGGGGTTCGCGTTG
>JBFLZV010000091.1:0-4160 GCA_040756035.1 Pseudomonadota bacterium
CGGTAATACTTACAATGGCATGGCAATCCATCGCCAGCTTTTGGAATCTAAGATTATTGTTGGCGGTCTCCACTTCCTTCCTGCTTTCATTCAACGCAACTTTTTGCCGCTCCAGGTCGCTCACCGCTTCTTCCAGCTCCGCGGTATTTTTCTTGAGCTTGACGAGAACATAAGCCAAATAACCCAACAAGAGAATGGATACTATATAAAGCGCCAAACGGTAATAGCCCGCTTCTTGGGTATGACGGTCACGCCACCTCTGGTAGCCGTCATACAGCGCGCCATATTTCTGCGTGACGGGCATTTTGATTAATTTATTAACCAGCGCATCGACCTCCGGTTTCAGTTTCAAAATATTTCTTGCATGGATTAATATTATCCTCGCGGCCTCGTTATGCTCAGCAGGAAGCCGGCCGCGCGCAGTTTCAATGTTGGCTATATCCTCCTCGATGTGCGCTTTAAAGCGGTCTTGGTTATCCCCAACGGCGTAGGTCAACGTATCCGCCAGAAGATTATTCATTAGATTCTCCAGTACTTCAGCTTCGTCCTTGGACAGCGTTTTAATGGCAGGCAATATCCCTTCAATAAAACTGGAAACAGCAAACGGGAAATAATTCAGCGTGCTTTTGAGTACGGCGTTTTTAGACTTAAAACTCTCCAGCACGCGCTGCTTCTCGTCCAGTACCTCAATCACGTCGTCAAATTTATCATCCACTTCCTTTTGCCCTTGGCGATAGACGGCGGCATATCCGCTCCTCAATTCCTGATTTATTTTCTCGATTCTCTCCATCTGATCCACAAGAGGATCATAATTATTAAGAATACCCAACCTGGACTTCAGAACGCTTTCATTCAACAAAGTATTAAGGTGTTCCGCCGCGCGCATAAGACCGACCGCCTGCGCGTGCGCGGCGTGATTGAAGTCGTATGTCTTCACAAGAAGAAAGGTGAGCGCCAGAACGATGCCCGCCCACAGAAATGTTTGTTTAATGCGCGCCACGGTCATGTCAGAGGCTTCCCTTTGTATTCACCTGGCAAGGTATATAAAAACTTTATAATCAGCTTCTTATCCTCCGGCGCAATGGGTCTTCCTAACTGGTACTTGCCCATTACATCAATGGCCTCTTCCAATGTCTGCGCCGTGCCGTCGTGCAGATAAGGCGGCGTTAGAACCACCAGCCGCAAACTCGGAACACGGAAAGTGTGTAAATCTTCTTCATTCCCCGTTACGTTGAAGCGCCCAAGGTCGGCTTTGCTTTCTCCGCCGCGCTCGCTGAAATAATCCGCCGTGACTCCGAACGTCTGAAACATATTTCCGCCGACGTTCATGCCTTGATGGCACGCGGTGCATCCGTATTGTTTAAATAAAAGATAGCCCGCTTTTTCTTCTTCCGTTATTGCGTTCTCATTTCCGCGCAGATACTGGTCAAAGCGCGAGTTAGGAGTAATCAACGAGCGTTCGAACGTTGCAATGGCGTCCTTGATGGCGGCGCTGGAAATACCATCGGGATAGAGTTTTGCGAAAGCCGCCACATAGCTTGGGTCCTTGCCGAGCTTGCCGATGACCTCCGGCCAGTTGGACGCCATCTCCTTAGGATGATTAATGGGACCTTCAACTTGATCCTCAAGCGTCTTGGCGCGGCCATCCCAGAATTGACGAAAATTAAAACCACTGTTGAACACAGTGGGGGAATTCACATCGCTCGCGGCCCCGCCGGTTCCCAAGGAATACACTTGGTGATCCGAGCCGCCGGCGCTTAGGTTATGGCAACTTGCGCAGGAAATGGTGTTGTCGTGCGACAACTTGACTTCGTTGAATAATCTTTCTCCCAGCGCCACCTTGTCAGGATTTAATTTAACGTTAAGCGGGATGGGCTGGATGGGCTCCTCTGTGGCGGCTTCATCCTGATGGATTAACTGACCAATCCCATGCTCACCCGCGGGTGTGTGTTCGCCTCCTGGGTACAGCAACCAGGCGCCACCCCCCGCAATCGCGAGGAGCGCAACGGGCAAAATATAGATTGGAGATATCTTCATGACTGTCTCTGCGGCTTGTTAAATTCAATGGGCCGTGCGCGCGGCTAATTTCACAAAATGCGGCAGACCGTATTCGATACTCCCTGCCTCCGTCCATTGACAGCCAAGATAAGCACATCTTGTGCCAAATCTGATTTTTGCCTGACAAACGGGCACACCACGCACCGGATTAATGCCGTGCATGTTTAATTAGCGACAGAATTGAATAAAACTTTAAGGGATACGAGCGCTTGAAACTCGCCGCGCGCGCAATACGGGCTTAAGGACGACGGAAAGGAGAAATCTAAGGGACGTCCGGCTTGACGGTGACGCGCCAATCCCTGCCTACGGCGCGCACTTCGGTGACTTTGAGAGTAATGCGCTCCTGCATGGTTTGCAGGGTGTGCGATAGATGGAATAATCCGCGCGCGGCGTCGCCCAATAGAACGGGTGCGATGTATATCACCAGCTCGTCGACCAAACCGGCCTCCAGCATGGCGCCGCTCAACGTGGGCCCGGCCTCCAGCAGCACGTCGTTGATCTCGTGGCGCGCCGCCAGATAATGCAGTGCCGCGCGCACGTCGACTTTTTGAGCCTGATCGGGAAACGCGATAATCTCCGCGCCTTTTTGCAGTAATCTTTCCTTGCGCGCCGCGTCCGTGGCGGCCGTCACGATCAGCGCGCGGCCCGGCGCGGCAAGCAAGCGAGCGTACTCCGGCGTGCGCAGTTGCGAATCGAGCACCACGCGCAGCGGCTGCGCAAAAACTTGTCCTGAGCTTGCCGAAGGATCGGTATTGAGTTCCACGCCCTGCGCCGCGAGTTCCGCGGCGCGCACCGTGAGAGACGGATCATCGATGAGCACCGTGCCGACGCCGGTCAGAATCGCGCCGCTTTGCGCGCGCAGGCGCTGTACGTCCAGGCGCGCTGCGTCGCCGGTAATCCAGCGGCTGGCGCCGTTGGCAAGCGCGGTGCGGCCGTCCAAACTCATGGCGAGCTTGCACCGCACGAACGGACGCTTTTTTTCCATGCGCGTGATGAAGCCGCGATTCAACGCCTCGGCCTGCGCTTGCAGCACGCCGCTCTCGGCGTGCACACCGGCCTGCGCCAATTGCGCCATGCCGTTGCCCGCCACTTGCGGATTCGGATCGAGCATGGCCGCCACCACGCGCGCCACGCCGGCCTGCAGCAGCGCGTCGGTGCAGGGTGGCGTGCGCCCAGTGTGGCAACACGGCTCCAGCGTGACATACGCGGTCGCGCCGCGCGCCCGTCCGCCCGCCTGCTGCAATGCGACCACCTCCGCGTGCGGCCCGCCGGTGCGCGCATGCCAGCCCTCGCCGACGATCTCGCCGTCGCGCACGATCACGCAGCCGACGCGCGGATTGGGATGCGCGCTGTACAAACCGCGCGCCGCGAGTTGCAGCGCGCGCGCCATGAACTCATGATCGGCGGCGCTCATGAGAGCTTCTTCTTTTCCGGCGCGGCGGGCAATAGGGAAAGTTGTTGTTTCTGCACGTCCGGCGACAGCGAACTTTCCAGACGCTCGATCTCTTCGCGGAACGCGCTCACGTCCTCGAAGCTGTGATACACCGAGGCAAAACGCACGTACGCGACTTGGTCCAGATTGCGTAACTCTTCCATCACCAGCTCGCCCACGCGGCGCGACTTCACCTCACGGTCGCCGCTGGCGCGCAGGCGATGCAGAATATGATTGATGGCGGCTTCGATGCGGTCAGTGGATACGGGGCGTTTTTGCAGCGCGCGCAGGATGCCGGCGCGCAATTTTGATTCGTCGAACGGCACGCGCGTGCCATCGCGCTTGATGATGCGCGGCAACGCCAGCTCGGCGGTTTCATACGTCGTGAAGCGCTCGCCGCAGCTCAGACACTCGCGGCGCCGGCGCACGTGATCACCCTCGTTCGCCAGGCGCGAATCGATCACTTTCGTATCCGGAGCGCGGCAAAATGGACAACGCATTCCACTTACCTAAGGCTTGACCGTCAAAACGCCAAGAAAAACTCAAAACTATGTACGAACCAAAATCCAACGCTAAGACGTAAAAATAAAAAAATCATACAGGCCGGATTACATCGCCCGCCTAGCTTTTTTGGAATTTTATATCTTGTATTCTTTATGTCTTGGCGTCT
>JBFLZV010000092.1:0-4109 GCA_040756035.1 Pseudomonadota bacterium
CCCCCTGTATAGGGGGCGGGACAAGGGGGTAGAGTAAAAATAAGAGTTTTTCATCTAAACAAAAACAAAATAAGCGGTGTACGCTTAATTTTGTTTTTGTTTAGATGCTCATGATGACGGGTCATGTTCGCGCTCTCCGCCCAGCAACGTGGCGATGAGATTCGCCAAGCGCGTTTCCACGCTCGCGTCGATGTGCGACGCATCGGTGACCACGCGGCAGCCGCCGCGCGTCAGCACCGGGTCTTCCATCAGCCGCCACGTGTGTTCACTCTCGTGCAGCGCCAGAGCCTCGCGCACCAGCGCGGCGTCTTCGGGGTGCAAGTGCAGGCGCACGTTGCGCGCGGACACCGGCAGGCTCGCCATCGCCTCGCGCACCACGGCGACGATTTGGCCCGGCTCTTGTTTGATTTCGCGGCGCACCAGTTGCCGCACCAGCGTAAACGTCAGCGCCAGCAATTCCTGCTCGACTTGTTCGTCGAGATTCTCGAACGGTGCGCTCAACGCGCGCATGATTTGATCGAGGCGCTGCACCTGCGCATGAATTTCCGCTTGCCCGGCGTGCAAACCTTCCTTGCGCCCAAGTGCGTAGCCTTCCTCGTAAGCCTGTTTTTGCAATTTATCCAGATGTTGCGCGGTAAGCAGATGGCCGCTCGCACCACCGTGCGCCGCGACTTGCACGCTGGGCGCTTCCCACGGCGCGCAATCGCCAAGCGCTTCCTTGGCGATGACTTTAGACATATTGCTCGCCGCTGGCGCCCAGCATCAACTGGCCGGCGTCGGCCATGCGCCGCGCCACGGCGAGAATTTCCTTTTGCGCGGCCTCCACCTCGGCCAGGCGCACCGGCCCCTTGGCCTCCAAATCGTCGCGCATGATTTCGGCGGCGCGCTTGGACATGTTGTTGAAGATTTTGTCCTTCATAGCCTGATCGGCGCCCTTCAACGCCAGCAACAGCGTTTCGGATGACACCTCGCGCAGCAGCGCCTGCATACCGCGATCGTCCACTTCGAGAAGATTTTCGAACACGAACATCAAGTCCTGCACCTTCTGCCCCAGCTCCGCGTCCAGCTCCTTCACCTTTTCCAGCAATGCGGCCTCCAGGGTGCTGTCCATATTATTCAAGATATTGGCGGCGGTCTTGACGCCGCCCACCGCGGAGGATTTCACGTTGTCGGTGGCGTTGCCGCTGAATTGCTTTTCCATGATCTCGTTCAATTCGTGCAGAGCGGAAGGCTGAATGCCGTCCAGCGTAGCGATGCGCATCAGCACGTCGAGCCGCACGCGCTCCGGGAACAGCGCCAGCACCGCGGCGGCCTGATCGCTTTCCAGATAGGCGAGAATGATGGCGATGATTTGCGGATGTTCGAGGCGGATGACTTCCGCCACCGCGCGCGGCTCCATCCACTTGAGCGTTTCCAACCCTTTGCTGTTATTGCCGAGCAGAATGCGATCGATCACGCCGCCGGCCTTGTCCTCGCCGAGCGCCTTGACCAACACGTTGCGAATGTAATCTTCGGAACCGATGCCGAGCGCGGTTTGGTTGTCCACTGTTTCACAAAAATTGGCCAGCACCTCGCCTACTTGCGCTTTGGAAACGTTGGTCATACTCGCCATGGTGGTGCCGAGTTTTTGCACCTCCTTCGGCCCCATGTGCTTCAGCACCTCGGAAGCGTACTGCTCGCCGAGCGTCAGCAGCAGCACTGCCGCACGTTCCGCGCCGGGAATCTTGCCGCTTGCCTCAGGCATCGCTCGCTACCCAGGTTTTAACCACTTGCGCGACGCGCTTGGGGTCTTGCGCGGCCAGCGTCTTGGCGGTGCTAAGATTAGTCTCGTAGTCGGAAGACCCGGCCAGGCGCGCCTGCGTCTGCGGACCGCTCACACTCATGCGCTCGCCCGCCATTCCCGCTTCGCCCGCCGGCAAGCGCGCGACTGCCGCGCCGCGCGTGGCCAGCGCGCTCAACACCGGGCGCAACACGCCGAACCCCAACAGCAGAATCACTATCCCGCCCAACACCTGCTTACCCGCGCTCTGCAACCACGGTTGCTCGAAGAACGACGGTTCCGGCGGCGGCTCCACCTCCTCCGGCGGCGCGAACGAGACATTGATGACGTTGACGCTGTCGCCGCGTTTTTCATCAAAGCCCACCGCGTCCTTGACCAGCGTGGTCATGCGCTCCAGCTCCTCGGGCTTGAGCGGTGTGCGCACCGGGTCGCCGTTTTCGTCGACGCCCTGGTGATCGTCCAACACCACCGCCACCGACAAGCGACGTAGAGAACCCGGCGCCATCTGCGTGTGGCTGATAGTCTTGTCCAGTTCGTAGTTGCGCGTGGCGCGGCTGCTCTCGTTTTGCGGAACGGCGGTTGCGCCGGCGGCGGGTTTGACGTTGCCCTCCGCGGTGTTGGGCGCGACCGCATCAGTCGGCGCGGCCACGCTTGCGGCGGCGGGCGGCTGATTGGACAGCGCGCCGGGCACGCCGCCCGCGCCCGCGCCGCTGGTGCTTCTTTCCTCGGTGGTCTGCTCGCTGCGCAACGCGGGTTTTTCCTTGTTGAAAATTTCCTGCGTCTGCTCGGTAAGCGTAAAGTCCACATCCGCCACCACCTGCGCACGCACGCCGGCGGGCCCCATGATGGGTGTGAGAATATTCTCGATGCGCTTGATGTAGGACTCCTCCAAGCGCCGCGCGTAATCGAACTGCGCCGTGCTGAGCGCCATTTCGCGCGAGGTTTTCTGCGGCGTCAGCAGGCGGCCCTTTTGATCGATCACCGTTACGCGCTCGGTGGCTAAGTTGGGAATGCTCGACGCCACCAAGTGCATGATGGCGGATACCTGCCCTTCTTCCAGATTGCGGCCGGGATAGAGATTAATCAGCACCGAGGCGCTGGGCGGCTCTGCATTGCGGATGAACGCGGACTGCTTGGGGATCGCAAGATGCACGCGCGCGCTCTGCACATTGCTGAGCGTGGTGATGGAGCGCGCCAGCTCGCCTTCCAAGGCGCGCTGGTAGCGCGCCGTTTCCATGAACTGGCTGGTGCCGAAGCCTTGCTGCTCGCCCATGATCTCGAAACCGCCGTCGGTGCCCTTGGGCAAATTCTGCAAAGCCAGCTTGAGCCGCGTGTCGTGCACGCGCTCGGCGGGCACCATGATGGCCCCGGTTTTTTCTTCCAGCTTGTGAGGAACGTTGAGCTTCTGCAGCGCGTCGATGATCTGGCCGGTGTCTTTATCGGACAAGCTGCTGTACAGCGTGCGATAGCTGGGCCCCTGCGCCCAGTCCACCACGTTCATGCCCAGCGCCACGCTCGCCGCCAACCCTACCATCAGGCCGAGCTGACGCAGCGCCGGAAGATTGAAGAAACCTTGTAATGGAGCCGTGAGGTTTAGTTTCATATTAAAGTCAGTGACAAGATACAAGATACAAGATACAAGATACAAGTTGAATCGCGCTCGGTCAGCTGACTTTGCATTTCTTTTCTCTTGTATCTTTTCTCTTGTGTCTGCCTTTCTTACACCTGCATGTTCATAATGTCCTGATACGCGGACACGAGTTTATTGCGCACTTGCGTCATGGCCTGGAAGGAAATGCTGGCCTTTTGCAGCGCCACCATCACCTCGGCCAAGTCGACTTGTTTGTCGCCGGCCTCGAACGCTTTAGCTAAATCACCCGCCTTGACTTGCATGTCACTGACCTGCTTGATGGAATTTTTCAGCAGACTGGAAAAGTCGGCGACGCCGGATTCCTGCGCGGGCGCAACGGCGCCCTTGGCCGCGGCGCTCATGGTGCGCAACTGTGACAAAAGTTGAGAGACATCAATATCGTTCATAGTGTTTTACCCCAGGGGTTAGGGCTAGGGATTAGGGGTTAGGGAAAAGTATTTTCTTTTCACCTTACTCCCTAACCCCTAATCCCTAGCTCCTAATCTATGCATGTTCCACGCCAAGCGCATGAGGTATTTCCACGCCGGCGGCACGCAGTCGCGCGAGTTTGTAGCGCAGCGTGCGCTGACTTATCCCCAAGCGCGCCGCCGCCTGCTTGCGGCAGCCCATTTCCTTTTCCAGCGCCTCGATGATGAGGTCTTGCTCGCGCGATTTCAGATCGCCGCCTAATTTGCCGCT
>JBFLZV010000093.1:0-3825 GCA_040756035.1 Pseudomonadota bacterium
GGCTTAGGGCCGCGGCAAGGCATTCGCGCCTTGCTCAACCCGGCAATAAATCCCGCCGGGTTAATAATGTATAAAAATAGCTCATGCGGCGTTCCGGGTTTTGACACCCGCCGCCGTTAATTATACACTGTATAGTTTATGAAGCCTCCGATGCGTTCGGAGGCCCGCGGCATTCAGAGTGCTCTATGTTAGAACGGCTACCGCAGTTTGTGGAACCGTTGCATCTGGCCGAGGTAAAGGGTTTGTTAAAAGGCCACGTCGCGCTGGCCGACATGCGGAGGCTGGCGCCGTCGCTGTGCAACCCCGAGGACCAGGCCGATGTCGATTTGGAGTTCGGCAAGGACGCGCAGCGCGTGCCGTATATGCGCGGACGCATCGACGCGCGCGTGACGGTCGTCTGCCAGCGTTGTCTGCAACCTCTGACGCTGCCGTTGCACACCGAACCGCGGCTCGCTCTGGTGACGACGCCCGAGGCGGCGGAGACGCTGCCGCCGCACTACGAACCGCTGTTGGTGAGCGCGCAGCCGATGCGGCTCGCCGACCTCGTCGAGGATGAACTGCTGCTGGCGCTGCCTATCGTGCCCAAGCACGCCGATGAACAGTGCCACGCGGGCGTGGGCCGCGCCGCTGCGCGTGACGCCGCGCCGGAAAAACCTTTCGCGGCGCTGGCGCGCTTGAAACGTAAACGTTGATTGAAGATTCTATAGCAGGAGAGCCGGAACATGGCCGTACAGAAAAGCCGCAAAACCCCATCCAAGCGTGGCATGCGCCGTTCACACGATGCGCTCAGTGCGCCCACCTTGTCCATTGAGTCCGCTTCGGGCGAGACGCACTTGCGTCATCACGTCAGCCGCGACGGTTACTACCGCGGGCGCAAAGTCGTCGCGGGTAAGCAAGAGTAGAGCGTTTCTCTACCCTGGTGGCCTGTTTGATCGGGCGGCAATGAATTCCTTTGCACAATTTCGCACCGCTGCTCATCGGCTGCGGTATTTGTGTTGTGCGCCGCGCGCGCGCGTTCGGCGCTCTCCGGTTTTCCTATGAACTCCATTCCCACCATCGCTCTCGACGCCATGGGCGGAGATCACGGTCCGCAGGTGGTGGTGCCCGCCGCGCTGACCGCGCTGGCCGCGCACGAACATCTCAAGCTGATACTGGTGGGCGACCACGATATATTGAGTGGCGAATTGCGTAAACAACACGCCGCCGCCGGCGAGCGCCTGGTCATTCGTCACGCTTCGCAGCGCGTGGAAATGGATGAATTGCCCGCGCAGGCGCTGCGCGCCAAGAAGGACTCCTCGATGCGCGTGGCCATTAATCTGGTGAAGGAGGGCGCGGCCGCCGCGTGCGTCAGCGCCGGCAACACCGGCGCGTTGATGGCCACCGCGCGCTACGTGCTGAAAACCCTGCCCGGCGTGGACCGCCCGGCCATTATCTCCGCGCTGCCCACTATGCGCGGCCACACGCACATGCTCGACTTGGGCGCCAACGTCGATTGCACCGCGCAGCATTTGTTTCAGTTCGCGGTGATGGGCGCGGTGCTGGTGAGCGCCGTGGACAACGTTGCGCGGCCGCGCGTGGGGCTGCTCAATATCGGCGCGGAAGACATCAAGGGCGACGGGCGCGTGAAACACGCAGCGCAGTTGCTCGCCGACAGCGAACTAAATTACATCGGCTTCGTGGAAGGCGATGCCGTTTACGCCGGCGCCGCGGATGTGGTGGTGTGCGACGGCTTCAGCGGCAACGTGGCGCTCAAGAGCAGCGAGGGCGTGGCGCGCATGATCGCGCACTACATGAAACAAGAATTCCAGCGCAATCCATTCACGCGCGCCGCCGGCTTGATCGCGCGCCCGGTGTTACGCGCGTTCCGCGACAAAATCGACCCGCGCCGCTATAACGGCGCGAGCCTGATCGGCCTGCAGGGCACCGTCGTCAAGAGCCACGGCGGCGCGGATGCCTACGCCTTCGGTTGCGCCATCGGCGAAGCCTTGCAGGAAATCAAGAAAGACGTGCCGCAACGCATCGGCAATCAGCTCGCGCTGCACTTGTCGGAAAGGCAGGCGCTTTGAAGCAGAGCTATTCGCGCATCATCGGCACCGGCGGTTATCTCCCGGAAAAAGTGCTGACCAACGCCGACCTGGAAAAAATGGTCGATACGACGGACGCCTGGATCACCGAGCGCACCGGCATCCGCGAGCGCCACATCGCCGCGCCGCACGAGACCACCTGCGATCTCGCCGAGCGCGCGGCGCGCGCGGCGCTGGACGCCGCCGATGTCGGCGATAGGAACGAGCCGAGGGCCGCGGGCCATGGAGGGCCCGTTCGCGGATTCGGCGATAGGAACGAGCCGAGGGCCGCGGGCCATGGAGGGCCCGTTCGCGGATTCGGCGCGCGCAAGATCGATCTCATCATCGTCGCCACCACCACGCCGGACCGCATCTTCCCCAGTACCGCCTGTCTGCTGCAAGAGCGTCTCGGCATGCACGGCTGCGCCGCGTTCGACATTCAAGCGGTGTGCACCGGCTTCATCTACGCGTTGGGCGTGGCCGATCAATTCATCCGCACCGGCGCCGCGCAACGCGCGCTGGTGGTGGGCGCCGAGACCATGTCGCGCATCACCGACTGGAGCGACCGCGCCACCTGCGTGCTGTTCGGCGACGGCGCCGGCGCGGTGGTGTTGGAACGCAGCGACGAGCCGGGCATTCTGTCCACGCACCTGCACGCCGATGGACGTTATCAGGACTTGCTGACCGTTCCGGGCGGCGTGTCCGAGGGCTGCAAGCACGGCGCCTACATCCACATGCAGGGCAACGAAGTGTTCAAGACCGCCGTCACCACGCTGGATCGCATTGTCGATGAAACGCTGGAGGCCAATCACATCAATAAATCCGACGTGGATTGGCTGATCCCGCACCAGGCCAACATTCGCATCATCAGCGCCACCGCCAAAAAATTGAAACTGCCCATGGAGCGTGTGGTGGTGACGGTGGCGGAGCACGGCAACACCTCCGCCGCCTCGGTGCCGCTGGCGCTCGACGTCGCGGTGCGCGACGGCCGCATCCAGCGCGGTAACATGCTATTGCTGGAGGCGTTCGGCGGCGGCTTCACCTGGGGCTCGGCGTTGCTCAAATATTAAAAATACTAAAAGCAATCTCACGCAAAGACGCCAAACAAAACCGCCTCACGCAAAGTCGCAAAGACGCAAATATGAAAATGTTTATCTTCACATTGAGCAATATGAATAAATTGTTCAATGTCTTATCAACTTTTATAAAGTTGCGTATTTGGCGGCTTGACGGCTTTGCGTGAGATGGTTTTTGTGAGGCAACGTTAGATGGACGCCAAACTCGCTTTTGTATTCCCCGGTCAGGGTTCGCAAGCGCAGGGGATGCTCGCGGAACTGGCCGCCGCTTATCCGGTGGTGGAGGAAACCTTCGCCGCCGCGTCCGCTGTGCTCGGCTATGATTTGTGGCGACTGGCGCAACAGGGACCGGAAACCGAGATCAATCTCACCCACAAAACCCAGCCGCTGATGCTGGCGGCGGGCGTGGCGTTGTGGCGCGTGTGGCAGACGCGCAGCGCACGGCGTCCCGCGTTTTTGGCTGGACACAGCCTCGGCGAATACACCGCGCTGGTGTGCGCGGAAGCCTTGGATTACCGTGACGCCGTGGCGCTGGTCGCCGCGCGCGGGCACGCCATGCAGGAGGCCGTGCCGGCGGGGCAGGGCGCCATGGCGGCGATTCTGGGCCTGGCCGACGAGCAGGTGCGCGAAGTCTGCGCCGCCGCCGCGCAGGCCGACGTGGTGGAGGCGGTGAATTTCAACTCACC
>JBFLZV010000094.1:0-3649 GCA_040756035.1 Pseudomonadota bacterium
CCCACCGGCCCGCGCGCCCCCCCCCCCTATGCGGCGCGCGCGCCCCGCCGCTTTACGTTCGTTCCGTTCCGCCCGCCACATCGCGTTCTATCTCGCCAACGACGGTGAAATCGATCCGCTGCCGCTCATGCAGCGCGCCTGGGCCGCCGGTAAAATTTGCTATCTCCCCGTACTCGACAATTTGCATCCGCAGCGTCTGTGGTTCGCGCCGTTCCGCCCCGGCGAGCGCATGGTTTATAATCGTTTTAATATTTTGGAGCCCGACGCGCCGCGCCGCCGCGGGATGTCCGCGCGCAGGTTGAACCTAGTGTTTGCGCCGCTGGTGGCGTTCGACGCGCGCGGCAACCGCCTTGGCATGGGCGGTGGATTTTACGATCGCACGCTGGAATTTCTGCCGCGTCGCCGGGTGTGGCGCAGTCCGCGCGTGGTCGGACTGGCGTACGAGTTTCAGAAAACCGCGCACATCGCGCGCGCCGCGTGGGATGTGCCTATGCAGGCCATCGTCACCGATGCGCGCGTTTACAGCATCTAATCGTAGTGCACCGACATGAACAGTAAGGAATTCGCCAAGCGCCGCCGTCAACTCATGCACATGATGGGTGACGGCGCCATCGCTATTTTGCCCACCGCGCCCGTGCGCCTGCGCAACCGTGACGTGGAATACCCGTATCGCCCCGACAGCGACTTTTATTATTTGACCGGTTTCCCGGAACCTGAGGCGTGCGCGGTGCTCATCCCCGGACGCAAGCAGGGCGAATATATTTTGTTCAACCGCGAGCGCGACGAACAAATGGAAATCTGGAACGGTCGGCGCGCCGGTCAAGAAGGCGCGTGCGCCGAATATGGCGCGGACGACGCTTTCCCCATCACCGACATCGACGACATCCTGCCTGGTTTGATGGAGCATTGCGACCGTGTCTATTACACCATGGGCACGCATCCCGAGTTCGATCAATCGGTGATGACCTGGGTGAATCAGATACGCAAAAAATCGCGCGCCGGCAGCCAGCCGCCGCGCGAGTTCGTGGCGCTGGATCATCTGCTGCACGAGATGCGCTTATTCAAGAGTCCGGCCGAGGTCAAGGCTATGCGCCGCGCCGCGCAAATCTCGGCGGCTGCGCATCGGCGCGCCATGCAGGTGTGCCGCCCCGGTCTCATGGAATACCAGATCGAAGCGGAGCTGCGTCACGAGTTCATGCGCGCCGGCAGCCGCGCGCCGGCCTACAATCCCATCGTCGGCGGCGGCGCCAACGCCTGCATTCTGCACTACACCGAGAACAACGCGCCGCTCAACGACGGCGAGCTGCTGCTTATCGACGCCGGCGCGGAATACGACGGCTACGCGGGCGATATCACGCGCACTTTCCCGATCAACGGTCGCTTCAGCCCCGCGCAGCGCGAAATCTACGAGATCGTGCTGGAGGCGCAGCTCGCCGCCATCGACAAGGTGCGCCCCGGCAATCACTGGGATGAGCCGCACGAGGCGGCGGTGCGCGCGCTGACGCAGGGTTTAATCAGAATCGGCTTGCTTAAAGGAAAATTGGCCACGCTCATCAAGGAACAAGCGTACAGGCGTTTTTACATGCACCGCACCGGCCACTGGCTGGGTATGGACGTGCACGACGTCGGCAGCTATAAGGAGGGCGACGCCTGGCGCCTGCTGGAACCGGGCATGGTGCTGACCGTGGAGCCGGGCCTGTACATCGCGGCGGGCAGCAAGGGTGTGCCGAAAAAATGGTGGAACATCGGTGTGCGCATCGAGGACGACGTGCTGGTCACGCGCAACGGCCCGGACGTGCTGAGCAAGGACGCGCCGAAATCCATCGCAGACATCGAGGCGTTGATGAATAACGGGTGATGGGTGATGGCTTTACTCATCACTCATTACCGTTTACTCATTACCCGTTTTCATCACCCCCATCACCGATTTATGGCAGACTACGACATCATCATCATCGGCGCGGGCATGGTGGGCGCGAGTTTGGCGTGCGCGCTGCGCGGTCAGCCGCTGCGCGTCGCGCTCATCGAGGCCGTGCCGTTCGGCGCCGCAACGCATTCCAGCTACGACGCGCGCACTACGGCGTTGTCCTACGGCGCGCGGCGCACGCTCGAAGGTATGGGGCTGTGGGAACGCCTGGCCGGTCAGGCTACGCCGATTCAGCGCATCCATATTTCGGATAAGGGCCGTTTCGGCTTCACGCGCCTCGACAGCGCCGCGCAAGGCTATCCCGCGTACGGCTACGTGGTGGAGAATCAGGCGCTGGGCAAGTTATTCGCGCAGGCTATGCAAGATATGGCGCACGTCGAACTGATTTGTCCGGCGCGCGTGGAAGACTTGGATATCGACGCGCAGCGCGCCGCCGTTACCGTCAACGCCGGTGCGCGGACCTCTACGCTCCATGCGCGCTTAGTAGTGCTGGCCGACGGCCGCAAATCGCGGTTGCGCGAGCGTCTGGGGATTGCCACCAGTCATTCGTGCTACGAGCAGAGCGCGGTCGCCGCCAACGTGACGTTCGAGCGCGCGCACCAAAACACCGCTTACGAACGCTTCACTCCTAGCGGCCCGCTGGCGCTGCTGCCCATGGACGGACAACGCTGCGCCATGGTATGGACGCTGCGCGATGAACAGCTCGACGCCGTGATGCGGCTCGATGATGATGCTTTTTTGCGCGCTGTGCAGGAACACTTCGGCTGGCGTTTGGGCAGAGTGCTCAAGGCCGGCGCGCGTCACGCCTATCCGTTGGTGCTGACGCGCGCGCATGAACTCACGCGCGCGCGCCTGGCGCTGGTCGGCAACGCCGCGCACACGCTGCATCCGGTGGCGGGGCAGGGTTTTAATCTGGGCCTGCGCGACGTGGCTGCGATCGGGGAAGTGTTGCGCGACGCGCTGCGCGCGGGGCAAGATATCGGCGACGTGCAGGTGTTGGAACGTTACGCGCAGTGGCGGCGCGGCGATCATCGCACGGTCACGGCGCTCACCGACAGTCTGGTGCGCTTGTTCACCAGCGACTTTGCGCTGCTGGCGGCGGCGCGCAACGTCGGCATGGTGGCCGTCGATGTAGTGCCGTTCGTGAAAGACCTGCTGGTGCGGCAGGGCATGGGACTGCGTGGCCGCCAGCCGCGCCTGGCGCGCACGCTACCGTTATGAAATTTGCGCCCGATCCAAAAATCGAGATCGTAAAAAACAGCTTCGATGTGGAAGATGCCGTATTCCACGGCATGATGGCGCTCGGTGTGCTCAAGGAGATCGCCATCAAATCACAGGGCGCCAACCATAAACGCTGGTCGGCGTTCATGCAGCGCACCGGACGCTTCGCCGAGAAACCGGAATTCTCTCCGTGGAGCAGGGAAGAAATGCTGGAGTACGCCGAGATGATCCTGCAAATGAGCGATCCGCAACACCCGCTCTACCCCCACGCGCGCGCCGGCGTGGCGGCGCTGGCGGAATTTTCCGCGGGGGCGTGTGCGGAGTACGAACACTTGATTAATGTCGGCGCCAGCATCAATCGCCCGCCGTATGCGTTGATACGGATTTAAGAAGAAAGTCAAAATCCAACGCAAAGACGCCAAGACGCAAAGAAAAAATCTCATTTAATTCAGAAAATTTGCGGATGCGCGTTTCCGCGCACGTAAGATTGATGATTCTTTG
>JBFLZV010000095.1:0-2381 GCA_040756035.1 Pseudomonadota bacterium
CGCCGGGCGCTTCGCGCTGTTGTTGCCGGTGACGGTGGTCGAGGGGATGCTGGCGGCGATCGGCATCATGATCATCGTCAAGCAGATTCCGGCCTTGTTGGGCAGTTTGATTCCGCCCGCGAAGGACATGCTGGCGGCGATTGCGAAGTTGCCCGCGCACTTTCTTAACATCGATCCGGCGATCGCAACGGTCGGCGGAGTCTGTCTGTTTCTGATGTTCTACCTCAACCGCACGCGCCGCGCCTGGTTGCGGCGTATTCCGCCGCCGCTGTTCGTGGCGGGCGTCGGCATCGGACTCGGCTATTTGTTGCAACTCGATCCCAAATATCTGATCGCCATGCCGCAGGACATTCTCGAGGGCGGCATCACGCTGCCGGCCTTCGGCGCGGTGTGGAACAACACCGATCTGTGGTGGAGCATATTGCTGGTGGTGATCACGCTCACGCTCATCGACGGCATCGAGTCGCTCGCAACCATCGCCGCCGTCGATAAGATCGACCCCTATCAGCGCAAATCGGACCCCAACGTGACGTTGCGCGCCATGGGCATTTCGAACACCTTGTCGAGCATCTTCGGCGGGCTCACCATCATCCCCGGCGGCATGAAGAGCCGCGCCAACATCGACGCCGGCGGCCGCACCCTATGGGCCAATTTCTATAACGCGGTTTTTCTGATTATATTTTTGTTCGTCGCCAAGGAACTTATCGCGCGCATTCCCCTCGCGGCCATCGGCGCGATTTTGGTTTACGTCGGCTGGCGGCTGTGCGAGATACGCGTGTTCCACAAGACCTACGCCATCGGGCGCGACCAAATCGTCATCTTCGTGGTGACGATCGCGGCGATTCTCGCCACCGACCTGCTGGTCGGGATACTGGTGGGCATCGCGGCCGAGATCGCGCTGATCGTGTACCTGCTTACGCCGTCGCTGCGCGCGGTATTGACTGGGCGGATAAGTTTCGGCGAGGCGTTCAAGCTGTTATGGGGGAACTTTACCGGACTATTTCGCAACCCGGTGATCAAGGTCAAGGCGGAGGAGGGCGAGGGGCGGACGCACTATCGCGTTTCGCTCGGCTCCATCGTGTGCTTTAATCTGCTGCCGCTCGACAAGCTGTTACGCGGGCTGCCGGCGAATGCCGGCGTAACCTTGGTCGTCACCGAATCCGGCCGCATCATAGATCACACCGCCATGGAATATCTGCACCAGTTCCGCGAGGAATGCCTGCACGCGGGGCGGCCGTTTGACATGCTGGGACTGGAAAATTTTTATCAGTTTACTCCGCATGCCTTGTCGGCGCGCATGCACGATGCAAAACTCATCAAGGAAAAAGTGCAGTTGTCGGTGCGTGAACAGCAGATGGCCGAAGTGGCGCGGCGCCATAACTTCCAGTTTGCGCCGTCCGCGGCGCCCGTGCTCAACAGCCATGACTTCGTCTATCTGCGCCGCGGGGCTGACCGCCAGGAAAGCAACGTGATGACCGGCGTCTATCGCGGCTGCCATATTAAGCTGTTCGACTACAGTCATACCGCCGCGCCGGACTACTATGCCGAGCACCGCCATACGCTCGTCATATTGTCTCGCGTGGAGGCCGACGGCGCCTTCGTGCCCAATCTCGCCATCACGCCAGGGTCTTATCTCGAGCGTTACCTGGTGGAGTACCAGGAAGTGGAATTGGCCGACCGGCCGGCGCTGGCCAAGCATTACCGGCTCTACGCGCGCGATCCGGCGCCGGCGCTCGCCTGGGTCGAAGGCAAGCTCGCGCCGCTGTTGCTCGCGCATCCGGGCTTCTATGTCGAAACGCGCGACAACGTCGTGCTCGCCTTCCGCCCCGACCAGGCGCTCGAATCGCCGGAGGACATCGAGCTTCTGCTCGCCTTCGCCGAGGCCGTGCGCGCGCGGCATGTTGACGCCGGCGCGCGCCACACGGACTCCGGGGCGTTTATTTAATTACTGGGCATCCTGTGCAGCCGAGCATACTATACGTCTTGCCGGATCAAAGCGCGCCGCGCAGATGCGCTAAAATGTCCGCGCCATGCGTGATTTTTCAGGAGCACTGACATGAAACCCGTCAAAAAAGTAGAGATCATCGTCGAATCGGTGGCCGCGCCGCAGGTGCTGGAAATGCTGGAGCGCCACGGCTACGCCAGCTACACCATGATCCGCGAGGCCTACGGCAAGGGTGACCGCGGCGCGAGCCTCGGCGGCGTGAGCGGCGAATTCAACAACAGCTACGTTATCATCGCCTGCGAACCGGACAAAGTGAATGATCTGGTGGAACTGGTGCGCCCGGTGCTGAAGCGCTTCGGCGGCGTGACGCTGGTGTCCGATGCGCTGTGGGTCAAGCATTGAGACGCAGTTCAACCATAGATAAAAATCTATTGTA
>JBFLZV010000096.1:0-1739 GCA_040756035.1 Pseudomonadota bacterium
TAGGCAATAAAATATACGGATATATTTTATTGCCGGATTATATAGAATAACCCGGCGCATTAACGCGCCGGGTATTATCTACTACTTCTCGACGATGTCGCTGCGCATGGGGCCGAGGATGGCCAGCAAATCGTCCTGCTCGCGCTTGGGCACCTTGTTGGCGTCGAGCGCCTTCACCAAATCTTCGACCAGCGCGTTGAAATCCGCGTCGGCGATGGCCATGCCGCGGTGCGTGGTCTTCATGTCGCGTCCGCTGTACTTGCACGGCCCGCCGCTGGCCTCGCAAATCTGCTCCACCAGCAGCGCCTTAAGGCGCGTCAGATCGGTGTCGGCGAAGCGCGCGTTGATGCGCGCGTCGGCTCCGACGTTGCCCACGAAATCGGCGACTACCTTGGTGATCGCCGGCTTGCCGCCCAGCCGCTTATACAAACTCGCGCCGTCGGCCTGCGCCTGCGCGGCGAACGCCAGCGCCGCGACCGCGGCGATTAAAAAAGCCGGCTTGAATCTTGTGAAAAGCTTGCTCATGATATCCTCCTAAATCGTTGTTAGAGACGCGCTAAACTAGCTTATTCCGGGCACTGATATAAGCAGGCACAATCTGGTAGGATAGGTACTTTCCGGTGTAACTTTATGACCGCCAACGTAAAAAAGATTATGCCCGGCCACACGAAGCCGCCTGTGAACCGCATGGTGGAGGACATCATCGGCTGCAAATGGTCGCTCACCGTGCTGCAACTGGTGCGACGCGGCGTGGCGCGTCCCGGCGCCATGGAGCGCAGTGTGGAAGGTTTGGCCACCAAAGTGCTCAACGAGCGTCTGAAAAAATTGGTGAACTACGGTATCTTGCAGCGCCATGAATTTCCCGAAATTCCGCCGCGCGTCGAATACACGTTAAGCCCCTTCGGTATGCAATTCGTCACCATTCTCGACGCCATCGAGCGCCTCGAACACGAGGTCAACCAAAACAGCGAATAACAATGCGCGTGGCGAAATTAATGGGGGGAATGCTGCTGGCGCTGGCGGGCTTGAATGCGGCGGCGGACAACGTCATGGTGCTGGGCCTGTTCAAGGACAAGGCCGTGGTCAGCATCAACGGCAAGCAATACACGCTGGCGCCCGGCCAGGCTAGTCCGGAAGGCATTACCTTGATTTCCGCGAGTAGCAACGGCGCCGTGCTCGAAGCCGCGGGCAAGCGCACCACTTATCCGCTAGGCAGTCAGGTCAACACCAACTTCGCCGCGCCCAAGCACATCGCGGTGCAGCTTTACCCGAACCCGCAGGGCATGTATCTCACGGTGGGCAGCATCAACGGCATGCCGGTGAATTTCCTGGTCGATACCGGCGCCACGCTGGTGGCGATGAACGCCGTCGAGGCGAAACGCCTGGGGATAGACTTCCGCGTGATCGGCCAACCGAGCATGACCAGCACCGCCTCCGGCGTGGCGCCCGCCTATCAAATCAAACTCAACCGCGTGCGCGTCGGCGACATCGAACTGCGCGACGTCGACGCGCTGGTGCTGGACGGCAACAACCCGACGGAAGTCCTACTGGGCATGTCTTTTCTAAACCGCCTGGAAATCCAACACAGCGGCAAAATGATGGAGTTGCGGAAGAAGAATTAAGGACTCTAACAAAATGAACTGCCAAGACGCCAAGGATGCCGAGTTTTAACCATTTGAGTAGTTTGTAGGTTGGGGTGAGCAACGCGAACCCCAACTTCACCTTGCATCTCGCAGTCG